>DASYLL010000176.1:0-5069 GCA_036009605.1 Thermoanaerobaculia bacterium | reverse complement strand
GTGGCGAAGATCGTCGCGCAGATGAACGGCGCGAAGTGGGAGTGACGTGGCTCTGGCGGCATACGCGGTCGTTGCGATCGCGCTGTTGCTGCTGAGCCATCGCTTCATTCGTCCGCTTTCGCGCTTCGCCGCGCTGGTGCTGTTTCTGCTGCCGTTCGTCTTCACCGGCTACGCGCTGATCACGTCGCGCGTGTATGGGCCGGTCGATCATCCGTACAGCAGCCAGCCGCTGAACTGGATGAAAGAGACGTACGGTCTCGTCGGCGAGCCGCACAACGCTGCGCTGTCCGATCTCTACGGGCAGATGATCCCGTGGCGCAAGGCGGTGCAGTGGTGTCTCGCGCACGGCGAGTGGCCGCTGTGGAATCCGTTCATTCTCTCCGGCGACATCCTCGCGGGGTCGGGGCAATCGGCGCCGTACAACCCGTTTCTATTGATCGCGCTGTTGTTGCCCGTGCCGATTGGATTGACGTTTTCTGCAGCGATCACGCACTTCCTCGCTGCGCTCGGTGCGTTTCTCTTTGCGCGTGAGATCGGTTGTCGCGAATCGGCGTCGCTGATCGCAGCCGCGGGCTGGACGTGCGCGACGTCGCTGGTGTTCTTCATCCTCTGGCCTCTCGGATTCGCATGGACGTTGCTGCCGCTCGTACTTCTCGGCGTGCGTCGCGGGTCGGTGCCGATTCTGATGAGCGCATTCACGCTGCTGTTGCTTTCGGGGCATCCCGAGACCGCGATGCATGTGGTGTTTCTCGCGGGCGCGTACGCGCTGCTGATGCGCAGCCGCCGCGTGATCGTGAACGGCGTGATCGCGGGACTGCTCGCACTGGCGTTGAGCGCGATCTTCATTCTGCCGATTCTCGAAGCAGCGCCGCAGACGCTGGAGTACGCGATTCGCATGGATTCCTTCGCGGACGCTCCGCGCGGTGTGTCGACGAAAGAGGCCGCGGCGCGATTGGCGACAGATCTCTTACCGCTGGTGGGAGTGATCATCCTCGCGCTGGCGATCTGCGCGGTCTGGCGCGTGCGCAGTACGGAGTCGTGGTTCTTCGCGGGGATGGCAGTGTTCGGCTTGCTCGCGCACGCGGAGTGGGCGCCGCTCGCACGTGCACTGCAATCTCTGCCGCTGTTCGATGTGGCGTTGAACGAGCGGTTCACGTTCGCCGCTGCGTTCGCGCTTTGCGTGCTCGCGGCGCTCGGCGTCGAGGACTTGCTCGAGCGCGGACCGGTGATGCTGCGCAAGCCGTATCTCCTGCTCGCGATGGTCATCGTGACGCGTGGGATCTCGGTCGGCGACACCTATCGTTCGTTCGAGCAGCGCGTCGCGTATCCGCCGATTCCGATCTTTGCGGCGCTTGCGATAGAGCCGTTCCGCATCACGGGACACGGCCTCGCGTTCTACCCCGGAACGAGCGCGCTGTACGAGCTCGAAGACGTGCGCGGCTATCAGGCGATGACGTTCCGCCGCTACTTCGAAACGTACTCGATCTGGTCGATCCATCAGCCGGTCTGGTTCAACCGCGTCGACGACCTGACGCGTCCGTTCCTGTCGTTTCTCAATGTGCGTTACGCGATCACATGGGATCGCGATCCGCCGCCGGATGGTTGGCGCATTGCCGCGCAGCAACGCGGAACGCTGCTCTTCGAGAACACGCGCGTGATCGAGCGAGTCTTTGTTCCGCGACACGTGCGCATCGGCTACAACGCACCCGACACGCTCGCGCAGATGAAGAGCGAAACCGACTTCCGCGAGCGCGCATGGATCGAGGCGTCGCTCGCGCCGCACGAACGCGAGAACGGTCCCGGCACGGTTACATTCACGAACACCGCGCGCGAGTATCGGATCGACGCGAACATGCAGCGCGACGGCTGGATCGTCGCGTCACTGCCAGCGTGGAAAGGTTGGCGCGCCTACCTCGACGGCCAGCGCATCGAGACGCAGTTCGCGAATCACGCCTTCCTCGGCATCCACGTACCCGCCGGCAACCATCGCGTGCGCCTCGTCTACCTGCCGCGGTCGTTCGTGATCGGACGCTGGATCACGTTCGCGGCGGTCGCGTTGATCGTCTTCAGAACGTACCGCGGTATAACCCGCCGTCAATCTGCAATGACGCACCCGTGACGTAGCTCGCGCGCTCGCTACAGAGAAACGCGACGACGTCCGCAAGCTCCTGCGCACGCCCGAACCGTCCCAGCGGAATCAGCGCCTCGGACTTGAGCAGATACTCTTCCGGCGTGATGCCCTGATCCTTCGCGCGAATCTCGCTGAGATGCTTCTGCCGATCGGTGAGGAAGTGTCCCGGCAACACGGCGTTGACGAGAATGCCGTCGCGCGCGACCTGATCGGCGAGCGTCTTCGTCATCGCCGAAATCCCGGCGCGCAACGTCGAGCTCACCGTCAGCAGCTCCACCGGCTGCTTCGCGACGAACGACGTCAGGTGCACGATGCGCCCCCACCGCCGCTCCTGCATCCCCGGAATCACGAGACGGCACAGGCGGATCACGTTCATCAGAGTCGAGTCGATGCCGCTGCGCCACTGATCTTCTGTGAGCTCGAGGAACGGCGCCGCGGGCGGGCCGCCGGTGTTGGTGACGAGGATGTCGACCGGTCCGAATCGCGCCACCGTCTCATCGAACCACCGCTGCAGATCCTCGGCCTTCGAAACATCGCAGGCGACCGCGAGCGTGTCCTCGCCGAGGGCTTGTTTCACGGGCTCGAGCGACTCGGGCGAACGGGAGCAGATCGAGAGACGGCAGCCCTCCGCCGCGAGCGATTCGGCGATCGCGCGGCCGAGTCCCTTCGAAGCCGCCGCGACCATGGCCACTTTGTTGCGGATGCCGAGGTCCATGGCGCGCGACGATATCATCCGGGGTCAGTCTCAGAGTCGCAGAGTCTCAGCGAACGCGGCAGGCACACTCTCTGAGACTCTGCGACTGTGAGACTCTGAGACTAAAGACGGCCCGGAGACCCCAATGCCCGCCCTGACCTGCCCCCAATGCAATTCCGACAAAGTCCGCCGCGGCGGCATGATCATCTGGCTGATTTACCTGGCGCTGATTGCGTTCGCGGTGCCTGCCACGGTGATCTATCACCTCAGCCCGGCCATCATCGCGGGGATCATGGTTGCGGTGATCGTGGCGGCGCACCTGATCTTCAATCAGCGGGTGTGCGGCGCCTGCGGACATCAGTGGAAGGGATGACAAAGCGCGGCATTCGTGTTAATTGCCCCGCCAACACGAATGCCTGACCCTCAGTTCATCCGCAATTTCTCGATCATCGCGCACATCGACCACGGCAAGACCACCTTGTCCGACCGGCTGCTGCAGACCACCGGCGCCGTGGAACAGCGCGAGATGCACGAGCAGATGCTCGACGACATGGATCTCGAGCGCGAGCGCGGCATCACGATCAAAGCCCGCGCCGTGACGGTGAACTACCGCTCGAACGCCGGTCAGGACTACGTCTTCAACCTCATCGACACGCCCGGCCACGTCGACTTCAGCTACGAGGTCTCCCGCAGCCTCGCGGCGTGCGAGGGCGCGATTCTCGTCGTCGACGCCACCCAGGGCGTCGAGGCGCAGACGCTCGCGAACAGCTATCTCGCCATCGAGAACGATCTCGCCATCCTCGCCGTCATCAATAAGGTCGATCTCCCGTCCGCCGATCCGGAGCGCGTGCGCGAGCAGATCGAGAACGTGATCGGCCTCGACGCGCACAACGCCGTCCTTGCATCCGCGAAGGCGGGTATCGGTGTCGCCGAGATCCTCGAACGCATCATCACCGACATTCCGGCGCCGAAAGGTGAGCCCGACGGCCCCACGCGCGGACTGCTCTTCGATTCCTGGTACGACCCGTATCGCGGCGTCGTCTGTCTCGTACGCATGATCGACGGACAGCTGAAGCGCGGCATGAAGATCAAGTTCATGTCGACGGGCCGCGAGTACGAGATCACGGAGATGGGCATCTTCACGCCGAAGCCGAAAGCGATCGATTCGCTCGGCGTCGGCGAAGTCGGATTCATCTCCGCAAACATCAAAGACATCGTGCAGGCCAAGATCGGCGACACGATCACCGGCGTGAAAGAGACTCCGGAGATGCTGCCCGGCTTCCAGGAAGTGAAGCCGATGGTGTTCGCGGGACTCTTTCCGATCATCACCGAGGAGTATGAAAATCTTCGGGATGCGGTGGCGAAGCTCAAGCTGAACGACGCCTCCTTCTCGTACGAACCCGAAAACTCCATCGCCCTCGGATTCGGTTTCCGCTGCGGCTTCCTCGGCCTGCTGCACATGGAGATCATCCAGGAGCGACTCGAGCGCGAATTCAATCTCGAGCTGCTCACGACCGCGCCCGGCGCACGCTATCGCGTGACGCTGACGAACGGCGACGTGATCGAAGTCGAGAATCCGCAGAAGCTTCCCGATCCCGCGAACATCCGCATGATCGAAGAGCCGTTTTTCGAAGTGACCATTCTTTCAACCGACGAATTCGTCGGACCGATTCTCGCGCTCTCGATCGAACGCCGCGGCATTCAGAAGAAGCTCGAGTACGTGTCGGCGAATCGCGTGATGATCGTGTACGACATGCCGCTCAACGAAGTCATCCTCGACTTCTTCGACAAGCTCAAGTCGATCTCGCGCGGCTACGCATCGCTCGACTATCAGTTCATCGGATACCGAGAGAGCGATCTCGTGAAGATGGACATCCTCGTCAACGGCGAGCCGCTCGACGCGCTGTCGCTCATCGTGCACAAAGACAAAGCGTTCCCGCGCGGCAAGATGCTCGTCGAGAAGATGAAGGAGTTCATCCCGCGCCAGATGTTCGAAGTCGCGCTGCAGGCGGCGATCGGCAATCGCATCGTCGCGCGCGAGACTGTGAAAGCGCTGCGCAAGAACGTCCTCGCGAAATGCTACGGCGGCGACATCAGCCGCAAGCGCAAGCTCCTCGAGAAGCAGAAAGAGGGCAAGAAGCGGATGAAGCGGGTGGGCAAGGTGGAGATCCCGCAGGAAGCGTTTCTGGCTGTCCTCAAAATCGACTGACGTGACGCCAGTCACGTTTCACACAATAACTGGCA
>DASYLL010000175.1:0-5954 GCA_036009605.1 Thermoanaerobaculia bacterium | reverse complement strand
TGCCGCACTCCAAACTGGTCATTGCATCAGCTCCGTGAATTTTGGGAGACCTGTGAGGATCGATGCGGCGAGCTGCGCGAGCGCTGCGGGCGGCGTGTCGTCGGGGACGAAGCGATAGCGGAAGAGCAGGTCGCGCGCATCGCTCGGACGCAGCAGCAGATCCTGCAGGTAGTTGCCCCAGCGGTCGCGCGGCAGCAGTTCCACGGCGCCGCCCGCGTGTGCGGATGGGAGGAGCATGTTCGAGCCGTGGATGCCGATCACGAGATGGCTCGCTGCGTAGCGTTCGCACCATGCGCGTTCGGCGCTGGCGTCGAGTGAGGGTTGTCGCAGGTCGTGAATCGCGGAAGGGAGGCCGCCGGGGTTGCCGAGGCCGGCGACGGCGAAGTTCAGCGTCGGGATTTGCTCGTGGAGTGCGCGCCAGAAGTGTTCGACGTTGCGTCGCTGGGACGTGAGACGCCTTTTCCACGTGCGGTCGTCGCGCCAGATGAACGTGACGGTTGGATCGACGAGGCGCGTTCGCCAATCGTCGATCGCGAAGGGGCGCACACGCGTGAAGCGCTCGATGTCGTAATCGTTTGGATGTGGATGCGAGTGCGCGATGCTGAGGTGGACTTCGGCGAACGCGGTCAGGCGACGGCCGATCTCGTTTGCGAGTGTGTCGTTCCATTCGGTGCCGCGCGACAGTGGCCAGTCGACGAGCCACACTTGCGCCGCGCCATCGGGGACGAGCCAGGCGAAGGACCGCGGGACCATCACGATGAGATCGAGATCCGATCGGTTGATCAGCAATTGTGCGTTGAGCAATTTGAGGAGCACGTGGCCGTACAGCGTGTCGAGGCAGTTCAGGAACACGACGGACCGCTTCACGGCGCGATGTTCGATCACGCGAAACTCCGGCATCACGGCAACACGATTCGCGTAGCTCTTCGCGAGCCATGACGCGAACCAGGCGACGCCATGCGGATCGTGCACGGTGCCGGTGGCGATCTCCAGAAGTTGCGGCGTGTAGAAGGCCTGGCCGCTGCGGAGGTCTCCGTAATATTCGCGGCTGCATTGCTTGCATGCGAGCTGCGCGAGATTGCGCATCCCCGGGATGAAGAAACCGTGGACGTTCAACGGCACGTGACAGTGCGGGCAGGAGTAGTCGGTCGACGATTGCGGGAGGAGCGGGATCATGCCGTGGCGATGTGCATTGCGAATTGTGCCGTGAGCGCGCTTTCTCTGCCGGGGAATGTCGGATCGCCGTCGACGAGATTGCGGATCGTGTAGCCGTGATGTTCTAGCAGCGCTTCGAGCTCTTCGGGCGTGTTGCCCATGTCGAACGTGGTCTGTCCGTACTCGAACGTCAGGCAGCGGATTCTCCGTTCGGCGAGGAGGCGTGTTGCGCCGCGCAGCACTTGCAGTTCCGCGCCTTCGACGTCGATCTTCAGAAGGTCGATGTGTGCGATGCCGTTGCGTTCGCAGTAGCGATCGAGCGTGATGGATGGGACGCGCTCGGTCGCGATGGGCGTGACGTCGATGCCGTACGACGCGAGCGGGCGATCGGCCTGCGTGCTCCAGGCGAGGTACGCATCGTCATAGACGCGCAGCTCGATCCCGTTCTCGTGATCGGAGACGGCGATGTGATTGATCATGATGTTGCTCTGGCCGTCAGTCGCGGTTGCGAGACGTTCGAAGCTCGCGCGTCCTGCTTCGAAGGCGTGTACGGGGCCGTTGGTACAGTGCGAGAAGAGCAGCGTCAGCTCGCCGATGTGAGCTCCGACGTCGAAGACGATCATGCCTTCGTGCAGATACTCGCGATAGAAACGCCGCTCCGCGATCTCCACCTCTTCGAACGACGCGATCGGCTTTCTCCGGCGGCGCAGAAAGTTCAGGAGCGATCTCAGATGGACTCCCGCAGAATCGCGTCCAGCTGTTGTCCGCGCTGCGCAAACGTGTGGTCGCGCAGCGTGCGCCGTTGTCCCGCAGCAGCAATCGCGGCGCGTTCGTTGTCGTGAGAGAGGAGATAGCGCACCTTCTCCACGCACTCGGCGACGCTGTCGTATGTCACGACTTCAGCGTCGGGCTCGAACAGTTCCCGCAGATTGTCTTTGCGATCGGTGAGCAGGCACGCTCCGACGCCGGTCGCTTCGAAGAGACGCATGTTCGAGGCGTTGTGACGCGAGATGTCGATGTGCGTGTTGAGCGTGACGCGGCTGTCGCGCAGTCTGTTGAACATCGCCAGACCGTAGAGCGCGCTCGTTGCTCGCTTCGCGATGCGCGCGTCGATCGTCGCGCTTCTTCCGGGTCGTGCCGGCCAGCGCGCGACCTTTCCGATTACCGGAACCTTCGTCAATGACAGTCCGAGCTTCTTTGCCTGCGTCACGGCGTCGAACGCGAGAATGCGCGCCTGTTCGCCCGCGCGTTTGCGCAGCGACGGCGTCGTGACGCCGGTGTAAATCTCGATGTTCGTTTCGTCCACCAGCGCGGCGAGAATCCGCTCGCGCTCGCGATGAAAGGAGCTGGCCAGCGACACCGATCCGAGAAACGTGAAATCGACGGACGGCGCCGTTGGGGTCAGACCCTCCAGAATGCGCGGCGCGAAGGCGTGATGCAGATGTTCCGTGCGAAGTCCCTGCGCGCGGAAGTCTTCGACCAGCTCCGGAACGCACGACAGCACCATGTCGCAGGCGCGAAACAGATCCGCGTTGCGATACGGCGCGCCGCACCAGACGATCGTCTGACGGATCGACGGACACTCACTCCGTAACTGTCGCAGAAACGCCGCGTCCACGAACGAGTAGTCGGCGACGAGCAACACATCGGGACGAAACGCGCGGATCTGTGCGCGTGCGATCGCAAACTCCCATTGCGTCGCGGGCCATGGCGTGTCGTTCTCACGCGCCCACGCACGCTGCAGCGGCTCCGCGGTGATGATGAGATCCGTCGTGACATGGCCGAGCGCGGCGAGTGCCGCGGTCCAGAAATCGGCGGAGCCGAAGGCGTCGTGCATCAGCGCGGCGTGCTGCGTTGCGTAGTCCTCACGTGCGAGGATCGGTCGCGCGCGATAGAACGAACTGAGGTACACCGCCGGATAAACGCTGAGCTTGAGGATGCGCATGCGGTCGGCTAGATCGGGATCGGGCGGTGATAGATCACGTTGCCGGTCCCGGGCTCGATGCCCTGGGCGACGAGATGGAGTCGTCGCGCCGCGCGGGGTGCGAGATTTTCGGGATGAATCTTGGCCAGGAAGGCCGGCGCGCCGGCGTCGCGGCAAAGGTCGACGGCCAGCGAGATCGACAGAAAGAAATAGCCGCGGCCGCACCTTGCTTCGTCGACGAAGACGCCGAAGGCCGGAATGGCATAGCCTTCGTCCCAGCCGCGCAGCATGAAAAATGCGACGAGGTTCCCGTCCTCGAACAGGCCGTGATACGTGTCTTTCGTGCGGTTGCGGAGGACGGCGGCGAGCGCTGCTTCTTCGCGAGGGAGCGCGTAAAAAAATCGCAGGTACTCCGGCGATTGCGAGCGCAGCAATTCGAGGATCGCGGCCGCGTCGTCGGCCCGCAGCGGCCGCACAGTAAGATCGGACTGCGTGGGATGCATGGAGGCGAGACTAACATGCGAGAATTCGCGCGGCGTGTGGCGGAGGAGCCATGCGGGAGGCTCTTCTGATCAGGCAGGGGCGGTGGATTCCGGTGGCGTCACCTTCGCTCGCGGGCAACGAGCGGGCGTACGTGCTCGACTGCATGGATTCGGGCGCCATCTCGTCCATCGGAGAATATGTCGCGCGGTTCGAGCGCGAGTTCGCGGCGTTCTGCGGCGTCCGTCATGCGATCGCCTGCTGCAACGGAACCGCGGCGGTGCATCTGGCGCTGCTCGCGCACGATGTGAAAGCGGGCGACGAAGTGCTCGTGCCGACGCTCACGTTCGTCGCCACCGCGAATGCCGTCACGTACTGCGGCGCAACGCCGGTGTTCCTCGACGCCGAATCATCTTCATGGTGTCTCGATCCCGCGGCCATCGAATCGAAGATCACGCCGCGCACGAAAGGCATCATTGCGGTCCATCTCTACGGTCATCCCGCGGACATGACTGCGATCAACGACATCACGCGCAAGCACGGTCTCTTCGTGATCGAGGACGCCGCCGAAGCACACGGCGCACTGTGGAACGACCGCATGGCCGGCTCCCTCGGCGACATCGCAGCGTTCAGTTTCTATGGCAACAAGACGCTCACGACAGGCGAAGGCGGGATGGTCGTGACGGATGACGACGCGCTTGCCGAACGCGTGCGCCTCTATCGCGGGCAGGGGATGGATCCTCAACGCCGCTACTGGTTTCCCGTCGTCGGCTACAACTATCGGATGACGAGCCTCGTCGCTGCAGTGGGCGTCGCTCAGCTCGAACGGATCGACGAGATGATCGAGCGCCGACTCGAGATCGCAAGCTGGTATCGCGAAGATCTCTCGCGCATCGACGGGATCAGCTGGCAGATCGAACATCTCCTCGCGCGTCACGCGTACTGGATGTTCGTCGCGCTGCTCCCGATCGCCGCCGAAGCTGTGATGGCCGCGATGGAAATCGAAGGCATCGAGACACGTCCGGCGTTTCCGCCGATGCACGCGCTGCCGCCGTATCTCGACCCTGTGGGCTCTTATCCGGTCGCAGAGGACATCGCGCGTCGCGGGATTGCATTGCCGACATGGGTGGGATTGACGCGCGAGGATGTGTCGCGCGTGTGCGAAACGCTGGAGCGGTGTCTGGTGTCCGAGGTCGCGCACTCGCCGTAGTCAGTTTGAAGTGCGGCAGCCGCACTCCAAACTCTTAGCCCCTTCGTTCTCTCCGTCACGGTTTGATGGTCGTGATTTCCTGCGTTTGGTTGTTCGTGATCGTGACGAAGCCCCACGTGGTCAGGTCGACCGGCGGCGAGGTGAGGGGCTGGCCGGTGCGGATGCGGATCGTGTAGCTCGGCACGCTCGCGAGCTGCGGAAACATCGCGACGAGATCCGCGATCGACACATAGCCCGGACGCACGTAGTACGGACTGCCGGCGGTCAGTTGCGGCTCGCTCAGTTCGAGGGTTGTACTCGCCAGCGCCGGCGAGGTGCCGAGCGAGCCGGAAGCGTAGATGTCCACGGTCACCCCCTGCTTGCTCGTGTTGATGAAACGCTGCGTGCCGCCGCCGCTGGTCCAGGGGCCGGCATAGATGCGAAGGTTGGTGCGGAAGCGCGCGTCGGAAGGGATGTCGAGCAGGAGGATCTCGTTCGAGCGGAACTGGCTCTCGCGGACGATGGGAATCGCGGTACCCGCCGATGAAGCCTGACGGGTGAGATCGCGGACGCGGCTGGTCGCGTAGAGCCGGTGCGATCCAAGGGACTTCGGGACGTACAGGAACAGACCGGAGGGGGAGTTGAAGCTCGGGCAGACGTGCCGCACCACGCCGAGGTTGATGGTGCCGCTTTGACCGGCGCAGGTCGATGTCTCATCGGCGAGCATCGGCACGGGCATCGTCGCGTTGTTTTCGATGCTGGCGATGCTCACCGTCGTTTCCCACTGCGAGCCGTGAGCGCCGGGGTTGAAGGAGAACACGGGAAGGAGCACGACGTCGTAGTTGTCGAGACTCGGCTGCGGCGTCTGCGCCATCGCAGGAACGGAGAGAAGGAGGGCCAAGAGGGACAGAATCGCGGTGGTCTTCATCGATGGCCTCCGTTACGGGACGACGATCGTGACTTCCTGCGTGTCGTTGTTCGTGATCGTCACGAACGCCCACGTGGAAAGCGTGATGGGCGGCGAGGTGATGGGATGGCTGGTGCGAATGCGCATCGTGTAGCTCGGGACGTTCGTCAGTTGCGGAAACATCGCGACGAGGTCGGCGATCGACGCATACCCCGGACGCACGAAATACGGGCTCCCGGCGACGGTCTCGGGGAGGCTCAGATCCAGGCTGACGCTGGCCAGCGGCGGAGAGACGTCGA
>DASYLL010000174.1:0-3876 GCA_036009605.1 Thermoanaerobaculia bacterium | reverse complement strand
GGTCCCATCAACGGAGCACGTCATTCACTTCGGCCCCGCCACCTCGGGTGCCCTCATCGTCCCCCTTCGTCCGCTGGGTCCCGGCCCGCACGTCGAGGTTTGGGATTCCGGTGATGGTTTGCGCTTCGGTTCCGTCGTCGTCGAGGAAACGGAACCGCTGGAATCGCTCTCGCGCAAGGTCTACGCGCGTTTGATCGAGGACGCGCGCGATGCGGGCTACCCGTACTTCGTGCGCATGTGGAACTTCGTCGGTGGGATCAACGAGCACGATGCAGGACGCGAGCGCTATCAGTTGTTCTGCGCCGGACGTCACGATGCGTTCGTCGCGGCGGGGTATCACCATGACGTCGATCTTCCTGCCGCGAGTGCCGTTGGAATGCGCGGACGCGGACTCGTGACGTACTTTCTCGCCGCGCGCGAACCGGGCGTGCAGGTCGAGAATCCGCGGCAGGTCGCGGCGTATCGCTATCCGCCGCAGTACGGTCCGAAGAGTCCGTCGTTTTCACGCGCCACCGTTTGGCAGGATCGCGTTTTCGTCTCCGGCACGTCGAGTGTCATTGGACACGAGACCATGCACCACGAGGATGTTGCCGCGCAGCTCGAGGAGACGTTGCGCAACATCGAAATCGTGCTCGCGCAAACGGGGCGGACACTCGCGAATGTAATCTCGGCGAAGACGTACATTCGACGGGAGGGCGACTACGCGTTGGTCGCGCAGCGGCTCAATGGAGTGTTGCCGTCGAACGTGTTTCTCGAAGCGGAGATCTGTCGCACTGATCTCTTGCTCGAAATCGAGTGCGTGGCCCGCTAGCCGGCACGGCCGGCAGCGCTGGGTGCTTCGCTGAGGCACGTACGGCTGCCCAGTGGGCGCGTTAGCGATTCGACGCGCCGCCGCCGTGTGATCGTTTGCAGCGTCGGCAGAATGTCGGCGGCTCCGCGTTGCTCACGTTGTGCGCGACAGGCGGAAGCGTTTTCAGATACGCGAAGACCGCGCGTAAATCCGCGTCGGTCATGCTGCGAAAGAAGATCCACGGCATCGCCGCGCTGAGCGGACGCACGCCGTTGACGCGGCCGCTCCGGATCGTCTTCACGAACACATTTTCCGTGTAGTACGGGATGCCGGACGAATGCGGCGTGAGGTTCGCGGATGCGAAGATCGGGGTGTCTTTCGGGGCGCCGGAGTAGTACTCGTTGCCGACGCCGTTCGCGACGAAGAACAGACGGCCGCCGCCGAATCGCATGTCCTGCGCGGGATTGCCGTCGAGCGTCGTCGTGGTGTGACAGCCGAGGCATTCGCCGAGTTGCGCGAGGTACGCGCCGCGTGCTGTGACGTCATCGAGATCTTTCGTGCGCGCAGGTGCGACGTACGGTTGAATCGAGTCGCGTGAGCCGACCTGCGGCGCACTTTTCGGAAGGGGCTTGCGGATCGGTTTCAGCGTGCGCAGATATGCGACGACCGACGCGGCATCGTGATCGGTCATGACGCTGTAGTACGAGCCCGGATGGGCGCGCAGCGGATGTCCATCGCGGCCGACGCCTTCACGAATCGCGCGGATGATCTCCGCGTCTTTCCAATTGCCGAGTCCGGTCTGGACGTCGGGAGTCAGATTGCCGGCGACGATCGGCGTGTCCGGGTCGAGAACGTCGCCCGAGCCGAGCAGCTCGGGTTTCGGATAGGCGGGATTGTTGTTGTCGAGAGGGGAGTGACACCAGAAGCAGCGCGCGACGCCGTTCGCGAGATACGCGCCGCGCGCGACGGACGGCGATTCACGCGTGCATGCTGCCGCGACGAGAATCGCCGCGAGCAGCATGCGCTTCGCTTTCACCATCACACCTGAGCCGGCGTCGCGTATCCCTCGTGCTGCTCGTCCTGATAGCCGCCGTGATAGTCCGCGCTGTCCGGACGTTTGATCTGCGAGTGCGCGACGATCGCGTCGCGCCGCAGACCGCGGAAGTCGGAGAGGTTTTTCCATCCGCGCTCGGCATTGCGATCGAGAAACTCGGTCATGCCGGCGAGGAGCTGCTTGATCACGTTCGGACCGACCGCATGATCGAGCATCGCCGCGGTGCAGACCTGCACGGTTCCGCATCCGAGGAGGAAGTAGTTGAGGGCGTGTTCAAACGAAGAGATGCCGCCGATGCCGGAGAACTGGCCAACGGGAAACGCCTTCGTGAGCTGCGACATCTTCGCGAGCGACAACGGCAGGATTGCCGGACCGCCGAGACCGCCGGAGGAGACGAGACCTTCGACGTTCATTTCGAAATCGAGCGTGTTCGGATCGATCAGCGGGATCGACGGGAAGGTATTCGAAGACGCGATGGCGTCCGCGCCGCCGAGCAATGTGGCACCGGCTTCTTCGACGATATTGGAGGTTGCGGGAGTGAGCTTCACCCACACCGGAATCGTGGCGACTTCTTTGACGGCCTGCGTGACGACGGAGCAGAGCACCTTGTCCTTGCCGACGTTCGAGCCCATGTCGACGCGGTCCATATGCGGGCAGGAGAAGTTCAGTTCGAGGCCGTCGCAGCCTTCGTCCTGCATCGCTTTGGCGAGCGTCTGCCAGTTGTGCAGCTCTTTGTCATTGCCGGAGCCGGCCATGATCGAGCCGATCAGCATCTTCGTCGGATGTGCCTTCTTGATGCGCGAGAGCTTGCCGATCCACCAGTCGAGCGGCTTGTCGGAGATCAGCTCCCAGTTCCACGACGCCATGAGCGTGCTGTCGGGCCGCGGCTTCATCGAGAGTTTCGTCCCGTTGTTCTCGGCGCGCAGGAACTTCGTCTTCGGCCCTTTGACGTTCGTCACCGGGTGCATGCCGACGGTCTTGATGACCACGCCACCCCAGCCCGCGTCGAAGGCCCGCATGATGTTGGCGTCGCTCTCGGTCGGCGGCGCCGACGCGAGCAGAAAGGGGTTCTCGAATCTGAGTCCGGTGAACGTCGTAGTGAGATCTGCCATGGCTATGCCTTTCGTTTCATGAACGCGAGATAGAGGACGAAGCTGAGAATGAACGTAACGAACCATGCGTAGGTGTAGATGTGATCGAAGAGGCCGGGATTGGCGACTTGCCCGCCCGGCGTCATCACGGCATGGATGAAGCCGGGAACGACGGGAAGGATCGAGAGCACGAGCGCCGCGACCGCACGCCAGTTCGTTCCGTTCGTGTAGGTGTACTCGCCTTCGAGCTCGAACAGATCGCGCAGGTTGAGCTTTTGCCGGCGCACGACCCAGTAATCGGCGATGAGGATGCCGCCGAGCGCGCCCATGAGACTCGAGTAGCCGAGGAGCCAGGTGAAGATGTACGCGGCGGCGTCGTTGTAGAGCTTCCACGGCATCATGGCGACGCCGATGACGGCGGTGATCAGACCGCCGGTGACGTACGAGATTTTGCGCGGCGCGAGGTTCGAAAAGTCATTCGCGGGTGAGACGACGTTCGCGGCCATGTTGGTCGTGATCTGCGCCGCGAGCACCACCAGCGCGCCGAAGATGATCACCCACGGCGTACCAATCATCGCCACGAGCTGGATCGGATCCCACACCGCTTTGCCGAAGACGACGATCGTCGCGGCGGTGACGGCGACGCCGATGAATGCGAACGCGGTCATCGTTGTCGGCAGACCGAGCGCCTGTCCCTTCATTTGCGAGCGCTGGCTTTTCGCGTAGCGCGTGAAGTCGGGAATGTTCAGCGAAAGCGTTGCCCAGTAGCCGACGTTCGCTGTCAGTGCAGCGGGGAAAAGCACCCAGAACGGCGTGTTGCCGGATTGCAGTTTCGACGACTGGCTCAGGACGTTGCCGAGCCCGCCGCCGTTGCGAATGGCCCAGATGAGCAGAGCCAGCCCACCAAGCAGCAGCAACGGCGCCGACCACGACTCGAGGAC
>DASYLL010000173.1:0-20674 GCA_036009605.1 Thermoanaerobaculia bacterium | reverse complement strand
TCGGCTACGGCGGCATTACGAGCTATGTCGCGATTCTTTCGCGCGAGCGCGGCATTCAACCCGAATCACTATTCTTCACAGTCTTCGCGACGTCCGTCGTCGTCGTGCGCATTCTCACTGCGCGCATCGGTGATCGCCACGGACCGAAGGTCCTGCTCTATCCCTCCTTCATCGCAGTCCCCCTCGCGTTCGCATTGCTCGCGGCGGCGCAATCGCGCGCGCAGATGATCGGCGCCGCCATCCTCTGGGGTCTCGCCCTCGGCGCATCGTTTCCCGCTTTCATGACCTTCGTCGTCACCAACACGGACGACCAGTTCCGCGGCCGCACGTTCGGCAGCGTGATCCTCGCCTTCGACACCGGCATCGGCCTCGGCTCGATCGTCATCGGCGCCATCGGCGCACGCTGGAGCCTCGGTACGGCCTTCGCCGTCGCGGCGGCGCTGTCGTGCCTGGCGCTGCCGATTTTCATCCGCACGTCGCGGCAACTCGCGCGTGGCACCGGCGTTGCTGACACCGCCAGGCATGCCGGAACCTGAACAATCTGAAGATCACGCCGAGCGCCGGGTCATCGTCGAAACCGTGAGCTCGAGCTCGACGAAGAACACGGGCATCACCATGGCCATCATCGCCGTCATCGCCATCGCGCTGATCATCTGGGTGGTCATGCAGATGCGCTAAGCCGGGCCGGCACGGCCGGCTGCGCTGGTTGCTCCGCTGAGTGGCACGTACGGCTGCCGAGTGGGTCGTTCTCGGTAAGCGGTGGTAGAACCGACCACTGGGCAGCCGTACGTGTCTCAGCGAAGCAACCAGCGCTGCCGACCGTGTCGGCTAGACTTCGCGGCATGCTCGACGCTTTCGTCCTTGCCGCGACGCTGTCTCTCGATCCCGCAGCCGCCGACCGTTTCGCGACGCTCGCGCTCGCGTGCGTACACCAGGAGTATCCCAACAAGGTCGCGCACGTTCTGCAGTCAGACGCGGACGTCGCACCGCCGCGCAAGCTCACCCCGGCGTTCTACGGCTGCTACGACTGGCACTCGTCCGTCCACGGGCACTGGCTGCTCGCGCGTCTCTCGCGACTCGCACCCGACGCTCCGTTTGCTGCGAAAGCACGAGGCGCACTCGCGAAGAGCATCACCCCCGAAACGATTGCCGTCGAAGTCGCGTATCTCAACGGTCCCGGCCGCGCGAGTTTCGAGCGCCCTTACGGATTGGCGTGGCTACTCCAGCTCACCGGCGAGTTGCGCGAAGCCAACGATCCGCTCTACGCGACGATGAAACCACTCGAGGACGCAGCGGTCGAGCGACTGCGCGTCTGGCTCCCGAAACTCTCCCATCCCGTCCGCTCCGGCGAGCACAGTCAGACCGCCTTCGCCCTCGGATTGATTCTCGATTCCGGCGCCGGCGACGACGCTTTCGCGAAGCTCGTTCGCGACAAAGCTCGCACCTTCTATGTCAGCGACCGCAACTGCCCGCTCGCGTACGAACCTTCGGGCGAAGACTTCCTCTCGCCCTGTCTCGCCGAAGCCGACGCCATGCGTCGCGTGCTGCCGCCAAAAGAGTTCGCGTCGTGGCTCACGAGCTTCATGCCGTCGATGACATTGAAGCCCGCGATCGTGACCGATCCGAGCGATCCGAAACTCGCGCATCTCGACGGACTGAATCTCAGCCGCGCGTGGATGCTCGAAGGCATCGCTTCCGGCCTACCCGAAAACGATTCGCGCAGAACAACGCTTGTCGCCTCTGCAGAAGCGCACGCAAAGGCAGGACTCGCCGCCGTCACCGGCGAGCACTACGAAGGCGGCCACTGGCTCGGCAGCTTCGCCACGTATCTCGTGACGAAGCGCGGCCTGAAACTCACCCCTTCGCCTTCCGCACCCGCAGCGTCGGCGAGTTCAAATCCAGCTCCTCGACCTTGATCACTTCGACTTCGCCGAACTGCTTCTGCAGCGGCGCAAGAAACTGCTTCGCATCGCCGACGATGACGACGTTCGCTTCGCGGCCC
The DNA here is from genome assembly GCA_036009605.1 of Thermoanaerobaculia bacterium. Classification (GTDB taxonomy): domain Bacteria; phylum Acidobacteriota; class Thermoanaerobaculia; order Gp7-AA8; family Gp7-AA8; genus QHVT01. Next base: position 18,672 of record DASYLL010000173.1, on the reverse strand, counting down.
AGGTTGGTGCTCGCGAATTTGCGAACCTGCTCTGCGGTCACGGCCTGCACGCCGCTGATGTAGCGATTGATCTCGCTGAGCGGCAGGTCGTACAGCGCGAGCGCGGAGATCGCATCGACGATTCCGCTCGTCGTCTCCAGCGTCTGCGCAAAGTTGCCGATCAGCGCTGCCTTGCGCGGTGTGAGCTCGGTATCCGGAACGTCGACCTCTGATAAGCGACCGACTTCCTCGACGAGAATCCGTGCGACTTCCGCGGCGGATTCATTCTTTGTATCCGTGCGCGCGCTGAACGGCCCGACGTCGACGCGCGGATCGAATGAGCTGCCCGCGCCGTAACTGAGACCGCGCTTGATGCGGATCTCCTGATTGAGCCGCGACGAATAACCGCCGCCAAGGACCGAGTTCGCGACGAGGGCCTGCATGTAGCCGGGATCGGTGCGCCTGATGCCCTGGCGCGCGACGGAAACCGACGCCTGACCCGCGTCCGGCAGATCGACGACGATCACACGCGGCGCCGCGGCCTTCCCGACTTTCGCCGGCGCCTGCGTCTTCGACGTGCCGCGTTTCCACGAACCAAACGCGCTCTGAGCTAGCGCGAACGCAGCGTCGGCTTTGATGTCGCCCGCCATCACCAGCACCGCGTTCTGCGGCACGTAATAGTCCCGATGAAAGCGCACGAGATCGTCTCGCTTGATCTCCTTGATCGTCGCCGGTGTTCCGTTCAAACGTCCACCATAAGGAGCATCGCCGAAGATCAGTCGCGAGGTCACGGCGCCTGCGAGCGTGCGCGGCTGCGTCAGGTCGACCTGTAACGCGTCGATGAGCTGATCGCGCTCGCGCTCGAACTCATCCTTCGCGAACGTCGCATTGCGCGCCACATCGGCAACCGACTCCATCGCCTTCGGCAGATTCGACAGCATGACGCTGAGATCGATCACGCTCGAATCCCAGTTCGCTGTTGCGGCGAGCGTCGCACCGAGTGCTTCCACATCGCGCGCAATCTGTTCCGCGCTCTTCGTCTTCGTGCCCTGCGTCAGCACCGTCGCCGTGAGCTCGGCCAGCCCGGCCTTGCCACGCGGATCCGCGACGCCGCCTGTCTTGACCATCAAACGCGCGGCAACGAGTGGGATGTCGTGCTTCGGGACGACGATCACGCGCAATCCGTTTTCGAGCGTCTTCTCGATCGGCTGCGGCAGTTTCGGATCGCGCGGCGCGGCGGGTGGCGGCGGCGCGACCTGCTGCGCAAGAACGGGAACCGTGAGGAGCAGCGCAATCAGGAGCCGTTTCATTTCGCCACCGCCTTCTTCGACTCGTCGAGATAATTGATGACGACCGCTTTGCCGTCGATCAGGTATTTCTTCACGACGCGCTGGATGTCCGCGGCCGTCGTCGCCTGCACTTTGCCGAGTCCCGTGTTCACGATGCTCGGGTCGTGCTGCAGGATCAGCACTTCGCCGAGTGCGAAGCCTTTGCCGTTGCTCGTCTCGCGCTCACGCAACGCGCTCGTGACGATGAGGTTCTTCGCCTTCTCGAGCTCCGCCGCCGGTACACCCTTCTCCGCCAGCGCCACCAGTTCTGCGCGAATCAATTTCTCCGCCTCGGCCGGCTCGTGGTCGCTGCCCATGATCGAGACGATGCCGAACAATCCAAGGTCTTCGCGGAGGTCGGCGTTGGCGAAGACTTCCTGCGAGATCTCGCCGCGCACCAACTTCTCCTGCAATCGGGAGGACTCCCCTTCCGACAGGATCGTCGCCGCGACGAACAACGGAATCGCATCCGCATGCGACGCCGACGGAGTGAGCCACGTCAACGCCAGCGCGGGCAGCGCGACGTTCGGCGCGTACTCTTCGATGCGCTTCTCTTCCGTGCGCGCCGGCTCTTCGATCGTGACCTTCGGAATCGCACTGTCCGGCTTCGCGATCGAGGTGAAGTACTGATCGATCCAGCCGTCGACCTGCTGCTGTTCGAAATCGCCGACGACGATCAGGATCGCGTTGTCGGGACGGTAGAACATCTGATGGAAGGCGCGCACGTCATCGATCGTCGCGGCATCGAGCTCTTCGATGCTGCCGATGCCCGGACGCCGATACGGATGTTTTACGAAAGAGTATTTCTCCATCGCGTAAAACAATCGTCCATACGGCGGAGCGAGAATGCGGAAGCGGAACTCTTCCTTGACGACGTCGCGCTCGGACTTGAAGTTCCCCTCGTCGACCGTGAGCGATCCGAGCCGCTCCGCCTCCGCCCACAAGAGCGTCTGCAGATAGTTCGACGGAACGACTTCGTAATACGCGGTCGAGTCATCGAAGGTCGTCGCGTTGTTGAAGCCGCCGACGTCTTCCGTCAGCCGATCCATCATCTCCGACGGCATGTTCTTCGTGCTCTTGAACATGATGTGCTCGAAGAGATGCGCGAACCCGCTCCGCCCCTCGGGATCATGTTTCGATCCGACGCGATACCAGACCTGAATCGATACGGTCGGCGTTGCGCGATCCTGAACGGTATAGATCTCGAGGCCGTTCGGCAGAACGCGATGTTTGTACGCCATCGGCGGGATCGACGTGGCCGCCATGGCCGCCGACGCGACGAACAGCAGTGGAAGAATGAAGCGTGTGACTCGCATGGCGCGGATGATATCGGGCCTGTGCGTGAGATGCGCGGGCGTTGGAGAAATGTTGCTGGTTGCTGGTTCAAGGTGTCTCGTCGCAAGCGCGGCACTCTCCGCTCTTGCGATGCCGCACCTTGAACCAGCAACCAGCAGCAACAGCTACTCGTACCGCAACGCTTCGACCGGATTCAATTCCGCCGCGCGCGCCGCGGGATAAATCCCTGATACGAGCCCGACCGTGATCGAGACACCGGTCGACAGAACGAGCGACCAGATCGTGATCACGGTCGGCCATCCGGCGTACGCCGCGACGATGCGCGCAAGCACGATTCCTATGACAATCCCTGTGACGCCGCCAAGGAACGAGATCGCGAACGACTCGATGACGAACTGCGAGCGGATGTCGCGGCGCGTTGCGCCGATCGCGCGTCGGACGCCGATCTCGCGCGTTCGCTCCAGCACGCTCGCGAGCATGATGTTCATGATGCCGATGCCGCCGACGAGCAGCGAAATGCCTGCGATCGAGCCCATGACGATGTTGAAGATCCGCTGCGTCTGCCGGCTCTGTTCGAGCAGCGCCTCGGGGATCACGACTTCGTAGTCATCCGCACCGCCGTGCAGCCGCTGCAGCAACGGCTCGATCACCTGTCCCGTGCGACGCGTCGAGACGCCTTCTTTGACTGTGACAAGCAACTCATCGACGGGCGCATCGAGCGGATCGCGATCGAACTTGCGCATCGCCGTACTGACCGGGATCCAGATCTCGCGCGCTGTTGATTGCGATCCCGCGGCGTCCGTCGCCGATGCCTGCGGTGCGCCGGATGAATCCGCCGCGAGCACACCGACGATTTCCAGCCAGACGTCATTGACCTTCAGTTGCTTGCCGAGTACGGGGCCGTAGCCGAAAAGATTGCGGCGGATTTCCGGACCGATCACCGCGACTTGCGCGTGCTCATGCTCGTCGCGCGCATCGAAGAAACGTCCCTCGGCCAGACCGACATCCGCGACTTCGCGATAACGCCACGAAACGCCGAGGACCTTGCCCTTCGTTTTCGCGCCGGGGGCGATGATCTTGTACGCCTTCACTTCGACGCGCGGCAGCACGCGCTCGATGTTCGGCACAGCTTCCATGATCGCCTCGCCATCGCGCAGCGAAACGCCGAGCGACTTCTTGCGCAGCTCCTGCCGATCCTCAGGCTTCACCTGCTTCGCGCGAACGATCACGTTGCGCAAGCCGAGCTTCCCGATCGCTTCGAGCGCTTTCTTCTCCGCGCCTGCGCCGATCGAAAGCATCGCGATGACGGCGCCGACGCCGAACACCATGCCAAGCATCGTTAGCGACGTGCGGAGCTTATGGCGGCCGAGGTTGCCGAAGGCGGTGGTGATGGTTTCGGAACGGTCCATGGCTACGAGTCCGCTCCTTTGCGGTTCTCCTCGGTCGGATCCTCGAGCGCGATCTCCTCGCCCTTGGCGAGACCTTTCGTTACGACGACGCGTCCGGCACTCGAAGAGCCAATCGTCACTTCCACTGGTTCGAAGCCATCGCCTTTCCTGCGATAGACGAGCTTCTTCCCTTCCTTCTCGAACAGCGCCTGCCGCGGGATCGCGAATGCGTTGCTCTGATTTTCGACTTCGAGCGTCGCACGAACGCGCGTGCCGGGCTTCATCAGTTTGAGATCGGTTTTTTCGAGCTCGACGGTCACGCCGAAATACTGCACCGGCTGTCGCGGGATGCGTGGTCGCGCGACTTTGTCGACCGACTTCACCTTTCCACGGAACTGCGTGCGCGAGTCGGCTTCGAGAAAGAGCGTCGCTTTCTGATCGACCGCGAGGCCGGCGGCATCGGCTTCGAGCACGAACACCTCGGCCTGCATCGACGCCAGCTCCGGGATCTCGCCGATCGGCTGGCCGCGCCACATCGTGTCACCGACGCGCGGCATGTCGCCGCGCCAGTTGCGCATCAGCACGAGGATGCCGTCATGCGGCGCCGTGACCTGCAACGCCTGCAGCCCTTCCTCGGCCTGCTTGATCTTGATGCCGGCGCGACGGTCTTCGATCGAGATGATGTCGCGCTCGACGCGCGCGAGATTTTCGCGAACGCCGAGGACTTCTTCGGCGTGGAGCTTGCGGCTGCCGGCGAGGTCCTGGTCGACTTCCGCTTCGATCCGCGCATAGCGCGAGAAGATTTCAGCGTCGTCGAACTTGAAACGTTTTGCGGCTTCGAGCTGGCTCTGCGCAAGTCGCGCATCGCGACGCAGGTTCTCGCGCGTCGTGGACGATTCGGCGTCAGCCTTCTCGAGCTTGTTCGACGCGGTCGAGCGCCCTTCGCGACCCTGCAACAGCAGGTCTTCGAAATCGGCCGCGTCGAATTGGACGATGAGATCGCCCTTGTGCAGCAGCGCGCCGTCGTCCGCGATCCACGAGAGCTTCATCGGTGACGTCGCGTTCTGCGGCACGCCGACCGGCGTCGCCTTCACGGGCTTGAGCGTGCCTTCCGCGGTGACGCGGCGCGCGAATGTCATCGGCTCGACTTTGAATGTGGCGACTTCGTTGGAGTTAGCACCACAAGCGAGAGTGAGCAGCATCGTCATCCCGAGCGTGAGCGAGGGACCTGTGCGGGTGGGGCGCCATGCACGTGATTCCCGCCCCGCCCGCACAGGTCCCTCGCTACGCTCGGGATGACAGACTGCTCGCCTCACGATTTCTTCTCCTCATCGTCCTGCTTCGTCACGAGCACGCGATCGCCCTGTTCGAGCCCTTTGAGCACCTCGACAAAACGATCGTTCTCACGACCGAGTTGCACCGGCGTCTGCTCAACTTTCAGCGCGTTGCGGCGATGCACGAAGGGACCGTCGCTGCCGAGGAAGACGGCGTCGCGCGGGATCAACACGGCGTTCTTGATGCGGCCCAACTCGATCGTTCCCTGAAAACGCATCCCGGGACGCATCTTTGCGGGATCGGTGCGATCGAGCTTGATCTCGACGCGCAGCACTTTCAGCGGATCCTGCGAGTTACGTTTCTGCTGAACGGTGCGGCCGGCGAACGAGATCGTCCCCTGGAACTCTTCGTCCGGATGCGCGTCGAGGCGCAGCGAGACACGCTGACCAACCGCCACGCGTCCGGCATCGACTTCATCGACTTCGCCCTCGGCCTTCATGCGATTGAGGTCGGGGATCTCGATGATGCGATCCGCTTTCCAGACGTTGTCGCCTTCTTTGCGTTTCTCGCCGTTGCGGCTCGTCGTGTAGACGATCGTGCCATCGCGCGTGGCCATCACGTTCATCTTCTGAATCGCGTCCTGCGTACGCGTGACGAATGCCTCGGCCTCGCTCCGTCTGCTTTCCAGGAGCTCGATGCGTGCACGGGCGCCGCGCTCGAGTGCTTCGATACGCAAGCGGATCGCTGAGGACTCGCGCTTTGCGATGGCGTGCTCGATCTCGGCTTTCTTGCGCTCGCTGATGCCGACGAGATCGGGCGGCGACTCCAGCTTCAACGACGTCTTGCGCAACGTCGCCTCGGACTCGGCGAGCGCGAGCCGTTCGTCTTTGCTCTTGAGCGCGAGATCGTTGCGCTCCTTCTCGATCTGCTTGCGCGATTCGTCGGCCTCGGCGGTCTTCTCTTCGAGATCGCGCTGCAGCTCCGTCGTATCGAAGGAAAGAACCGGCTCGCCCTTCTTCACTTCGCTGCCCTCGCGCGCCATGCGCGAGATCTTGAAGTTCCAGAGATCCTCGACCTGCGGCGGGCCGAGGCTGTCGGAGGCGCTGGAGATGAGCGTGCCGATCACTTCGAAGCCGGTGACGAGATCGCCGCGCGTCGCGCGCACCCAGTCGCCCTGCCGATCCGCGGCGAGCTTGTTGCGCAGCGTCCAACCGCCGAACAGGAAGAGCGCCACGAGTGCGATCGGGATGACGATTCGCGCGTGTTTACGCATCGCGGCACTCCGATAGTCTCAGAGTCTCAGAGTCGCAGAGTCTCAGAGAGGTGCTGCCATGATTTCGGGTGGAGGGGCGGGTCTCTGAGACTCTGAGACTCTGCGACTCTGAGGCTAAGAAAACGCTACGCATGCGGCCCACCCACAACCGGCGCGAGCTTCTCGCCGACCTCCAACCCCTCGAGCACGACACAATCCTGCGCGTTGCAGGCGCCGAGCTTCACATCCTTCTTCCTGCCGCCGGCGAGATGCGCCTTCGGAGTGGCGTTGGAAAAATCGATTGCGGCGCGCGGGGCCAGCGTTGCGGTTCCATCGGTTTCGCGGCGAATGATCACGCGGGCCGAGAGTCCGGGACGCATGCGTGCGGAATCGAGGCGATCGAATGCGACCAGCACTTCGAAATGGCGGCGCAGCGATTGGCGACGGCTTTCCTGCGCGACCGCGGAGATGCCGGTGATCCTGCCGGTGAACGGCGCGTCGGGAAAGGCGTCGAGCGTGATCGTCACCGGCATCCCGATCGCGACCTTTCCGTCATCGACGTCGGGCAACGCGGCTTTCACGCGGACCGTGTCGAGATCGGGCAGCATCGCGATGGCCATGCCGACGAAGACCGTGTCGCCGCTCTGCAGTTTGCGGCTTTCCCACGGGATGTCGCGGATGACGACGATGCCGTCGCGCGGCGCGCGCAGCACGAGTGCTTCGATCGCGGTTTCGGCGGTGGTGATGTCGCGTCGCGCCTTTTCGATGCGCAACTCGAGATTGCGCCGTTCCGCTGCGATCGCCGTCTTACGCGACATCAGCAGATCGACCGCTTTCTCGAACGCGACGGTCGTGCGTCGCATCGCGCTCTGGTAGTCCTCGAAGACCTTCGTCGAGACGAGATCGCGCGGCAGCAGCGTGTCGAGCTTCGCCTTGTCGAGCTCTGACTTCGCTTTGTCGGCGTCGAGCTGTTTCTGCTCGAGGTCCGCCGCCCATTCCGCCCGCTGCTGTTCCAGTTCCTGCAGCGCCTGCGTCAGCGCCTGGCGTTTCGATTCGAGAGCGGCGGTGAGTGCGGAATTGTCGAGCTCGACGGCTGGCTCTCCCGCTTTCAACGTTCCGCCGTCTTCCGCAATCCACTTGATTGCCGTCTGCCACGACGGGAGCGGCGGCACGTTCAACGTCACACCGCGGGCGGCTTCGACCTCGCCGGAAATCGTCAGCTCGCTCGTGAAAGCGCCGCGCCGCACGCGCAGCTCCCCCGGCGTCGGCGTCTCCGAATAGCCGGACAGACAGCCGGCGAGGACCGCAGGAAGGAGAGTGCTAACGACGATTTGCTTCATGGGCTTCGGACAATCAGACGATTCTAATCGTCGAAAGTTCGCAGCCTTCTGAACAAATCCGCCAACTTCCGGCAATCCATCGTCCTACAATTCGCCGTCTGATGACCGTGGCCGTCTGTTCCCGCGCACCCGAACCGCGTTTTCACCTCGTGCAGGCGAGCGTGCTGGCGGAGGATTTCGGACGCGACGTCCGCGAGGGTTTGACCGCGACGCAGAAATGGCTTCCGCCGCGCTGGTTCTATGACGCGCTCGGATCGTCGCTGTTCGATGCGATCTGTTTTCTGCCCGAGTACTACGTCATGCGCGCGGAAGCGGAAGTACTGACCGCGCATCGCAAGGAGATCGTCGACGCGTTCGGCGACAACGTGCGGCTCGTCGAGTTGGGAAGCGGCGCCGCACGCAAGACGCGCATCCTGCTCGACGTGCTCACCGAGCGGCAGCCCGACGTCGAATATGTCCCGGTCGATGTCGATGCGCAGATGCTGGAGCGCAGCGGCCGCGAATTGATCAATGAATATGCCGGACTGCGCGTCACCGCGGTCTGTTCGGATTTTTCGAAGCCTTCGATTCCACTGGGCGTCGTCGACCGGCTGAGAGCCCGCCGGTCCAGGACTATTGTGTTGTTCCTCGGATCGACGATCGGAAATCTCGATCCCGATGCTGCGATCGCAATGCTCACCGATTTACGCAGCGGACTCACGTCGGGCGACGCGCTCTTTCTCGGCGCCGATCTGCGCAAGAGCCGCGACATTCTCGAGCCGGCGTACGACGATCCGCTCGGCGTCACCGCCGCGTTCAATCTCAACCTCCTCGGCCGCATCAATCGCGAGCTCGGCGGACACTTCGCGCTCGATGCATTTCATCATCGCGCTTTCTATGACGAAGCACACGGCAGAATCGAAATGCACCTCGTCAGCACGTGCGAACAACGCGTGCGCATCGACGCGCTGGATCTCGATCTTTCATTCGCTGAAGGCGAGACGATTCACACCGAAAGCTCCTACAAACACAACGACGCGACGCTCGCGGCACTCGCCGAGGCAACCGGCTTCACTATCCAAAAACACTGGACTGATGCGCGCGGTTGGTTCGCCGATGTGCTGATGACGGCCAGATAAATCGTCCGCGCGCTTGTTTTTCACTATTTTCTGATCCACCTTCAGTAGACGGGTCCACCCCCTTCCAGGCTCCGTTCGTGCGCAGGATAGGTGCGCGTGCAGACATTTGAGGCTTCGCGGGTCGATGCGCGGTGCACGATTGAGCACCCGCGTGCGCTGAGTGCATCGCGCTGCGCCCATTTCAGTGCGCAATATCAATGCGCACGAAGGTGCCCGCTTTTCTGCGGTTCGTAGCCACTCCGTCAACGACATGCGAATGCATGTCCAATTCTGAACTGACGCAGAGATCGTCCTTGCCTACGATCGACGCTATTCCACATGTATTCCATTAATACCTCGGCACCGTTGCCGACGCCGTCTCTGCGAGACGTGTTCGATCGCCACACCGTTGGGGCGACTCGAACCCGTCTCGACGGACAGAAGCCGATCTACGCGATCGGTGACGAGGACGACTCGATGTATCTCATCGAGTCGGGACAGGTGAAGCTGTCGATGGCGTCGGAAGAGGGCAAGGACTGCCTGCTCGCGATCTACGGCGAAGGGGAACTGTTCGGCGAGTCGTGTTTCCACGGCACTGGCCGGCGGACCGAGACCGCGACGACGATGCGCTTCACGATCGTGCGCCGCGCATCGCGTCGTGAGTTCGTCGCGGAAGTGGAGCGCTCGCACGTGGTCGATGCGCTCCTGCGCCACCTCGCGCATCGTCTCGGCGAGCGACAGAACGCGGTCTTCGATCTCATCACGAACGACTCGGAGCAACGGCTCGCGAAGGTGCTGCTCGCCGTCGCGGAAAAACTCGGCCGACCCGACGGACCGCTTTTGCGTCTGGAGCAACACATCTCGCACGAAGAGCTCTCGCAGTTCGTCGGCACGACCCGCCCGCGCATCACCGCGTTCATGCAGCGCTTCCGAACGCTCGGCCTGGTCCATACCGCCGGTCGCTCGATCAGCATCAATTGCCAGCGCATCCGGGCGTTTCTCGCCCACGAATGACGCTTTTGTTCCTTTCTGAACGGCACGGCACGGGCCGCCGGACTATCGTGCCTGTCTCGTCCGAGACGCTTCCAGAAGAGAGAGCCCCCATTCACCGAAGACCCGCGCGCCCCTGCGCGCGGGTCGAGAATGCATCGCACGGCGGTCGTGTTCTTCCGAGCGGCCTGCGGCATCCCCACCTCTTTGCAATCGCCGCCGCCGTGAGTATCATTCGCCTCCCGTGCCGGGGTAGCTCAGTTGGTTAGAGCGCTGGATTGTGGATCCAGAGGTCGACGGTTCGAGCCCGTCCCTCGGTACCATCCCTTCTCCGCCTTCGCGGCGGAATTGAAAATGAAAAATTGAAAATTGAAAGATCGGACGCGCTGCCTTCCGATTTCTCAATTTTCAATTTTCAATTTTCAATTCGTAGCCGCGGGCCGAAAGACAACCAATGTCCGACCAGGTCCTCCCCCGCCTCTCCCGCGGTCTTCGCGATCTCCTGCCCGACCAGATGCTCGCCCGTCAGCAGATGGTCGACACGATCCGTGGCGTGTACGAGTTGTATGGCTTCGTTCCGCTCAGCACGCCGGCCATCGAGTATCTCGATGTGCTTTCCGGCAGCGCGGGACAGGAAGCGCAGCAATCGATCTTCCGCGTTACCAATCCGGAGAAGGAAGAGCTCGGGCTTCGCTTCGATCTGACCGTACCGCTGGCGCGCGTCGTCGCGCAGTACAACGAGCTGCCGCGACCGTTCCGCCGCTATGCGGTCGGCTCGGTATGGCGCGCGGACAAGCCGGACAAGGGACGCTATCGCGAGTTCACACAGTTCGATCTCGACTCGGTCGGCGTCGAGAGCGAAATCGCAGACACTGAGATTCTCGCGGGTATGTGCGACACGCTCGCTGCGCTGAAAGTTCCGAGCTATCTCGTTCGCTTTTCCAGCCGTGCGGTTTTGAATCTGTTGCTCGCTTACTCCGGCATCAGCGCGGAACAGGGCGTGGATGTCTTCCGCGTGCTCGACAAGCTCGACAAGGTCGGTCTTGACAAGGTCAAGCGCGAGTTGATGGACGGCTACAAAGACGAGTCGGGCGACATCATCCGCGGCGTCGGTCTGTCGCAGGATTCGGTCTCGCGCATCGACCAGTTCCTCAGCATCAAATCGGATTCACGCAGCGAGGTGATCGCACAGTTGCGCGCGCTCTTCGGCTCGCTCGAAAACGCAACCGCGCAGATCGACATCATCGAGCGAATCTCGAATCACCTCTACGCCCTCGGCTACGACGACACGCAGGTCTCGCTCGATCTCTCCATCGCACGCGGACTGGCGTACTACGACGGTCCCGTCTTCGAAGCGATCCTCCCCGACGCGCCGATGTTCGGCTCCGTCTTCGGCGGCGGCCGCTATGACGGTCTCGTGAAGCGCTTTACCGGCCAGGCATTACCTGCCGTCGGCGCCTCGATCGGCGTCGATCGCCTCCTCGCCGCACTCACGCACCTCGGCACCGTGAGCAAGCAGCGCGCAACCGCACGCGTGCTCATCACGATGATGGACGCAGGCCTGCACTCCGACTATCTCGCAATGACCTGGGAACTGCGCCGCGCCGGCATTCCGACGGAGCTGTATCTCGGATCGGCGAAGGGTCCGGGCAAGCAATTGAAGTACGCCGATCAGTACGACATCCCGCTGGCAATCCTCTACGGCTCGAATGAAAAAGAGCAGGGCATCGTCACGATCAAAGACCTCGTCGCCGGCCGCGAACGCGCGCAGGCCGTCGCGGATCGCAAGGAGTACCTCGGCCAGCGCGCCGGACAGGTGACCGTCGCGCGTGCGGATCTCGTGGAGTCGATCAAAAAGATGTTGAGCGAAATCGAATGAAGACGAGCCAACTCACGCAAAGCCAGTTCGATCGGCCTTCTCCCCTCCGCAGAGGGGAGAAGGTGCCGAAGGCGGATGAGGGGTCTTTCTCATGAGCGAAACGATCGTCCTCGACGGCTCCTCCCTCACCATCGAACAACTCGTGCAGATCGCGCGTCACGGCGCGCGCGTCGAGCGCGATCCCGCCACTGACGCCGCGGTCGCACGCAGCGAAGCACTCATCGCGGACATCGTCGAAAACTATCGCCGTGCGTGGGAAGCGAAGAAGGCCGTCCCCAGCGAGTACGGCGTCACCACCGGTTTCGGCGAGTTCAAAGACAAGCCGATCGCACCGGAAGATCTCGAGCAACTGCAGCGCAATCTGCTGCTCTCGCACTCCGTCGGCGTCGGCGAGAACTCCGATCCTGACGATCTCTCGAACTATTTCCCTGCCGAAGTCGTGCGCGGCGCACTGGCCACGCGGCTGAATGCGTTTCTGCGCGGACACTCCGGCGTGCGCACGAAACTCGTCGCGATCGTCGAGGCGATGCTCAATCGCGGCGTGATTCCTCTCGTTCCTCTGCGCGGATCCGTCGGCGCGAGCGGCGATCTCTGCCCGCTCTCCCATCTCTTCGTCACGCTCCTCGGCCATGGCCGTTTCTACACAACCACCGACCGCACATTGCGTCCCGCAACCGAACTTCCCGAAGTCCTCGGATTCACTGCCGAGGAGATGAAGCCGCGGTTCAAAGAAGGCCTCGGGCTCGTCAACGGTGCGAACTTCTCCGCAGCGATGCTCGCCCTCGCGGTGCACGACGGAGAACGCCTCGCTGCGATTGCTGATGGCGCCGCGGCCATGTCGCTCGAAGCGATGGCCGGTTGCACGCGCGCGATGGACGCGAAGGTGCACGACGAGCGCGGTCACCCGGGACAGATCGAAAGCGCGCGTCGCATCCGCGAATCCGTCATTGGCAGCCGTCTCGTCGAGCGCGCAGGCGCGGTGCAGGACCCGTATTCACTCCGCTGCGCGCCGCAGGTGCACGGCGCGACGCGCGACACGCTGCGCTTCGTTCGCTCCATCGCGGAGAAAGAGCTCAACGCCGCGACCGACAATCCATTGTTCTTCCCCGGCGAAGGCGACCCGTTCGACAGTCAGTTCAGCGAGAACTGGCCGGAGTGGTATCGCGGCGATCTCCGCTTCGCGTACTCCGCGGGCAATTTCCACGGACAGCCACTCGCCCTCGGCGCGGATTTTCTGACGATCGCCGTACACGAGCTCGGAAACATCTCCGAGCGCCGCTGCCAGATGCTCCTCGACGGACATCACAATCGCGGCTTGCCACAGAACCTGACGACGCGGCCCGGTGTGAATTCGGGATTGATGATCCTGCAGTACACCGCGGCATCGATCGTCTCCGAGAACAAAGTGCTCTGCCATCCCGCGTCTGTCGATTCGATTCCGACCGGCGCGAATGCAGAGGATCACGTTTCGATGTCGACACACGCCGCGCGGAAATTACGCACGGTGTTGTCGAACGTACAGTCGATCCTCGCGATCGAATTGCTCACCGGCGCGCAGGCCGTCGAATGGCGCGCAGTGTTCCAATATGACCCGAATCAGCCCGCGCCGCGACTGCTCGAGATCGAGCATGCCGAGGCGCAGGCGAAACAGTTCGAAGACGCGGTGAACGATCGCTCGGCGAACATCGCCACGCAGTTGGGACGAGGCACGCGCGAGTTGTACTTGCGCGTGCGCGAAGTCGCAAAGCCGGTGGTGTTTGATCGGCCGTTGGATGATGATATTCGCGCCGCGCGGCGCGTAATTTTGTCATCCCGAGCGTAGCGAGGGACCTGGGCGGGTGGGGCGCGAACAACGTGCCTGTCGCCCCGCCCACCCAGATCCTTCGGCTCACGCTCAGGATGACAGCTGCGCGCTCACTCCTGCGGGGGTACGCCCAGGTACGAACCCGCGATCATCCCAGTGCTCCAAACCTCGCCCGATTCGATCGAGAACGATTTGTCGAACAGCTCCTCGGCCTTCGCGCGGTCGCCTTTGATCATGTAATAAGCGCCGAGCTCCGCGAGTCCCTTGTCGTCGTTCGGATTCTTCGCGAGCGATTTCTCGAACGCTTCGCGCGCTTGGTCCCACTCGCCGGCTTCCCAGTACACGCGGCCGATGCGCCACCAGTCCGTCGGCTCCGGCTTCTTCGACGTCACTTCATCGAAAATGGCCTGACCTTCGGCCTTCATGCCGCCGAGGTAGTAGACGCGGGCGACGCCGATGCGCTCCCAGCTGCCTTTGCCGGCCTGCTTCTTTGCCAGCTCGAGCAGTGAGCTTCCGGCTTCCTTCTTATCCTTCGAGCGATACAGCGATGAATCGAATGCCTTCTTGCCGAATGCGCCCGCGGCGATCCCGAGCGTGAAGACCACGCACATCACGAAGATTGTTTTCCTGTTCATTGGAGCTCCCTATCGCTGGAATGCATAACTGAGTTTTGCAAAGAATTGCCGATTGCTCGGCTCAAATTCCCCTTGCTCGCTCGTCGCTTCCTGCAGATCGCCGTAACCGACATAGAACACCGTCTGCCAGTTGAGCTTGTACGCAAAGAGCAATTGATTCGAAAGGTCGCCGCTGTGCTGGTCGGTCTCGGCGTCGCCATAGAGTTCGCGGTCGCGATTCGTGCGCGTATTCTGCACGATGGCGCGCAGGAACATTCGCGCATTGAACGCGTATGTCGCGCGCAGTCGCTCGACCTGTGATGTGAAGAGACGATCGCCGTCGATGTTCAGCCAGCGCAGACTCGTCGTGAGCTCGAGCGCGAGGTGATTGGTCGGGCGGATCGTAGCGTTGACGTCCCAGTTCGCGCCGCGGCCCAGGCGATTGGTCGTGAAATCGACTTCCTCGCCGACCCAGCCGTTCGTAGTGATGAACGAAAACACGCGGCTCACGCCCATCTGCGCTTCGAAATAGACGCGGTTGCGATCGAACGTCTCATTGTCGCTGCGCACCGTGTCGTGCGCGGGGCGGATGCGAATGAAGGAACGACGCCGGCCGTCCGCGCCGAATCCCGCGGAAGCCAGGCGATAGAGAATGCGGCCGTCCTGCGTTTCCTGATATTCGCCGATCGCGAATACGCGCACCCGGCTGAAGAAACCCTTCGGCCGCCACGTCTGTCCTCCCTCGACGAAACTGCCGCGCCAACCGACCTGCGGAACGAAGCCATTGTCGGCGCGAAACTCCTTATCGTAATCACTGACTTCTACGTAAAGATCGCGCTTCGCGTTCGAGTATTGATACCAGCCCTCTGCGCCATGACCGGAGAGCTGCTGTCCATTCCATTCATCCGCGAGATCGGGACGATTCGGCGTATCCGTGCTGCTGTACAACACCTGACCGGTGAACGTGTGACGGTCGCCGATACGCCATTGGAAGTCGGGACCGAAGACGCGATTGTGGGCGCCGCCTTCCGATTCGCGCGTCGTCAACAACATGCTGATGAACGAGCGTCCGAAATCGCGGCGCACGCGACCGATTGCCGCGATCGACGAGAAATCCTGTTCCGCGAAATCGGAGCCGAATACTGAAGGCATGATCACGGAACCGCCGCCGCGATCCTGCGTCACGAGAAACGTGTATGCGTAAGCGCCGGTCTTGCCGGTCGTGCGGGCGCCCCAACGCGGTGATGTGAGCGTGCGTGTGTAGACGGCCTGAATCGGCGTACTGAACAACTCGATCCCTTCGAGGAAGAACGGCCGCTTTTCCGGGATGAAGATTGCGAATCGCTCATTCGTCGAAATCACCGCAACATCCGATTCGACCTGGGAGAAATCGGGATTGATCGTGGCGTCGACGGCCATGTCCGCGGTCGGGTTCCATTTGAAATCGAGTCCCGCTTCGCCGCCGACCTGATGATTCACGAACTCGGTGCCGAGCTCACCGCGCGGCTCGCCGAGCTGGTGCGCAGTCACATACGGCGCGAGCACCATGTGATCGCCGGCCGGCAGTCCGCGCAATCCAGCGACCTTGCCGAAATTGCAGACGAAACAGTTGGAATCGCGCGGCAGCTTGTTCGTGAACATCTGATAGCGGCGGTCGCGCGGATAGTTGCGATAGAGAATCAATCCCCACTGATCGGGATTCGGATTGTCATAACGCAGCGACGAAAACGGGATGCGCGCTTCCGCGGTCCAGCCCTTTTCGTGCACCTTCGCCGCGGAATCCCAGAAGAAATCGGGCGAGCTGTCTTCGTTCCCGCTCGAATCATCCGTGACCGCGTCGTATTGCACGCCTCGCGCGGTGAGGAGAAAGAGATACCCGGTCTTGCCGTCATTGCGCGGGTCGATGATCACGCCCGCGTAGTCGTCGGTGTTGCCGCTGATCTGATCGTGATCGGCGTACGGCGCGATGATGTCGGAGGGTTTGCCGTCGCTCGACTCGATGCCGAAGTAGAGAAACTTGCTGTCGTAGGTGACGTAGCCGACTGTCTTCTGCGACGGCGTGATGTTGTCGCCGGGATTCGTTTCGAACCAGGTCTCGTACTTCGTGGCGTGTTGCCATGCTGCATCGGAAAGGTCGCCGTCAATCGTGATCGGCGCGCTCGTCGATTGGATCATGACCGGTTCGGCCGTCGCCCCGAACAAACGGACCGTGTACAACAGAATCAGGGCGATTCCCGCCACCACTCGTTTCATAAAACCCCTCCGGTGCCTGCTAGTACGAAGAAATTCGTAAAGAGTTGGAAGGGGATGTGAACAAACGGTGAACAGCCGCCTTTGGCGGCGTTGTCGGTTCTCGGTTGTCGGTCCCGCCCTTGGCTGTTGTCGGTTCTCGGTTGTCGGTTGTCTGTGCCGCAGCGCCTGGACGTACAGACAACTGACAACTGACAACCGACAACTGACAACTCGCCGAAGGCGCGGCAGGCGCCGAATGGCGTGTTATTCTCATGCCTCCACACCGAACGCGTCTTTCGCGAGCGCCTCCGCTTCGCATCACACAAGACGCCATGAATCTTCGAATCACCTTCCTCTTCATTTTTCTGAGCATCGCTCTGCGCCTCGACGCCGGGATGGTGCGCGTGCACAGCGTCATCGACGGACAGACGCTCGTCGTGGAGCGCGGCGGCATCGCATCGACCGTGCAACTCGCAGGACTCACGATCACGGACGACGACGGCGCACGCGCGCTCATGGAATGGACGCTCGTGAATGCGTGGGTCATGCTCGACGAGCAGCCCGGCGGCGGACATTTCCTCTACCGCTCACCCGACGCGCTGTTCGTCAACCGCGAGCTCGTGATGCGAGGCTTCGCGCGCGCCACGCTTCCCTCGATCGAGCCGACGCAGCACGTCGTCGTCACGTTCCTCGGCACCACGAACAGCGCCGCCGACTTCGCCGCGAAGCGAAGGAGCGACGCGCTGCTCGACGGCGCGACGAAAACTAAAAGCCGAGCGGCAGCCGGAAACGGCAGCGGTGCGAAACGTTCGGCTCGACCAAAACCGTCACGTTCACGTCAACCCCGGAAGCCCTGACCCCGCCGCCACGCTCGCTCAGGTTTCTCCGGCTCAACCGCATCGGCAGCTCGAACGTGGAGTCTTTGCCCTCGGCGATGACCTCGTTGGCATCGCGCACTCCGCGTTCGAGCTCGTAGTGGCCGTCGCGCTCCATCATCATCGGATCGGCGCGGATGGTCTTGACCGTGATGTCTTCGTCCGAGTTGTTCGAGACGCGCACGAGCATCGTGAGGTTCCTCGTGCCGCCCATCTCGTTCGCGCCCGTGGAATCCCCCCAGCCGGCTTCGATCCCGATCGGCGAGCCAGGGGCGCATCCCTGGGACGAGTTGTCGACGAAGCCGTCGTTCGATGCGCACGCGGCGATGAGGAGGAGCATCGGCAGCAAGAGAAGCGCTCGTTTCATGCGTCTGATGCTACACCCGCACGTGAATTGCAGAGTCTCCTCGCGGAGGAACTTCTCATGCCTGAACCCAAAGATCCGGACGCCAAAGATCCAGACCATGGTTTCGACGGCGACTATGCCCGCGACCCGCATCGCGGAGGCCTCGGCGACAACTACGCCCGCGACACCGTCCGCGACGAAAGTTACGCAGTCGTACCGAATCCGGGCGAGGTCGAAGAAGAGCCGACGATCGGAAAAGCGCGCGAATAGCTGCGGATGGCGATGCCGCCGCGCGCGAACGTCTGTTCCGCGAACACGATCTCGCGCTCGCCCGCGATGATCACGGTCGACGCACGCGTGCCGTAGCGATCGCCCGCGATGAACACCTCGCTCTCGACGCGGCCGGTGTTGCGCGATGCGGTCAGAAAGTGCATCAACGCGACGAGCATCGTACCGGGGTCATCGAGGTCGAGGACGCTCTGCATCTCTTCGATCGCGAGCGTCGTCTTCGGCCACTCCTCGCCGAGCGGTGCGTTGCTGATGGAGTGGATTCCGGGCGACAGGGTCGTGCGCGATTCGTGCGTGAGATGCTCGATCTTCCCGCCTGCCTGTCCCGCGAGCAGATGAAAGCCGGAATACTCCGACGTGTCGTCGGGCAGGGTTCCGGTCGTGACGAAATCCCGCACGAGCGCACCGCGCGAACGCGGCCGTGGAACGGCGCCGCGCAGATTCGTGACCGCGGCGAACCGCGCGGTGTTCGTGATCGCCAGCCACGAACCGCCGTGCACGACATCGCGTCCGCCGAACACGAACGGCGCGTCTTCCCACCAATGCGCCTCGCGCGACGGACGCTCGTAGTCCTCATCGCGGTTCGCGGCGAGGATGAAGGGATAGCGCTCACTCACGCGATGCGCGATTGCAATCAAACACACAGCCACAGTTTAGTTTGGAGTGCGGCAGCCGCAGCTGCCGCTTTC
>DASYLL010000172.1:0-25498 GCA_036009605.1 Thermoanaerobaculia bacterium | reverse complement strand
CGTGTTAGCATAATCGCTGTCCGCAGCCCATTTTTCGCGTCTTACCATAACTATGTTTGAAAGCGTCGCGCCCGAAACCTTCGTCCCGCGCAGCAGAAAGGTTCTCTATGAGAGCCTGCCGATGTCGATCGCTGCTCACGCAGTCGTCGGTGCTGTGGTGCTCGTCGTCAGTACGTGGAACGTGCAGTTTCCGACGAACTCTCCGCGACTGAACATGCTCTATCAGCTGGCGCTCGAGCCGACGCCGCCGCCTCCCCCGCCATCGCGACCCGCGGCTGCGCCTGCGCAGAAGGCGGCACCGAAAGAGAAGCCGGTTGCGCCGACGGAAGTCGTCGCGCCGACGATCATTCCTGACGAGATCCCCGAAACGAAAGACATCACTTCCGTTCCGGAATCGGTCGACACCGACACGAACAGCACGTTCGAAGGGGTCGTCGATGCAACCGGCACGGCCAGCAGCGGCGCCGCAACCGGCGGCATTGAGGGAACCGCAATCGGCGGCGTCGAGGGCGGCATGGAAGGCGGCATCATCGGCGGCATTCCGCCCGACACCGTGTTCGTCCAGCGCCATCAGCCGCTGCCGCGATCGATGAAGCCGATGTCGATGGTGTATCCGTTCTATCCCGAGGAAGCCCGGCTGCGCGGATGGGAAGACGCGGTGACCGTGCGCTACGTGATCGGCAAAGACGGCCGCGTGAAGACCGTGACCGTGCTCGAAGCGCCGAATCGGCAGATCTTCGAGACGACGGTCGTGAAGGCGATCCGCCACTGGCGCTTCCGCCCGCTCGTGAAGCAGGGCGTGGCACAGGAAGTGATTCACGAGCTGGTCGTGTACTTCAAGCTGGGTCAGGGAGTCGGATGACGCTCGCCGAGATGGCAGTCGCCGTTGCGGAGGAGTTGAAGGCCGCGTCCGCAGGCCAGCCGTCCGAGGTGATTGCGAACACCGGCGGCGGCTCGCGCCATCGCGGCCTGCCCGAGGATCTGCGACAGAGGTTCATCGACGTGCGTGGCGCACTGTTTGAGATCGGGATTTTCGATCCGGTGCTCGTGCGCTTCGACAGCGCGACGGCGCCTCAGGCGTCGACGGCGGAGATTGCGGACGAGTTGGGGTTGGTGGCGGCGGGATTGTAGGACCTGTGAAGCCGCTTCACTTTCCTGGACGTGATCTGCAGCCGTTCGGTGAGTACGTCAAGTCCGAGAATCTGGTTGTCGGCCGCTCAGCTCGAGCGCAGCCGCAATGCGGCGCAGGAACTCGCCAATCATTCGTACAGCACTCTCGCCAGCTCACGCCGCGCATCCTCATCCGTAGACTCCGGATGCCGACGCCGAATCCCAGCCACCGCAAACGCGTGCGTCAGATCGCTCAACTCGAGCGCCATACCGTTCGCCACGCTACGCCAACCTTCCCGTGATCCGCAAATAGCACGCATCCCCACCCACCACCACCACCTGCCCCGCCGCTTCCCACTCGCGAAAGCGCGCCTGCACGTGCGGGTGCAACAGATGCACGTCATCCCCGAAAAATCCGAGGAGAATGGCACGAGGGACCGCATTCGATCCGCGCGAGCGGATGCGCTCCATTCCGACGAGCAATGCATCGAGTCGATACTCGATGTCCTGATCGTGAAGTTCCGAGGACGGCGCGCTCGTCGTCGCGGCGCCGAGTCCGAGAAAGCTCTCGAATGGCATGGCGCGAAACTCCTTCACGCCACGCGCACGGATCTCATCCTCCGACAGGCCGTCAGCAAGCATCAGTCCCGTTACCTCGGTACCGACACCGTCGATCTCCCATCCGATCCAGCGCTCCTTTCCGAGGAGTGTGATGCGCTGGAGATAGCGAGCCATCGGACGTGGTTGTAGCACATCCTCGGCGCGGGTCGAGGGCAGAGTCCCTGCACGCCGACGGTTCCCGCAACTTCATGCCCTGCCACCATCACCTGCTGAGGGAACGGGGATGCCTCAATGAGTGCGGTTGCGCTATCCTCCCCTCGCATGGATGACGCACTCCTCACGATTTACACGGCGCACGTCACGATCAACAAACTCCGCCACGATCACGCGCTCGCGGAGTCGAAGTTCGATCACGCCGTGATCTTTTCCGGCGCGCTGCACTACCAGTTTCTCGACGACATGTCGTATCCGTTCAAGGTCAACCCGCACTTCAAGGCGTGGGTGCCGGTGACGGACAACCCGAACTGCTTCGTCGTCTACACGCCGAACGTGAAGCCGAAGCTCATCTTTTTCGCGCCCGTGGACTACTGGCACAAAGTGGCGACGCGGCCGACCGACAAATGGGTCGAGAAGTTCGACCTCGTGACGATCGCCAATCCCGATGACGCGAAGCAGTACATGCCCGCGGGACGCACCGCGTTCATCGGCGAATGGGACGAGCGCTTCGCGACCTGGGGCGACCTCACGCCGAATCCCGAACAGGTGATGAACAGCCTGCACTGGGATCGCGCGAAAAAGACCGAGTACGAGCTCGAATGCCTCCGCCGCGCGAACGTCCGCAGCGTGAAGGGACACCTCGCCGCCGAGCGCGCGTTCCGCGAAGGGCTCTCCGAGTTCGAGATTCACTTCCAGTATTTGCGCGCCGCGAATCACGTCGAGGAAGAAGTTCCGTACGGCAACATCATCGCGTGCAACGACCACGCGTCGACGCTGCACTACTACCATCACGACCGCACCGAGTACGACAAGACGCATCTGCACTCGTTCCTCATCGACGCGGGCGCGCAGTGCTACGGCTACGCGTCAGACATCACACGCACGTACTCGCGTCAGAAGGATGAGTTCCAGGACCTCATCGAAGCGATGGATGTGATGCAGCTCGATCTCGTCGCCGCGTGCCGGCCGAACGTGAACTACATCGATCTCCATCTGGACGCGCATCAGAAGGTCGCGGAGATCCTCCTGCGCTTCGGTTTCGTGCGCGATCTCTCCGTCGAAGCCACCGTCACCACCGGCGTCAGCTCCACCTTCTTCCCTCACGGCCTCGGCCACTTCCTCGGATTGCAAGTCCATGACGTCGGCGGCTTCATGGCCAACCGCAGCGGCGACTCGATCCCGAAACCGCCCGGCCATCCGCACCTGCGCCTCACGCGCGTCGTCGATACCGGGATGTGTTTCACGATCGAGCCCGGCCTCTACTTCATCGAGACGCTGCTCGCCGATCTGCAAAAAACCGACAACGCGAAATACATCGACTGGACGAAGGTCGATGCCTTCCGCAAGTTCGGAGGCATCCGCATCGAGGACGACATCGTCATCACCGAGAACGGCCACGACAACCTCACGCGCGCGGCGTTCGCAGAGCTGAGTTGACGATGTGGCCGGATTTCGCATCGACGCGCGAGCTTTCGTCGGTCCTCGACGTTCTCGGCGCGATGATCACGCCCGCGGTGCTGATCCTCGCATCGAGCTCGCTCCTCATCACGACCTCGAGCCGTTCCATACGTTGCGTCGACCGCGTGCGCGAGCGCGCCGAAGAGCTGCAGGCCCTCGGCAAAGGCACGGATGAAGGAACGGAGAAACGCCGCAAGCATCTCTACACGCAGCTCGAGATCAACACGCGCCGCGCCCGGCTTCTCCAAAAGGCAATGGGCCGCCTCTACATCGGCATCAGTTTTTTCATCGCGACGAGCGTCTCGATCGGCGTCGTCTCCCTGCTCCACGTCGACGTCGGCTGGATCCCCCTCCTCCTCGGCTTCATCGGCGCCGGCCTGCTGTTCTCCGCAAGCGTGTTCCTGATCATCGAGTCACGTCTCGCACTGGCAACAACGTTCGAGGAGATGGACTACATCGCGCGGAACTACATTCAGCACTGACGGAGAGGGTCTGACGGAGACAGCCTTAGAGGATTAGAGTCGTAGAGTCGTAGAGGGTCCGATCGCAACCTCTAAGACTCTACGCCTCTAATCCTCTAAGACTCTCTCCAAAGCCCGCCATCCGCGCCCTGATCAATCCGAGCGACCGCTCCAACAACGCCCGATTCTCCGGTTTGTTCGTCCACGTCGACCGCCCCGACGGATGCGGCAGCACCACCACATCGAACTCGTGACCCGCACGCGTGACGCGATGCACGCGGCCGACGATCGTCTTCAACTCTGCCATACCGATGAGCTGCTTCGCCGCGAGCGTGCCGACTGCAATCACGAGCTCGGGACGCAGGATCGCGAGCTCGCGATCGAGATGGCGCGCGCAGTTCGCGATCTCGGTCGCGTCCGGCACGCGGTCGCCGCCGGCTTTCGGATCGCGTCCGGGGAAGCAGCGGATCACGGCGCTGATCTGCACGCGCCGGCGAAATGTCTCTTCATCGATGCCAACGAACTGTTCGAACCATGCAAACAAACGCTTGCCGGCGGTGTACGCGAACGGACGGCCGAAACTCGCTTCGCGCGGACCGGGAGCCTGTCCGACGAGCATGATGCGCGCGTCTTCCACCGGCCCGGTGACGGGCTCGCCCATGACATTCGGGCAGGCGCGGCAGGCGAACAGCGCCTCGAGATGAGCTGCAAACTCGCGGTTCATACGTTACGATCAACTCCCAACAATGAGGCGCTTCGGATTCGTCCTCCTGCTCGTGTTTCCTCTCACCGCCGCCGCCTGGACTCGCGTCTCCGATGAACGGATCGCGAAGAAAGGCGCCGCGCTCGCGCCGCCCGACCTGCGCATGCTGATCGAGCTGTTCGACATCGACTACAAGCAGGGACTCGCGCGGGCGCAGGCGGAGGAAGGGATGGAGTCGCATCATTACTTCGTGGGGACGCGGGAAGGAAGGCTGCGCGATCGCATCGAGCGCGAGACGCGCGGTGCCGTCGACGCCATCCGCAAAGGCGAGCCCATGAGCTCCGTCGTCGAGCGCCTCGGCATCCTCGTGCATCTGGTGGCCGACGCCAACAACCCATTCCACGTCGCCAAGGACGATCCGCGACTGGCGACGTCGCAACCCGATTTCGAACAGTACTTCGAGCGGCGCCTGCCGAAGTTTCCGACGGTGTTCTACGGACTCGATCCGCAGTTCCGGCTATCGCCCTATCTCGACCGCACGTTTGCGCGCTCGGCGAAGTTTTATCCGCTCGTCGCGTCCGAGTATTTTCGCGACGGACAACGCAGGACGTCAGCGGCGTTCGACGATCGCTCGACCGCGTTCGGCATCGCGTCGATCAGCTACTCGCGCGCCGTCACCGATGTCGTGAATCTCTACTACTTCATCTGGAA
Organism: Thermoanaerobaculia bacterium; assembly: GCA_036009605.1. GTDB lineage: Bacteria > Acidobacteriota > Thermoanaerobaculia > Gp7-AA8 > Gp7-AA8 > QHVT01. Next base: position 20,278 of record DASYLL010000172.1, on the reverse strand, counting down.
GGAAGCCGGCGGCGACGTCCGTTCGGCAGCCGTCATGCGCGACGGCAACCTGCTCCTGAATGCAAATTGAACGGGCCATCCTCTCCGTTTCCGACAAGACCGGCATCATCGATCTCGCCCGCGCGCTCGACGCGCAGGGCATCGAGATTCTCTCGACCGGCGGCACCGCGAAGCATCTGACCGATGCAGGCGTGAACGTCACGCCGATCTCGCAATGGTCCGGCGCTCCCGAAATCCTCGGCGGCCGCGTCAAGACGCTCACGCCGAAAGTGTTCGGCGCGATTCTCCATGACCGCGCGAACGCGGATCACGTGGCTGACGTCGAGCGTCTGTCGATTCCACGCGTCGATCTCGTCGTCGTGAACCTCTATCCGTTCGAAGCAACGGTTGCGAAGGATGGCGTGACGCTCGCGGAGGCCGTGGAACAGATCGACATCGGCGGCCCGTCGATGCTGCGCGCGTCGGCGAAGAATCATCGACACGTTGTCGTGCTCTCCGACCCTGCGATGTACGGCGAGTTTCTCGACGAGCTCGCGAAGGGCGAGGTCAGCGAGGACTTTCGTTTCCGCGCGGCAGTCAAAGTGTTCGAGAAAACTGCTGCTTACGATGCGGCAATCGCCGCGTATCTCGGCGGACGCAAGACGCTCTCACTCGAGCTCGAAAAGTTTCAGGACCTGCGCTACGGCGAGAATCCACATCAGACCGCGGGCTTCTATGTCGAGCGCGGCGTGAAGCCGTTCGAGCAGTTGCAGGGCAAAGAGCTGTCGTACAACAACCTGCTCGATCTCGACTCCGCGATTCGCCTGGCGACGTCATTCGCCGAGCCCGCGGCAGCGATCATCAAACACACGAACCCGTGCGGCGTCGCGCAACGCGACACGCTGAGCGATGCGCTTCGGGCCGCGATCGAATCCGATCCCGTGTCCGCGTTTGGCGGAATCATCGGAGCGAACCGCGAATTCGACCCCGACTCCGCACGCGCGATTGCCGATCTCTTTCTCGAAGTGATCGTCGCGCCGTCGTTCTCGCCGGAAGCGCTCGACCTTCTCTCGAAAAAGAAGAACCTGCGACTCGTTACCCTGAACCAGCAACCAGCAACCAGCAACGAATTGCGCACTGCCGCGGGCGGCATCCTCGTGCAGTCGCTGGATCGCATCGGCGCGCGCGACACCTGGAACGTCGTGACCGGGCGTCAACCGTCCGCGGAAGAACTGAACGGACTCGAGCTCGCGTGGATCGTCTGCGCTCACGTGAAATCGAACGCGATCGTGCTGACGAACGAATCGCAATCCGTAGGAGTCGGCGCCGGACAGATGAGCCGCGTCGACGCCGCGAAAGTCGCGATCATGAAATCGATCCTGCCGACCGTGGGGACGTTCGCAGCATCCGACGCATTCTTCCCGTTCCGCGATGGCCTGGACATCCTTGCCGATGCGGGCGTGCGCGCCGTGATTCAGCCGGGCGGCTCCGTGCGCGATCCGGAAGTCATCGCCGCCGCGAATGAACGCGACATGGCGATGGTGTTCACGGGAGAACGGCACTTCCGACATTAGCAACAGGTTGCGCGCCGAACGATCCCACCGGCAGCCGTACGTGCCCCGGCGGAGCAACCAGCGCAGCCGGCCGTGCCGGCTACATCGCGTCGGCGATTCTCTGCGCGATCAACGAATACCCTTCCCGGCCCGGGTGGAAGCGATCGACCGACAGTCGATCGTGGTGCGAGAACAGATCCGACGTTGCGACGAGCGTGAAATCGGGATCGCTCCCGAAATGCTCGAGCAACCGCGCGTTCCACTGATTCACGAGCTTCGTCATCTCTTTGCCCATCGGCGTCTGGACGAACGGGTTGTACAAGCCGACGAAGAAAATGCGCGCCTTCGGATTCACCGTGCGGATCTTCTCGATCGCCGTCTCGATGCGACCCATCACCTGCTCCATCGCCGCATCGGCATCGCGCGGCGCCGCGTTGCGCCAGTCGTTGCCGCCCCACAGATCGTTGCCGCCGATCGAAACAATGATCACGTTCGACTCGAGCAGCAGGCGCTGGATATTCGGCCGATCGAGCAACGCGAGCAGATCCGGCGTTCGCGCGCCATTCACGCCAACGTTCAACGTACGCTGCGCCGGCAGTTTGCGACGCTTCAGTTCCTCATCGAGCCAACCGGAGATCCCGCGCCCGCTCTCGTCGCCGGCACCGCGGGCGAGCGAGTCGCCAAGGATGATTGGCGCGATCGTCGTGGCGGGTGCGGGTGGCGGCGCCGGACGCGCTTCCATCGCATCGACGGGCGTTCCCGTTTCGCCGCGCACGTACGCGACGAAGCCGTACGCGAACACCGCGGCGGCGATCAGGGACAGTCCGGCAGGGAGATACCAGAAGAAGAAGCGGCGCACGCGGGCATTATTGATCGTCCATCCCATCCGCTGAGGGACTTTCGCTCACCACTGCGCGATCTGTGACATGAAGAAACGCTACGCCGCCATCGTCCTCGGTCTGCTCGTTGTCCTTTCTCTTTCCATGCAGGCATTCGCCATCGCGCCTGCCGACGTTGCCACGACCGACATCCGCAAGCTCGTGGATGTGAAGTCGATCCGCGGTGCCAAAGGTTCGAAGCGCGTCGCGGTGCCGGGCTATCGCGTCATCTTCACCACGCGCACGAAAGTGGTTGCGCGGGCCGAAGACTGGCTCGGCGGCGTCGGCGGCGGAAGCAGCTCCGGTGCAAAAGCAACGATGGAGGTGGTCCTTGGCAACGTCGAGTTCGAAACGCTGCAAGCCATCGCCGACGCGGCCTACGCCGATTTCATGGACGACCTCAAGTCGAGCGGAATCGAAGTCGTGCCGATGGAGACGATCGCCGCGTCCGCGTCGTTTCAGAAAATGAAGATGACCGGCAGCACTGCCGAGAAGCCGTATACGAAACGCTCGCGCGACAAGAAGACCGACTACATCGTCGTCTCTCCGTCGGCGATCCCGCTCTGGTTCACGAACTGGGACGGCGACGTCAGCGATCAGGGGATGAACCAGACCAACATCCGCGCCATCATGTCGATGTCCAAAGAGCTCGACGCGCTCATGCTCTACCCCATCATGCACGTCGACTTCGCCACGGTCGGCGGATCAGGCGGCAAGTTCGCGCGCCGCGCCTCGGTATCCGCAAAGGCTGCGATCTACGCGAACCCCGCGTACACGCTCTTCTTCATCGCAAACGACAAAGGCGGCGCGTTCGCACGGATGACCGACGGCATCGGCGTCGAAGGCGATCCCGGCGAATTCGTGACCGCCGATCACGCCTCCAACACCACGTTCATCGGCTCGATGCAGAAAATCGGCATCGATTTCGGACCGGTGAAGAGCAAGAAAAATATGGTGCTGCAGACGAACCGGGAGCAGTTTCACGATCTCGCGCTCGAAGCGCTGAGTGGAACGAATACGGCGTTCCGGCGGGCGATTCAGGAAGCGCAGAAGTAGGGATCGCACGCGAGGGCGCGGCGCGCGAACACGCGTGCCGCGCCCTCATTTACACCTCGTCCGCCGGCGAAACCAGAACCAGGAAGTAGGTGCAACGTGACGATCGGGGGTATGGTCCTCGATGGCGCGTCTGTCGAGCGTCATCGCGACCGCATTCGCAGAGAGTTCTCCCGGGTCGGCAACTCGCGCTCACTCTCGCCGCGCGTCGGTACACCTGCGGCCAATGAAGTATTGCGCTCCACCGCTGACTAAAGCGTGACTGGCGGAGCACCAAGGGCAACGATGACCCGCTGAGCATGTCCGTAATGTGGCCATGCTCGGGCGCCGTCAACTGGAAGCCCGTCGAGCCGCCCGCTCACTAGGGTAAATCTCAGCCCACCCAAACAGCTCAAGATCCGCGGTGAGTATAACCTCGCCCGACGCAACCGTCCGAGGAAGCGCTACATGGACAGCCACCGGCCACGATCGAGGTCGGCGAATGGTCTCTCCGACGTGACGAGGCACAAGGACAACTTGACTCACGCTGGCACCCGCCTCGGACAAGATGATTGGTGGTTCGACCGAAACCAAGACGGCTTCCTTACCAATGTCTGTCACATAGTCCGCGATAACACGACATCCGCGCGGTTGTTGCAAGCCATATCCTTCGCTCGATCCGAGGAAGAAATCAGCGTCGCTGAATCGCCAGTTCATAGTGCAGGGTCAACCTTTGTGGTCTTGATGACCTTAACGGACCTTTTCGAATTCTCGATGATCACTTCATCCGCTCCGCCGGAATTACCATCAAGCGGTATCGCCTTTGTGACTTTCTTGATGTCTTTGACCTTAACAATACCCGTCGTGACGTACTCACCCGTGTTAGCGTTCGGGAGACCTGCTGCTTCCCGGTAGTTCGCCACATTCGTAGGGTCTACACGCGTCCAACTCCGTCCGAACTGCCTTGCTCCGCCGCCATGGACTCGAAAGACGAGCACACTCGGCCGCGTCAGCATCCTGTAAACGGGCGAGACGATAGCTGCGATTTTAGCCATATTGATCGCAGTCTCAACCGGCCTGTTCTCGGGGTCCAAAACCAGAGGTTTGTCCGCTGACGGGATCTCCGGGATGAAGTTCTCTTTGAAGCTATTCCATAGTTTTTGCTCGCTTGTTGCACGCTCGGGTTCGGGGCACGCTCCACGCACTCCGCACCTACCGTCAGGATCTATGTCGTTGATCGGATTATTCAGGACGTAACTGTACCGATTCCAACTCTGCGGGCTTCCGAGATCGGCGCTCTCCCACGTCGGATCCACCGACAAAAACCGCCCCATCCCCGGCCGGAACCACCGATGCACATTGTACGAATCCTCGCTCCCGACTTCGTCCTCTTGCCCCGGCAAAGCCAGAGGCTGACGATGGTTGGCGCCGGCGCGGTAGGCGTAGACCTCGCCAAACGGCTCGCGCTCGACTCGCCAAACGATATTTGCGGCAGCGTCGGTCTGGACGATCGGGGCGCCGAGGTGGTCGTTGAAGTTCCAGTGGATCGTGCCGGGGCCGGAGCCTTCGATCTGAGCAACCGGTTCGCCACCGAAGAAGAGATACTCCGCGGCGACCGTCTCGCTCTCGCCTTCTACGTTCCATTCCGAGAGCAGTGTTAGCTCCGGTGAGTAGAGCGAGATGCGCCTTGTGTCGTTCGAATCCGATTCGGTGTCGATGTAGTCGGCGCTGGCGGAAAGCGAGATACGGGGCCGCGACGCCCACTGTTCGACCTCTTGTTGCGGCGCCGGTGTGGCGTACGCGTCGCGGACGGTTCTTGCAGGCGAGTCGGGTGGTGCGGTTCCGATGCGGTCGACCCAGGCCTGTCCGTCGTACACATAGAAGTAGAAGTTCTTGATGGATTTCGACTCCAGATTCAGAAGTGTGGCGGGGACTTCCATGCGGGTCCAGACACCGCTGGACGGCATCGCACCGCATACACGTGGCCGCTCACGGGTTGGCCCCACGACACACCTCCCCAGGAACCATCGGTCGCAGCCCACTGCGCAATGAGTTTGCTCGGTGGGTCGCATTCATTGAGCAGCGTGTAGAACACGAGGCTGTCGCCCACGGCCACCGAAGCAGTTGCGGTTGCATTCGCAAAGCCGACCACATTTTCACCCGCACGCGCCGGACGGGTCAGCGATTGAGAGCCGCTCGCTTTCTGCACGGTGTCCCAATGCGTGGTGCCGTACGCTGTCGCGCCTGCTGGTAAGGCGTCGTCGACCCACACGGTCTCGTTGCCGAACTGGGGAGCGGTCGCAGTGGCAGGAAAGCAGCCGGTTCCAGTCTTGCCCAGGCGGTCGACCCATGCCTGCCCGTCTTGTACATAGAACGCAAAGCTTTTGAGCGGTGTGCCCTCGAGAAGCAGTTGGCTCGCTGGCACTTCCAACCAGGTCCATCCGCCCGCGGCAGGAAGCGCCCCCATATAGACATGGCCAGCCTGCGCCTGTCCCCAGGAGGCACCCTTCCATGAGCCGTCCGATGCCACCCACTGCGCGAAGATCTTCGAAGGGGTTCTGCATTCGCTGAGCAGAACATAGAACCCAAGGTTCTCGCCCCATCCGACTGACAGCATGTCAGTGGCGTTGCTGAACCCGTAATAGCTGATCCCGGTCGATGGTGGGCGCGTCATCGAATAAGACCCGGCCGCCTTCTGAGCGGGATCCCACTGGGGCGATCCGGCCCCGGTGGCCCCTGCAGGAAACGCGTCATCCATCCATACCGTCTCGGAGCCCAGAGTCGGCGTCTGCGCAGTGGCTGGGTAGCAACCGGCCGCGCCAGCTCCGACATGATCGATCCATACCTGTCCGGCATCGATGGAGAAATCGATCGTGCGAATAGCTTGATATTCCAACCCCAGTTGCGCTGCCGGTACCTCATAGCGCGTCCATACACCGGCCGCAGGAAGCGGTGCGTCACCCGGACCTCCGCTCGCGTTCAGCCCCCAGCTATAGCCGATGCTGGATCCAGTCGTTGTTTGAAATCTGACGCGCAGACTATGCGGCATTACGCACTCGTGAAGCAGTGCATAAAAGATCAGAGTTTCGCCATCGGTCGGTGTCAGCATCGCGGTCGCATTACTGAAGGTAATCGACGTCGGGACCGACCCGATTGGCCTGGTCATTGAGCGGGTACCGCTCGCCTTTTGGGTCGTATCCCAGAACTGCTCGGGGTACATCTCAGCGCCGGTCGGGACGTCGTCCTCCATCCAGACGCGATCTCCGCCAGGAATTCCCGGCGCGGATGCCGTGCCCACGTAGCAACCCTCGCCGGCTTTCCCGATGCGGTCGACCCACACCTGGCCATCGTAAGAATAGAGGTAGAAGCTCTTGATCGACTTCGCAGCGAGACTGACGGCTTCTGCTGGTACCTCGACTCGCGTCCAGAGCCCGGGCGTGGGCATCGCACCCATGTAAACATGGCCGCTCACGGGCTGTCCCCACGACGCACCGCCCCAACTGCCATCCGTCGCCACCCATTGGGCCAGCAGTTTCTGCGGTTGTGCGCATTCGTTGGTCAGGACATAGAACACCAGCACTTCATCCCATGTGACGGGAAGCGTGACGGTCGCATTGACCACACCGAGGACGCTCTCTCCTGCAATGAGGGAGCGTGACAGCGATTGTGTGCCGCTTGCCTTCTGCGACGTCGTCCACGCTGCTGGTCCGTAAAAGGTTGCGCCGGAGGGAAGCTCGTCATCGATCCACACGGTCTCGGTCCCGTGACTCGGAAGCGGAGCAGTCTCGAGGACACAGGGGGTAATGGTCAGTGTCTCCGACAAGGTGCTGACGCAGGAAGCAGTAATGGTCGCGGTCGTTGTCGTTAAAACAGCTCCGGTGCTTATGCCGAACGTATTGGTCGTCTGTCCGGCAGCAACAATCACGGCTGTCGGAACGGTAGCCTTCGCACTGCTGCTGCTCAGTGTGACTGTCGCACCTCCTGGCGGCGCGGGACCATCCAGCGTCACCCGCCCGACTGTGGGCCGTCCACCCATGATGCTTCCCGGTTCCAACTCGAACGAGCTCAGCGATGCGGCGATTACATCCAATTCGGCGGTGAGAGTGTTGCCATACTTTGCCGAAACCGTCACGTCCGTCGTCGAAGTCACGGACGCTGTCGAAATCTCGAAGGATCCTGTGGTCGAGCCTTGCGCAATGCTGATCGACGGAGGCACGGAGGCTCCATCACCCTCCACATCAATGTGAATGACCGCGTCCGGGGCCGGGCCGGGCCGCCGAGGACTACGGTGCCTTCGGAGATCTGTCCGGCGCCGACTGTCGTGGGATTGAGCGTCAGCGACGCGAGCGCGGGAACCGCCGCAATCGTCAGCGACGCCGTTTGCGTGAAACCATGCGATGCAGTGATGGTAGCAATGCCGGGAACGAGCGGGCCAGTTGGCGTAATGCCAAAGATGGCGGTTATCTATGCATTCGCGTCATCGTCGCACAGCGGGGAGCCATCGAGGCTTCCGGACTACCCCGCACGTCGGGCGCTCCAAATTGTACGGAAACAGTCTGAAGGATCTTCCATCAACCACCACCACCCTCCATGCGGTAGTGATTGTCCTCGCGTGGTAACGTTGAGTCGTGCCTGAGTACAAGTACTCCTCCGACGCGCCGGCGTGGTCCGATGACTTTCTCTGGCCTCGGGTACGGCAGATTCTCAAAGACCAGGCCTCTCCTCCTCGACGCGCTTTCGAACTGGGTTGTGGCAACGGCGCGACCGCGCGTATGTTGGCTGCGGAGGGGTACTCCGTAACGGCGGTAGATCCTTCGACATCAGGGATCGAGATCGCGAAGAAGCACGAGCATGACAACCTGAAGTTCGATGTCGGTTCGACCCAGGATGATCTCGCGAAGAGGTACGGTCAGTTCCCTGTCGTCATCAGCCTCGAAGTGATCGAGCACTGCCCGTCCGCGCGGGAGTTCATGCGATCGTTCGCTCGTTGCTGGCGCCGGGCGGCATCGGGATCATCTCCACGCCCTATCACGGCTACCTCAAGAATCTGGCCGTGGTGGCGTCGGGAAGATTTGATCGACACTTCGACCCGCTCTGGGAAGGCGGCCACCTCAAGTTCTTCACGCTCGCGAAGTTGCATGAACTTTTCGAGGAAAGCGGCTTTACGCGATATGAGCTTCACCGCGTGGGACGCGTTCCGCTGCTCGCCAAATCCGTCCTGGCCGTGATTCACAATCGCAAGTAAGCAATGACCGGCGCACTCGAGGCCTCCCATCTCACCAAAGTCATCGGCGATCGCACCATCGTCGACGACGTCTCCTTCGCCCTCCAGCCCGGCGAGGTCTTCGGCTTCCTCGGACCGAACGGCGCCGGCAAGACCACCACGATTCGCATGCTGGTCGGGCTGATCAAGCCGACTCAGGGCAGCGTCACGATCTGCGGGTTCGATGTTCGCCGTCAGTTCGAGGAAGCGATGCGATGCGTCGGATGCATCGTCGAGAATCCTGATCTCTATCGCTTCATGACCGGTCGCGAGAATCTCGAGCATTTCGCGCGGATGCTGGGTGTGGCGACAAGCGAGATTGAACGCGTGGCCGGGTTGGTGAACCTCGATCATCGCCTCGATCAACGCGTCGGAACGTACTCGTTGGGCATGCGCCAGCGCCTCGGCATCGCGCAGGCGATGCTCGGCAATCCGTGCGTGTTGATCCTCGACGAGCCGGCCAACGGACTCGATCCTGCAGGCATCCGCGAGATCCGTGTACTGATCCGCGGTCTGGCCGCGGAGCGCGGCATGGCCGTGTTCGTGTCGAGCCATCTGCTCGCCGAGATCGAGTTGATCGCGGATCGCGTGGCCATCATCCACAAAGGAAAAATCCTTCGCAGCGGTCCGGTGAAGGACCTCATCTCCAGCCAGCGCATCATGGAGATCAAAGTCGGTGATGTGACGCGCGCCAGCACGATCCTTCACGAGCACGGCATCGAGCTGACGACGGAGGACGATCTCATCTTCGCCGCGATCGACGAGCCCGCGGCGCCGCCGCTCATCGCCGCGCTCGCGCAGAACGGCGTCGACGTGTTTCACGCGCGACGCCGCGTGCAGTCGCTCGAAGAGATGTTCCTCGAAGCGACCGGCGGCGAGTCGGTCGACTGATCATCGCCTTCGGGCGATGAGTTGTCGGTTGTCCGTTGTCGGTTGTCTGTACAGCAGCGGCTCGAACGAACGTCACAGACAACTGATAACTGACAACCGACAACGCGAAGCGATAGCATTCGCTCCGATGCTGATCCCGCTGGTCCAGAACGAAACTCTCAAGCTCCTGCGCCGCCGGCGCTTCGCGATCGTGGTCGGGATCATGTTCGTGATCCTCGTGCTCGTCTCGTATTCGCAGTACCGGCAGCTGCGGCAGAACAGGAACGCGAACTGGCGCGCGGATCTGCAGGAACGAATCGCGCGCACGGAAAATCGCCTCCGGCGCGGGCAGATGAACGCGACGTGGGCTCGCTCGATGCGCGCCGAGATCCGCCGTCTGCAGTTCTATCTCGATCGCGGCATCAATCCCGAGCTGCCAACCGCGCCGCTCGTCGTGCGCAGTTTCGCAAACGCCGCCGGCTGGCTCCTCCCCCTCCTCGTCGCCGTCCTCGGCAGCGACATCGTCTCGGCAGAAAACGCGGAGGGCACCGACAAGCTCTTACTCACGCGGCCCGTGCGACGACGAAAGATCCTCACCGCGAAACTGATCACGCTGTGGCTCTTCGCGTCGCTGACGCTGCTCACGGGCGCGGTGCTCGCGTACGTCGTGACGGCGCCCATACTCCCCGCGATCGGATGGGACATGCCGACGTACAACGGGTTCCAGATCTCCGGCGACGCATTCAAGATCGACGCGGTGCGCCAACTCCCACTGTGGCAGGACGCGCTGATCGCGTACGGCCTGCAATGGTTCGCGCTGCTCGCGGTCGCATCGATCTCGCTGATGCTTTCCGTGATTTTCAAATCGTCCGCGGCGTCGATCGGGACGATGATCGCGTCGCTCATCGGCGGCACGATCCTCACGCGCATCAGTCCCGACTGGACCGCCGGCAAGTATCTGTTCGTGAGCGCGCTGCCGCTCGCGGACTACTACACCGGCCAGGCGCCGCCGTACGACGGCATGTCGATGACCTTCTGCATCACGCTCCTCGGCGCATGGGCCGTGATCTGTCTCGGCGTGGCGTACGGCCTCTTCACAAAGCGGGACGTTTTTGGGTGATCAACTCCGCGACCTTCTTCGTTTCGAAGTACGGAAAGTCGAGATCAGACGACGCGCGTAGAGCATGCGCAAAGCATTCGGACGCCCGCGCGCGATCGTTCGCGGCGTACGCGCGTACACCTGCGACAAACCATCCGTGCCCCGGCTGATTGCTCTCGGTCGCGATCTTCATCACGCGATCGACCGGCATCGATCCGTTCATGCCCGCGATAAGCGCACTCGTGAAGTACCTTCCAGGCTCCTTCGATAATTTATCGAGCAACGGCGCCGCGGCGGCAGCGTCTCCGCTCACGATCAACCCGCCTGCCGTGTAGAGCCGAAACAGGAGTAACGATGACGGATCGATCTCCGTTGCTCCTGCGAGCAGCGCCGCAGTCGCCGCCGGATAGTGGCCCAGCTCGAGTGCACGCGACACGCGTGCGCGACGCACGATGCCGCTCAGCTCCGGCGCACGCGCACCGCCCGCGATCTGCGTCTCGACGGCGCCGGGATCTCCCTTGAATCGCAGCAGCTGCAAGCGCCGCCACCACGCACCGGCTGGCGATTCGTACTTCGCAAGCTCGGTCTGCAGCGCCGCGGCGCGAACCCACTCCGCGGACGCGATCGCGAGCATCCATCGCGCGTGCAACGCCGCGAAGTCCTTTGGCTGCGCAGCAAGAGCCTGATCGACTTTCTCGACCGCGAGCGCAGGCCTGCCCTTCGCGATCGCCGCCGACGCGTAGTAAACGATGACCGCCTCATCGTGACCCGGCATGTCCAGCGCGGTCGCGAATTCGCGCAGCGCATCGTCGTAATGCTCCTCCTCCGCATGCACGTATCCGAGCGCAACATGCGGCCAGACGAATTCTGGATCGAGTCTCACCGCCTCCGTGTGCTCGGCAACCGCGATCGCAGGATCATGCGCGATGCGGCCGACGAGATAGTGCGCCGTCGCCGATTCCGGCGCAGCGGCCAACCGCTGCTGATACTCCACCAGCAACGCGTCATGGTGGCCGCGCGCAGTCGCCACCTGCTGATAGGCGCGATGCGCCTCGAGGTCATGCGCAGCGCAGTCCGCAATCCACTGCCGCGCAGCCTTCGTCGGCGCGTCCTCGGGACCAACGAACGACGCGATATACAGCTCGTTCTGGCGCGTTGGCGAATCGCACGGCGCATTCGCCACTGCCTGTTGGATGGCCTTCTGCGCCTCGTCCGTGCGGCCGTTCTGCAGTTGCATCAGGGCGTAGCCCGGGAGCGGGAAATCGCGCGCGATGTTGAACGCGACTTTGTTGACGATCTTCGAGCCGGCGTCCATCCGGATCGTCTCCGGTGCCGTGGTGTATTCATAGTCGACATCGCGCTGCTCGAAGAAGCGCTGCATGGCGACGAGCTCCTGGGCGAACGTTGAGTTCTCCGCGTTCACCGCGTAGCCATGCGTGCTGCGGCGATAGACGTTGCTCGACGCGACGTTGTAGACGAAGAAGCGCTCGTGGAAGATCGCGTCGAGGATCGAGACGCCGCGAATCTCGAACCGCATTCGCTCGATCTCCTTCTTCCCATCGCTCTCCCGGATGACGATCGCGTACGTGCCTTTGTCCAGAGTTTCCGTGTGCTGGGCTCCGGCGCCGAGATCGAATTTCTTTCCGTCGAGCTCGACCTGGACGGCGCGCGGGAGACCGTTGTCGACGAAGAGAAGATTGTTCGTGTAGCTGTCCCAGACGTTGTAGACCCCGCCGCCGATCGCGAGCGCGAGGACGATCAGACCCGGAATGACGAGCGCGGGACGCACGAGCCGCGACGGTCCCGCCATCGCCGGGTGTTTCGCTTTCTTCGTCGCGCTGCCGAACGGCCACCATCGGCGCGACGCGCGACGCTCCGCGTCGGTCAGCTCATAGCCGACGTGGCGTTTGCACTCCGCGATCAGGCGCAGAAATGGTTTGTCGTTCGCGTACGCGGGCTCAAGCCCGAGGAGGCGCTGATACGACTGCAGGGCTTCGCTCCAGCGGTTCGTGCGCGATTGCGAGATGCCGAGGAGGTAGAGCGCGCCGCGGTTTTCGCCGAGGGAGAGGACACGCTGGAGGACGCCGATGGCTTCCTCGTCGCGGCCGAGTTGATGCAGGAGCCAGCCCTGTCCGTAAAGCGCGTCGACGTTCTGCGGATCGATTGCCTTTGCGCGCTCGAAGAACGGCAGCGCGCCATTCCAATCCGCGCGCTCCACTGCCAGTTGTCCCGCCAGGACATGCACTTCCGCAGATCGCGGGAAATTCGCTGCTGCAATCTCGATCTCTTTGCGCGCTTCGTCGCGCATCTCCCACGAGACAAGCGTAGTCACGAGATCGAGATGCGGTTGCGGATCGGACGGAGATCGCCGCACGGCTTCGCGCAATGGCGCGACCGCGCTTTCGACCTGTTCGCCGAATGCCTTCAGGCTCATGCGGTGATGCTTCCGGCACGACGAACAGTCATCGATGATCCGATACTTCGTCAGCGGGATGAGCGGGATGAAGAGAACGCAGATCCACTCGCGCGTGTCGTACGACGAAAGCGTTGCCGAGCGATTGCACGACTTGCAGACGTCGACGCGTGCGGAGCGGTTTCTACCGCCGTAATAGTGCGTGCCGATTCCGTTCAGCGTATAGGGCATTGGAGTGCGATCAAGATATCAGGCCGGCAGCCAGCACGTCACCGTCGTTCCGCCATCCGCTGCCGCCTGCAGACGCATACGCCCGCCATGCGCTTCGATGATTTCGTTGCAGGGCGCGAGTCCGAGTCCGCTTGACCGCGGTGACTTCGTCGCGCTCCGGCGCCGCCAGCCGCAGCCCCGCCAGTGCGCGTTGAGCGCGATCGCGAGCAGGATGCGGGACGAGAGTCGCATACGCGATCAGAGCTCTTCGCGGTGAGAGTAGTAGTACGGAAAACGGTCGTCGTGCGGCTTTGCACAACGCACGAACGAGCGATACCGCAATAGCTCCAGCCGTTCCTCCGGAGTCAGGTCATCCTGCCGATCGGCCTTCATGGGATTCGCATCGACGTTGTAGTGCAGCACGCCGGCGAGCCGATAGTCCCTGCGGAACGTCGTCCGCCATTGCGAGTTCGAGCCCCAGCCGACAGACATGTCGAACGCAGGCCGATTGCGCCGCGCGAACGCCCAGTACAGCGTCGCGTTCTCGGCGATCGATTTCGTGAGCTGCTTCGCGCCGGCCCGCACGACGCATCCCGCACGCGTGATGAGCAACGGTCCGAGCATGTACGCCGGCCAATGCTCTTTCACAATGGTCACGGGCGCATCGTCATCAGGGGATTCCTCGACCGATACGATCTCGTGCACGAACGGATGAAACGCGCTCTGCACAATTTTCTCGAGCCCGAGAAGCTCCATGAACTCCTCGTGCTCCGATGCGGCTATAGTTGCGGTGCCCATCCCTTCTCAGGATCGGCGAGCTGCTGGATGAAGCTCAGTTGCAGGATGTCGATGATGCGCGAGAGCGCGTAGAGCCGCCACAGATCTTCCGTAGTGGCTTCGGGAATCGGAGAGCCCGTTCGTTGCGCGAAGGCCGCCAGCCAGCGGCGCTCTTCATCCTGACGTTGCACCCACGAGCGCGCGACGTCGGCGTAGAGATCGGCGCCTTCGTACTCGAGGATCGCGTCGTACAGATCGCGATACGGTTGCTGGTCGGAATGCATGACCGCCAGTATCCGCGAAGTTCACGCTGTCATTCCGAGCGGCGAGCGAGGGTCCCGGTGCGACAGACACGAGCGTCGTGCCCCACCCACACAGGTCCCTCGCTCCGCTCGGGATGACAGGTCAGCTGCAGTGGCACTCTTCTTCTTCGGGCCAGCGGTTGACGTCTTCCGACACATAGCGGAAGACCCACACGCCGTTACATTTCTCATACCAGAAATAGTTGAAATCGCCGTCGATACAGTCGTACTGATCGTCGCATTTCCACGTACCGTCGAGCGTACCGTCCTGCGTGATGGTGTTGTTGCACTCGCGGAACTTGTAGCCGTTGTACTCGAGTCCGTAAGGGCAACTGCCGGTGTAGTACGTCATGAGCGAGTCATGGGGGTTGGCCAGCGCACTCTCCGGGACCAGGAACGGAAGGGTGAGAACGAGAACGGCCAGGAAGAGCAATCTCCGGGTTGCCATATCGCTGATTCTCCTTTTTTGTTTCAAGATGGAAACAGTCTACCCCGGAATCTGCCTCCTATCCGTCCCTTTGGTCGCCGCTCCGGCACGATCCCCACCTTCTCCATCCGCCGATACAGCGCCTGCCGCGAAACCTCCAGCGCAACCGAGGTGCCACGCGCGTGGCGTTTGTTTGCAGTGAGTTGGTGTGTCCGGGAGGGAGCGAGGTTGACACGTGTCCGCGGACAGATGTCCGGGAAGGTATCCTTTGCGCCGATGAAACGTCTTGCGCTGCTCGCTCTCCTTGCCGTCGCCTGCAAACAGGAAACGGTCATCACCGACACGAAGCCGATGGACACGCGGATGCCGATCGCGGTCCGTTACGTCGGCGCGCCGGAGTTGCCGGTGCGCGAACAGGCCAACGACACGGCGCCGATTCTCGCCACGTATCAGAACGGCGAAGCGGTCTCCGTGCTCGCGGAAAAAGACGAATGGGCCGAAGTCCGCACCGGCGATCGCGCGGGCTGGGTGCGCAAAGCCGACCTCACGTCCGCGGAAGAGCAGCAGGCGGCCGAGGACAACCCGCAGCCGAAATTCAAAGTGATGCCGATGCCCGTCTCCGCACCAAGTGCGCGCGGCGAGATCTATCTCGAAGCGGATGTGAACTCGGATGGCGAAGTCACCGCCGTCCGCACGCTCGAAAACACGACCGGCAACATGTCGCTGGAAATCCAAAACTCAGCGGCGCTGAAGAATGCGAAGTTCTATCCGATCGTGCAGAACAACGAGAGGAAGAAGTTCAAGTACTACCATCGGGTCACGTACTGAGTTTGGAGTGCGGCAGCCGCACCTGCCGCTTTCGTATGTTCGGGCGGAGTCTGTGGCATACCAAAGCGGCAGCTGTGGCTGCCGCACTCCAAACCTCTACGTCTCCTCTTTTGTAATCCACTTCTCCACCCGCGGCGGCTGCCACGATTCGAACCGCTTCAACAGCGCTTCCGGATCGCGCGCAACCATGGCAATCATCCGATGCTCTTCGCGCACGAAGCGCGCGCGGACGGCGCGGTCGAGGAACTCCATCAGCGGTGCGTAGAAGCCGTTGACGTCGAGGAATCCGAGCGGCTTCTGGTGCAGACCGAGTTGCGCCCAGGTCCAGATCTCGAAGATCTCTTCGAACGTGCCGAGGCCGCCGGGTAGTGCGATGAAAGCATCGGAGAGATCGGCCATGAGCGCTTTGCGCTCGTGCATCGTTTCGACGATACGCAGATCGGTGAGGCCGCGATGTCCGACTTCGCGGGCCCAGAGCGCATGCGGGATCACGCCGATCACTTCGCCGCCGCTCGAAAGCACGGCGTCCGCGAGCTCGCCCATCAGGCCGACGCTGCCACCGCCGTAGACGAGCGCGATGCCTTCGCGCGCGAAGATGCGTCCGAGCTCACGCGCCGCCTCAGTGAACGCGGGGTCAGACCCAACGTTCGAGCCGCAGAACACGCACACGCGACGGATCAAAGGCCGGCCTCGTCCCACTTCGCGATCGTGTCGCGGATCAGCGCGAACACTTTGTCGTTGACCTTGCGGAAGTACTCGTCCGCTTTCTTCTGATCGAATTTCGGATAGCCCTGACCCGGCTGATACAAACCAATCGATGACGGGAACGGCACCGCGCTCCAGGTGTTCGGTGCGGGATATGCGGTCGCGAGTTTGTCGCTATAGCGCTCGGGATGCACGAGCGTGCGATCGATGGCCTGCACCATCGCGGTCTCGTTCCAGCCCGCGTGGCCGCCGTCTTCGCCGAACACTTCCTTCGTCACGTCCGACGCGAACGACCACCAGTTGATGACGAGCGTGCGCACGCGTTTCTCCGTCGCGACTTCACCGGCCACAGCGTTGAGCACCGCGGTCTGCGGCCCGCCGTGTCCATTGAGAATGATGATGTTCTTGAAGCCGTTCTTCGCCAGCCCTTCCAGCACCGCCTTCATGTAAGGCCGATACGCCGCCTCGGGGATCTGGAACGCGCCGGGATACGCCTCCATCGAGCCGGTGATGCCGTACGGAACCGCAGGCGCGGTCATCGCGTTCAACCGCGGCGCGAGGTCACGCGCCATCGCTTCGGGCGCCGTGATGTCCGCGCCGTTGTTCGCGACGCCATGCGGCTCGAGCGTGCCGGTCGGCAACAGCACCGTGCGGATCTTCGACGGCACGAGCTCGCGAAACTCCATCCAGTTGATCCTCGCCATATCGCGCTCCTGCGCGCGTGCAGCGAAGGGAAAGGCGACGGTAACGAAGAGGACGAAAATGAATGAGGCGAAAGCAATGCGTCTCATGACGGCGCAATACTATGTCGGCATGTACCCCGGTGAGAGGTTCAACAGCATTACCCATCTGGTCGGACTCGTTCTCGCGCTGGTCGGACTCGGCGCGCTTCTCGCGGTCGCGGCGCCGCACGGCGCCCTGCGCGTCGTCATCGTCGGCATCTACGGTGCGATGCTCGTGATTCTCTACGTGAGCTCGACGCTCTATCACTCGCTTCGCGGCGATGCGAAAAAGGTCTTTCACATCTTCGATCACTGCTCGATCTATCTTCTGATCGCGGGAACCTACACGCCGCTCACGCTGATCACGATTCGCGGCGCATGGGGATGGTCGCTGTTCGCCGTCGTCTGGGGACTCGCGATCGCAGGCCTCGTCAAAGACTCACTCTTCCGCGGACGCTATCGCGTGATCTCGGTCGTTCTCTATGTCGTGATGGGATGGTCGGTCGTGGCCGCATTCGGGCCGCTGACGCGCGTGATGCCGTCGACCGGAATCGCCTGGCTGATCGCCGGCGGGATCTTCTACACGGTCGGCATCGTGTTCTACGGACTCTCGAAAGGAGTCCCGTACGCGCACGGGATCTGGCACCTGTTCGTGATCGCGGGAAGCGTGTGCCAGTACGTCACTGTGCTGCTTTATGTAGCGCCGGCAACGTATGGCGTGTGACGTCGTTGTCGGTTCTCGGTTGTCGGTTGTCCATGGAGCTTTCGCCCGGAACGAAACATTGCAGACAACCGAGAACCGACATCTGACAACCGATCACGGCGTGTACCGCCGCGTCGGAACGCCTTCCGACTTGCTGATGCTCAACGCCGCGAACGTGCGAATCAGCTTTCGTCCATCGGCATCGCCGCTTTCGTAGGCGCGGCAGAGCATCGTCACCTTCGCGTGCGTCTCGGATGCCGAGATCGTGAAGCCTTCGCCATGCGGTTGGCGCGATTCGCGCGTCGAGGTCTGCGACCACGTACCCGCGCGGAACTCGTAGCGGACGAAGTCATCGCCCTTGCCGGTCTGGAATGACTGTGCCGCGATCGCCGGAATGCCGTTCGCGTTCGCTTTCTGCTCGTCGAGAGCGCGCGCGACGGACGCGGCCACGATGTCGCGCAGGATTTTCTCGTTGACCGTGTCGACGGAAAGGAAGAGGCCGGAGTGGTAGAGCGACTTCTCGAACTCGCTTCGGGCCTGCTTCTCGACTTTCGTACGCCGCACTTCGCACATGGCGCTGAAGCGGCGGCCTTCCCACTCGAAGGTCAGGACCGAGGTGCCACCGACCTCGGGCAACGGGTCCTGGTGCGCGACGCGCGCGCCGGCCAGAGACACGTCCAGCACGAACACGGTGATCTTGCCTACAGCGCCTTTGATGCGCTGTACCGGCGTGACTCGACCGTATTGTCGTCTTTCGTCGACTTCGAGAAAGGCGTTCGACATGCAACTCTCCCTGGAACCCTGGGACGGCATTATACGGGCAGAATGCAGGAGGTCGGCAGTCGAGTCGGATGGAATTCATAGCGGCCACTGGGGTTTACCCGCGCGCATGCAGCAATTTCGCTACGACATCCGCAACGTTGCCATCATCGCCCACGTCGACCATGGGAAGACCACGCTCGTCGATGCGCTCCTCAAACAGGCCGGCGCCATCCGCGCGAACCAGCAGGTCGACGAGCGAGTCATGGACTCGAACGATCTCGAGAAGGAACGTGGAATCACGATCCTCGCGAAGAACACCTCGATCCGTTACTTCGTCGATCAGCCCGACGCCCTGGGCCACGCCGTCCATCACGAGCCGACGCATACCGCGAGCGGCCATGACCTCCCCGCCGAGTTCATCCATCCCGACGAGGTGAAGATCAACATCGTCGACACGCCCGGCCACGCCGACTTCGGTGGCGAGGTCGAGCGCGTGCTGTCGATGGTCGAAGGCGTCATCCTTCTCGTCGACGCCGCAGAAGGGCCGATGCCGCAGACGCGGTTCGTCCTCCGCAAAGCACTCGCGCTTGGCCTGCTGCCGATCGTCGTGATCAACAAGATCGATCGCTCCGACGCGCGTCCGACGGAAGTCGTCAACGAAGTCTTCGATCTGATGATCGAGCTCGGCGCTTCCGACGAGCAGATCGACTTCCCTATCCTTTATGCAATCGGTCGCAAGGGAATCGTTCGCCATGAGCTGGCGGATACGACCGAGGATTGCCGGCCGCTGTTCGATGCGATCCTGAAGCGCATTCCGCCGCCTCCCGGTTACGCCGACGCGCCGCTCCAGCTCCTCGTCAGCGCCATCGACTACAACGAATACCTCGGACGCCTCGGCGTCGGCCGCATCCAGCGCGGCAAGATTCGCCAGAACACCGACGTCATCCTCATCCTCCGCGACGGCACGCACAAGAAGGGCCGGGTCACCAAGTTGTGGGCCTTCGAAGGCCTGCGGCGCGCCGAGATCGAAGAGGCGTCGGCGGGCGAGATCGTGTCCGTTGCCGGATTTGCGGATGTCGAGATCGGTGAAACGTTCACGGCCGCGGATGCGCCGGAGCGGCTCGAGCCGATCGCGATCGACGAGCCGACCGTCTCGATGCAGTGGATGGTCAACGACTCGCCGTTCGCGGGCACCGAAGGCAAGTACGTCACCTCGCGCAACATCAAAGAGCGCCTCGAGCGCGAGCTGCGCAAAGACGTCGCGCTGCGCGTGCGTGAGACCGGCATGGCCGACAAGTTCGAAGTGGCCGGACGCGGCGAGCTGCACCTTTCGATCCTCGCGGAGAACATGCGCCGCGAAGGCTTCGAGTTTGCGCTGTCGCGGCCGCAGGTCATCCTCAAGAACATCAACGGCCAGACCATGGAGCCGTACGAAGCGCTCGTCGTCGACATCGAGGAAGCGCACACCGGCCCGATCATGGAGAAGCTGCAGACGCGCCGCGGCGAGATGACCGACATGGTCAATCCCGGCACCGGCCGCGTGCGCATCGAGTTCAAGATCCCGACGCGCGGACTGTTCGGCATCCGCACCGAGTTCCTCTCGGAAACGCGCGGTACCGGTTTGCTGTACCACACGTTCCTCGAGTACGGCCCGTATCGCGGCGAGCTGGCGAGCCGCAATCGCGGCGCGCTGATCGCGAAGGAAGCCGGCGACACGACTGCATACGCAATCGAGCCGCTGCAGGAACGCTCGAC
>DASYLL010000171.1:0-10793 GCA_036009605.1 Thermoanaerobaculia bacterium | reverse complement strand
GCGCCCGCGTAAGGCGCATTCGGGTTAGTCGCGGGTTGGCCGTCGACCGGTTGTTCGGAGAACTAGATCCTTCACTCCACTGCGCTCACTTCCCCAGAAATCGTTTCAAATCAGCTCCGCAGTGTTTTGAGACGGCCTCCTGCGGCTGCCGCACTCCAAACCGTTCAGAATTTCCCCGACTGATAATCCGTAAACGCCTGCATCACCTCACCCATCGTGTTCATCACGAACGGCCCGCGTGACGCAACCGGCTCCTTCAATGGCGCACCCGCATACAGAATCGCGCGCATCGGCGTCTCGGCTTCAATGACAACGTCGCCTTCCTCCGCGTTGAACCACACCACCTGCGCCGCATGCGCCGGTGTGCGCTCCTTCCCGAACTTCCCGCTTCCTTCGATCACATACAAAAACGCGTTATAGCGCGGCGGCAGCTCCTGACGCACAGTCGCACCCGCATCGAGGCGCATCTCGACCATCGTCACCGGCACATGATTCAACGCCGGCCCCTTCACATCAGCCGACATACCCGAAAACACACGCAACTGCGCGCCATCCACAGTGCGCACCGGCATCTCCGCACCGCGCAGATCCTGATAGCGCGGCTCCGACATCTTCAAAGCGCGCGGCAAGTTCAGCCACAACTGCAGCGAGTGCGCGCCATCGCGCCCCGCCTCCTCGGAATGCACGACGCCGCGTCCCGCGGTCATCCATTGCGCATCGCCGGGACGCAGCACGCCGCGCCCGCCATGATTGTCGCGATGCTCGATCTCTCCTTCGAGCACGAACGTCACGGTCTCGAATCCGCGATGCGGATGATCGCCGAACGTCCCCGGCACGAACCAATCCTCGGCCAGCATCAGAAACGGATCGTGCTCCGCCCAGTTCCCCGGCTCCAGCACCATGCGCACGCGATGCTGCGGATTCATCCCCGGATGCACAGTGGTCTCAGCAATACGGCGAACGCTTCGTTCCATTGATTCCTCTTTCTTCATCGACAACAATGGCCCATTCCACTGTGCGCCCGGTCACTCGCGGCGCCCGGACGAACCCGGATCATGAGGACATCGTGAGCCACACACTGTTCGCCGTCATCCTCGCAGCAATCCTCGTGGAGAACCCCATTCTCTTCGTCACGCAGATCCCGCAACCCTCCGACTTCACAACCATCGGCTCGACGTTCGGCAATCACAGCGGACAGATCGACTCCGTTCCGCGCGGCGGCGACCTCTGGATCCGCTATCCGGACGGCTCGTTGAAAAACCTCACGCGCACCGCCGGCTACGGCATGGATGGACTGCAGGGCGCGAATGCGATCGCAGTGCGCGACCCGGCCGTGCACTGGAGCGGTACGAAGGCGCTGTTCAGTATGGTCATCGGCGCGCCGCAGCAATACCAATGGAATCCCTACGTCTGGCAGATCTACGAAATCAGCGGCCTCGGCAAAACCGACACGCCCGTCATCCGCAAGATCGCGAACCAGCCGGCCGACTACAACAACATCAGCGCGATCTACAGCACCGACGACAAGATCCTCTTCACCACCGATCGCCCGCGCAACGGCGCGCGTCATCTCTATCCGCAGCTCGACGAATACGAAACCGCGCCGACCGTCACCGGCCTCTGGAAACTCGATCCCGAAACGGGCGATCTGCACATCCTCAATCACGCGCCATCCGGCGTCTTCTCCCCGTCCGTCGACAGCTTCGGCCGCGTCATCTTCACGCGCTGGGATCACCTGCAGCGCGATCAACAGGCGGACGCCGATGCACAGGATGGCAATGTGTACGGCACGTTCGATTTCGCCGATGAAAGCGAGAACGCCGCGAAGCTGAATCAGCGCGTCGAAGTCTTCCCCGAGCCGCGCAGCACGCGCACCGATCTCCTCGCCGGAACCAATCTCGAAGGCTTGAACATCAATCACTTCTTCCCATGGGAGATCAACGAAGACGGCACCGCGGAGGAAACGCTCAATCACGTCGGACGCCACGAACTGCACGGCTACTTCAACCGCAGCATCAACGACGACAACGCCGTCACCGAATTCATCGGCCAGGTCAGCGGCCGCATGAATCAGAACCCGATCCTGAACTTCTTCCAGATCCGCGAAGACCCGACCCATCCCGGCCGCTTCTTCGGCACCGACGCACCGGAGTTCGGCACGCACGCGGGCGGGCAGATCGTCCGACTCGACGCCGAGCCGACGCGTCCCGCCGATCAGATCGAAGTCACGTACGTCACGCCCGAATCGAATCTCGCCGGCTTCTATCGCGACCCGCTGCCGCTGTCGAACGGCACCGTGCTCGCGGTACACACGAGCGAGTTCCGTCCCGACGCCAACGGCGGAACGCGCGCACAACCGATCTCGCGCTATGCGTTCCGCATCAAGAACCTCGCCGGCGAACTGCTCACGCCCGGCATCACGGCGAGCGTGACGTGGTACGACCCTGACGTGCTCGTAACCTGGTCCGGCACATTGTGGGAGATGACGCCGGTCGAAGTCCGCGCACGCACGCGACCGCTCCCGCGCCTCGCAAAACTCGAAGCGCCGGAAGCGCAGGTCTTCGCGGAAGAAGGCGTCGATCCCGATCGCTTCCGCCGCGATCTCAAAGCGCGCAACCTCGCCGTCGTCGTCAGCCGCGACGTCACCGTGCGCGACATCGCGGACAAACAGCAGCCGTACAAACTCCGTGTCGCATCGGAGACCCCATCGACCGCGCCCGGCAAAACGTACGACGTCGCGTTCCTGCAGTTCTTCCAGGGCGATCAGGTCCGCGGCATCGGCGGCATCGAAACGCCCAAAGATGGCCGACGCGTCCTCGCCCGCACGATGCACGATCCCGCGGTCAAAAACCCCGCATCGTCGCTCCCCGGCAGCGTGAAGATCGCCGCCGACGGATCCGCCGCGGCCTTCGTCCCCGCGCAACGCGCGATGAGCTGGCAAACCACCGACCCGCACGGCACACCCGTCGTGCGCGAACGCTACTGGCTCACGTTCCAGCCCGGCGAAGTCCGCGTCTGTCATTCGTGCCACGGCGTCAACACGCGCGATCAACTCGGACGCACGCCTCCGCAAAATGCGCCTGAGGCGCTGCGGGCGTTGCTGAAGGTGTGGAAGAGCGAACAGACGCCGACGAAACGGCGCGCGGTGAAGAAGTAGAGAACCCCTATTCTCTTTGCCCATCGCAAATTTTCCTCCCCAAATCCCCGTTCCTCCTCCCGTGCTAGCTGAAACAGCACTTCGCGATCAGATCCCGCGCGTCATCCGCGAGCGCGGCGACGCGTACTTCATCGAAGGACGCGTACGCCTGCTCCGCGAAGAAGGCAGCGGCCAATTCCACGCCCACGTGCAGGGCACGCGCGCGTACGAGATCGAGATGCAGGTCGACGACGAGTTCCTCGTCGTCAGTTGCGACTGCCAGTACTACGTCGACCGCATCGAAGCGTGCAAACACATCTGGGCCACGATCCGCGCCGCGAGCGCGCGAAATCTCCTCCCCGAGCGGCACCTCGATCTCGAATACCTCGAGCCCGAATGGACGCCGCCACCCGCGCTCCGTCTCGTCAAGCAGCCGCGCCCGTGGGAACGTTTCCTCGAAGCCGTCGGCCGCGCGCCCGCACCGCGCGTCGGCGCAGCGAAAACGATTCCGGAAGAGATCGCGTACGTTGTCAAACGCACCGCCGCGCCTTCCTCCGTCCCCATCCACATCCTCGGCCGCTCGCGCAAGAAAACCGGCGACTGGGGCAAGTGGAAAACAATCTCGCTCAGCATCAACGATCTCCCCTCGCTCGAGCCATTCGATCGCGAATCGCTCGCGCTGCTCACCACGCGCTACAGCGCGGCCATCGAAGCGATGACCGTCCTCCCAACCGCCGCAATCGGATGGTGGATGGAGCGACTCACGCGCGCCGGAAAACTCTTCGTCGATGACGACGCCGGCGACCTGCATCCGCTCGAATGGGACGACGGGCCGCCGTGGAAACTGCGCGTCGCCGTCGTCAGCGATGCGCCACGCAAAACCTATCGCGTCGAAGCCGCGATCGAGCGTGAGCACGAGACGCTGCCGATGGCGGATATCGACCGCGTCTACGACGGCATCCTCATTCGCGATGGCCGCGTGGCGCGCTTCGACGATTCCGGCAATGCGCCGTGGCTTCGCGCGCTGCGCGCAGCGGGCAACGTCGAGATTCCGTTCAGCGACGCGGAACCATTCCGCGAAGCGCTCCTTCGCGCGCCACTCGGCGAGCTGACGTTGCCCGAAGAGTTGGGATGGGTCGTCGAGGCGCATCGGCCGAAGGCGATCCTCTCGCTGCAGAGCAACGCCTGGTCGTCCGAGCTCACCGGCGAGCTGTCGTTTCAATACGGCGAATGGCGCGTCGCGGGTCGCTCGCCGGAGATCCAGAAGACGATCGGGCGCACGCTCATCCGCCGCGACGTCGCACGCGAAAACGGCTTCCGCTCGCGCCTCGGAACACTCCCCGTGATCGCCGCGTGGGAAGGCTGGAAAATCCGTCAGCCGCAACTCGAAGAAGTCGCGCGCAAGCTCACCGCGGAAGGCTGGACGATCGAGATCAACTCCGCGCCGCTGCGCGTTGCGGACGACGTCGACGTCGAGATCTCCAGCGGCATCGACTGGTTCGATCTCAACGCCAGCGCAGCATTCGGCGAGTTACGCGTCGCGCTACCCGAGCTGCTCGCCGCGGCGGAAGCGAATCAAACGATCCTGCGCCTCGAAGACGGCTCGTTCGGCATCATCCCCGGCAATTGGGCCGACTCGCTCGGACCCGTGCTCGAGCTCGGGCGCCGTCACGAAGCAGGCGTTCGTTTCAACTCTGCGCAAGCGCTGCTCGTCGACGCGCTGCTGCAGAAGAAACCGCCCGCCGCCGACGGCGCATTCGAAGCACTGCGCCGCAAGCTCGCCGATTCGAAACCGCAGCCGCATCAGGAGCCGCCGACGCTCACCGCCGAGTTGCGCCCGTATCAACGCGCCGGCCTCGGCTGGCTGCATTTCCTCCGCGATCTCAACCTCGCCGGCTGTCTCGCCGACGACATGGGCCTCGGCAAAACCGTGCAGGCGCTGGCGATGCTCGAAACGTTGCGTGCTGCCGGCTCGCATGGACCATCGCTCGTCGTCGCACCGCGATCGCTCCTTTTCAACTGGGCAGCCGAAGCGAAGAAATTCGCGACGCAGCTGCGCGTGCTCGAGCATCACGGCGTCGATCGCACCAAAAACGTCGAGCGCTTCCGTGACTACGACCTCGTGCTCACGACCTACGCGACCATGCGACTCGACATCGCGCAGCTCGCCGAGACCGAGTTCGAATACGTGATCCTCGACGAAGCGCAGGCGATCAAAAACGCATCGAGCCAGGTCGCGAAAGCGAGTCGCCTGTTGCGCGGCCGACACCGCCTCGCCCTCAGCGGCACGCCGATCGAAAACCAGCTCGGCGATCTCTGGAGCCTCTTCGAGTTCCTCAACCCCGGCCTCCTCGGATCGTCACGCACCTTCGCACGCACGTTCGCCGGCAAGAGCGCGCCGCCCGAACGACGCGAAGCGCTCGCACGTGCACTGCGTCCCCTGATCCTGCGTCGCACGAAAGAGCAAGTCGCGCCCGAGCTCCCCGAGCGCATCGAACAAACGCTCTACTGCGAGCTCGAAGGCAAACAGAAACGCGACTACGAAGAGCTGCGCGATCACTATCGCCAATCGCTCCTCGGCCGCATCAAAACCGCCGGACTGGCGAAGTCGCGCATGCACATCCTCGAAGCATTGCTGCGCTTGCGACAGGCCGCGTGTCATCCCGCGCTGGTTGTCGGCGCCGCGTCGCCGGACGCATCGAGCGCGAAACTCGAACTGCTGCTCGACGAGATCACCGATGTCCTCGCAGGCGGCCATCGCGCGCTGATCTTTTCGCAGTTCACATCCTTCCTCGCCATCGTGCGTCACGCATTGCACGAGCGGAAAATCGACTACCTCTACCTCGACGGAAAAACGCGCGACCGCCAGTCGATCGTCGAAGAGTTCCAGAGCGAAAACGGCCCCTCGCTCTTCCTCATCAGCCTCAAAGCCGGCGGCCTCGGGCTCAATCTCACCAACGCCGACTACATCTTCCTCCTCGACCCGTGGTGGAATCCCGCCGTCGAAGCGCAAGCCATCGACCGCGCACATCGCATCGGCCGCCTGCGTCCCGTGATCGCCTATCGCCTCATCGCGCGCGACACCGTCGAAGAGAAGATCCTCGAACTGCAATCGCGGAAACGCGAGCTTGCCGACTCGATCATTTCCGAAGACAACAGCGTGCTTCGCGGCCTCGCTGTCGAGGATCTCGAATTGCTGCTTTCGTAATGCGACAATCGCGGAGAGCTCAGCGCCGACGGCACTGCGCTCGTCGCCGTCGCCGTCTCGTGCGGCCCGCTCTGCGGATTCGGCGAACCGTTGCGCAAGGAACTACGAATTGTGCTCGCGGGATAGCTCGTCGACGCAGATCTGACAGATCCGCGCGTCAAGTGACTTCGATGAAATCCAAAGCACGTCGAGCTCCGGTGGAATGCGCAGGCAGAAACTGCACTCGTCGCCTTTCCACAACTCGCGCTCGTACCGCAGCGCCTGTGCCTTCGACACCTTCGTCGACTGCCACTTTGTGGCGACGCCGGGATACATCCGCTCCGCGCGCGCCTCTGCCTCGCGCACAGACTTGAAGCCCGACCGCACGTCGAGCACCATCCACTTGCGACTGCAGATCAGAATCCAGATCGCCTCTTCACGTAGCGGCTCCGCGATTGCGAGCGCCGGAGCGCGGGGGATCACGGCGAACTTCCGGATCCGGCAGCCGGACAGCACAGGTGGAGGATTCATCGTCAGTCGACCCTGGCGACGAACTGCGTCGCCTCCAGCGTGAAGCTCGACGCGATCCCGCCCGGCACCATGAACAACCGCGGGTCGTCTCGAAAATTGAACAGCCGATACACGTAGTACTGATCGGCATGATCCGCCGACACGCGTACCTCGTTGCGTGTCACGAAGAACGGCGTGTGCGGCCCGAACGTCGTAGTCTTCACTTCGATCAGCCGCTCGCGGCCCGTCTCTTCGAACGACAGCACGTCATACCCTGCACCATCTCCGCGAGTCCGCGAGACGTGCTCGACGCGATTCGCGAGCTCCTTTTGTCCCGCGCGCCAGAGTCTCTCTGCTTCGAACTTCAGTGTGAAGCTCTCGCCCGCCGCGCCGAGGAGGATTTGTTGCGCTTCGAGCTCGAGATAGTTTGCGATCGGGCGGACTCGCGGGCGATCCGAGATCCGCGATGGACCCGACCGAGGCTCCGATGGAATGGGCGGCTCCACCAGACGTCCGAGCAACTCACCATCCACGGACAGTGCGTCCGCGAGCGGGGCCAGTGCGCGAGCGCGAACCGCCTCGATCAACGAAGTCGCGTGAGGGAGTCGATCGCGAACGACCTCAGCGAGCAGCCGCTGATAGTTCGACAGCGGCTTGTAGCCGCGTACGTAAGGGAACCCGAGCTCGATGAGAATCGCGCTGAGGTTCTGATGCTTACGCTCGATGGCCCCTTCCGACCGCTCCGACAAGAGCGCGCCGAGACGACGCCGCGAGCTGCTCTTGTTGAGCGGCTGACCGCGCAACTCCTGCTCGAGCATCTCAAAGTAGGCGACGACTGTGGCGCGTACTTCATCGATCGACCAGTCCTGCCCCATGCGGCCTCGATCCTAATCGAGCGCCGACGGTAGGAGAAATCCCGCTGGCGACTCTCCTACTCTGAGAGGAGAAGCCTTGCCCACACTTCCCCTGCCCCTCGCCCACATGCTCGAAGAAGAGTACGTCCGCCTTTACGGCGCGGACGAAGTACCGCTCGACCGTCGCTGGACGGTGCGTGAGGACGAGATCCTCAACGCGCGCGAGCTTGCGCGCCACCTCGCCGAACGACTCGGCGAGAACGCACCGCCGAACGTCGCAAAGTGGCAGAACGCCACGACGCACGATCCCGGCTATCGAAAAGCGGTCGCGGATGAGATCAACGTCCTGCTCACGAGGCTCGTGCCGAAGCAGTGGCTGTTCGACGACGACGCGTTCCGCGACGCGAAGAAGGCGCCGTACGACAACCTCGCCGACGCCGAGGAGTTCGATCCCGACTCGGTCTTCAATCTCAATCGCGAGATGTTCGATGCGCTGTTCAGCGATTGGCTGCGTCGCGCGGCGGACATGCGATTCCGCGACATCGTCGCGCGCATTCACGCCCGCGCGCGAAGTGGCCAGTTGCGCACGGCACTCTCGATCTCCGGCGGCGGCATTCGCAGCGCAACGTTCGCCCTCGGCGTGATGCAAGGCCTCGCGCGGACGCACATCCTCGAGAAGTTCGACTACGTTTCGACCGTCTCCGGCGGCGGCTACATCGGAAGCTGGCTCTCGTCGTGGGTAAGACGCAATCCGTGGGGCATCCGCGGCGTCGCCGCCGAGCTCTCCGCGCCGCCGGCCGATCCGCTCGATCCAGAAGCGCCGCCTGTCCGCCACCTCCGCACCTTCAGCAACTACCTCACTCCGCGCCTCGGCATCCTCAGCGCGGACACGTGGGCACTGATCGCAACATACATTCGCAACCTCCTGCTCAACTGGGTCGTGCTCATCCCGCTGCTCGCCGGCGTGCTCGCAGTACCGCGGTACGTATTTACCGCGGTCGTGCGCGATCCGCAGGGCTCGAACGAATTCGCATCGCGCGGCGCCGTAGCGGCCGCGATCGTCGGAGTCGTGCTCCTGCTCTTCGCGCTCGCGGTGATGGTCTCGTATCGACCCGTCACCGACTCGGAGAAAACGAAGAGGTTCAACGACGGCAAGTTCGTGCTGCTCTGCCTCCTCCCCTTCCTCGGCTCGTCTGTCGCGCTGACACTCGCATGGGCGTGGTACATCACCGCCTCGCCTCCGGGTACCACGCTCGGCGCATGGTGGTTCATCGTCCCGAGCATCGCTGCCTGTTTCGCTGCGTTCCTCGTTTTCCTCGCGCAGTTCTTCGGCTCGTCCTTCGTCGAGCGACACGCGAACCTCGATGCCGGACGCACGGTCGGACGCGTTCTCGCAGAGCTCCTCGGCTCCGTTTCCGCCGGCGTTCTCGGCGGCGTGCTGATCTGGATCGCCGCGACGAAGATCTTCGCCGTTCCCGTGCAGACAGTGGCGAGTGTCGGCGCAGTGCGCTGGCCGATCAATGACGCCGGCGCGCTCAATGCCGTCACCGCGCAATACGTCGTGCTCGGCGTGCCGCTGCTGCTCGCGATCCTCTTTCTGCAATCGGCCGTCTTCGTCGGCGCCGCGAGTCACTACAACCACGACTTCGATCGCGAATGGTGGGCCCGCACCTCGGGGTGGGTGCTCCTCACCGCGCTCCTCTGGATCGCGCTCTCCGCGATCACGATCTACGGACCGGTCGCGATCTATCACCTGCCATTCCTCATCGCGGCCGTCGGCGGCGGCTCCGGCATCTTCTCGATTCTCGCGGGTCGCAGCGGCAAGACCTCCGCGGGATCGAAAGGCAAGAGCGACGAGAGCTCCTCGTCGATGGCGATGAACTTCGCGCTCGCGCTGGCGGTGCCGGTGTTCGTGGTCTTCATCCTCGCCCTGATCTCAACCGGCACGACCGCGGCGTTGCGCGCCGCAATGAATTTCCCGGCGATCTCCGACGAGCAGATCGAAAGCGAATCGCGACTCGCCGAACATGCAACGCGCGAATATCCCGCGACCGTGGGCGCGCAGCCGGCACGCGTGAAAGAAACGCCGGTGGCGACACGAGAGCGCCTGCGCTCGGTCGAACATCTGCAGATCGTGCAGACCGCCGATCCGATCTGGATGCTCGGCATCGTCTTCGGCTGTCCGCTTCTCGCGCTGCTGCTCTCGCGCGTCATCGGCGTGAACGTCTTCTCGATGCACGCGATGTATCGCAACCGACTCGTGCGCGCCTACCTGGGCGCCTCGCGCGTCCATCGCCAGCCCAACGGCCTGACCGGGTTCGATCCGAAAGACAACCTCGGCATGCACGAGCTGCGTTCCGAGTACATATGGGCGTACAGCTTCCGCGACGCCGATCGCGCCATCGCGTCGCTCACAGGCGCCACCGCACCGCAGCTGAAGTTCCTGTCGCGACAGATTCACGACACGCTCGGCATCGACGCACGACGCGTTTTCAGCAGAACGACGAAAGCGACCGTGCGTCGCGCCGCGATCTATCAGACGCTGAATCAGTTGATCGCCACCGTGGACCTGCCGGTGCTGTTTGATCCCAACACGAAGCCCGCGTCGCCACCGTTGCGGCCATTGCGCAATCGACGCTTCGTCGAACAGGCGTTCGGGGATACCGAGGTGTATGCGTCGTCGATGCCGCTGCTTTGTGCGCATGATGTGAACGTCAGCGAAGCGGAGTTCTTCGACGCATTCGCGGAGGGCAAATCACCAGCGGTGGATGCGCTGCGCGCGAAGTTCCGCCATCGCCACACGACGTTTGCGGCGTTGCTGGCGGAGATCAACGACGTCATCTCCACCGGCGCACTCGACACGGTCCCGCCGTTCTCGACGCTGAAGATCGACACGACGCCCTTCGTCATCGACAACTTCCCCGTGCATCGCATGGTCGCCAACCGGCTGCGCATCGACGCCGCGTTCCCGAATCTCCTCACGCCCCTACGGCTCGCGCGACCGCTGCACGTCGTCAATATCTGCCTCAACCTCACGAGCGGTGAAGAGCTGGCGTGGCAGGAGCGCAAAGGCGCGTCCTTCACCGTCACGCCGCTCTCCTCCGGT
>DASYLL010000170.1:0-24190 GCA_036009605.1 Thermoanaerobaculia bacterium | reverse complement strand
AGGCCAAGACTCTTACGGTTCACGTTACCCTCCTAAGGTTTCTTCTTTCCCGACGTGTTCCTGCCCGCTGGCTTGTTCGACCTCGAAGATGTTTTCTTCTCTCCACCTCCGTACGTGGTGTTCCTGCCAGCGGGCCTGCTCGAAGTCGAAGATGTTGACCTCTGTCCGCCTCCGGCCGTGGTGTTTCTGCCTGCGGGATTGCTCGAAGTCGAAGATGGTTTCGCCTGCCCGCCGCCGGCCACGAATTGAATGTGCTGGATCAACTTCTTACTGGCCCTGGCCTCCGCAAGCTGGATCAGTCCCTTCGGCGAGACGTCGAAAGACGTTTTCTTCGCGGAATTGATGGACGTAAAGATCACCTCTTCGTTCAAACCGGCGCGCAACATCTCGATGACCGACGCATTGGTAAGCGCGTCGGCATCGACGGCCGTGCCGAGATCGCCTTTCGATCCCGTCGTCGTGCCGCTGGAACGCGCCGCTATCGCCTCCGTGAACTCCTTCATCCTCTGATATTGCACGAGTGCCGATTGCACGCGCGTCAGCGGCGCCGCGGCGGTTTTCGACGTAAAAATCGCGTCGTACGATTTCGTGAAGTAGTTTTCTTTCGGATGCGCATCGATGGCGTTGTTGTAGTGCACCGACGCCTGTTCGAGATATTTGAGCGTCGTGTCCGCCTCTTCGGCACCGTATCCGAGGGCCTCGTGAGCCACGCCCATCGCATACTGGCGGTAGGCTTCGTCGGTCGTTTTGGCGAGCGGTGGCATTTTCTCCAGAGAGTCGAGGTACTTCGTCCAGAGACCCGCGTCCGCAAGGCTGATGTATTTCTCCATGGAGCCTTTGGGCAGAAGGACGCCGATCACCTCACGCGTTGGCGCGAGCCGATGAACCAGGTCCGCAACGACGGCGCGAATGCCGTCGTTCTCCAGTGAGGCCGCGTCGGGTGCGCCGTTGCCCTCGACGAACTCCTGACTGAACGGGCGATTGGTCGTATCCGCGGCAAGCGAACGGTCGGCGCGTGTGTCGTGTACTTTGAATGAAGTGCCGAATGTGTGTTTGACGATCTTTACGCGGTACTTGAAGCGCTCTTCGCGATAAATGTCCTTGCCCTTGCTGTCCTTCGAGCCTGTCTTCACCTGGCGAGTTCCTTCGCGCTCCACCCACTCCTCGCTGTAGTCGTTCTGCAGGACTGCTACGTCGATGGTGGCATCAGGGCTCGACGCATCGAGTTTGAGCCGGGTATTCGCGCCGAGCAGCTCGCTTTCGAGCTGACTCTGGAGACGCTGCGCCGCCATAGCATCCCTGTTGCCGGAGCTCGAAGCACGGATGGCGACACGCGTGCCCATGATGAACACCTGTGGCGGATGGACTCGCGTCAGCTTCGCGGTCTTCTTCATCATGCCGAAGCCTTCGCCCGCCACGATTGGAGGCGCAATGGCCAGCATGACCGTGGCCAGGAGCAAAGCAAACTGTCCGAATCTATTTCGTTTCATCGCGACCTCCAATCACTGCGTTGAGGAGTCGCGTGGCGCGACTCCGATTCTCACATCTCCCGGACCGTCAGACGGCTGCATTTGCGGGTGTTGCAGCGCCTGTTTTTCGCGCGCCACGGCCGCCGGAACTCTGGCGGACAGATATTCGAAGACTTCCTTGATCGTCGGCGGCTCTTTCGCGCGCTTCAGCGCGTCGATGAGGTAGTACGTGAAATAGCTGTTCTGAATCCGATCGCTTTCCCAGGAGCGCTCGTTGGCCCCGCTCGACGTGATGACGAACGTGCCTTCGCCGGACAGGAACATCTTCGCCGTTCCGTGGTCGACGCCCACTCCTTCAATGCTCAGAGCTTTCTCGCCGCGTTTGGAGGCCTCGCCGCTGAAGCACGTGTCGAGGAACGTCACCTTGCGGCGGGCCTTGATCATCATTGTCTTCTTCGCAAAGTCCTTGTATTCGAGCCCATCCACCCAGAGATTCTTGACGTTGGCGTCGTATGTGACGATGTATCCGATGCCGCCAAGGCCACGTTCCTTCTCGGCAGGAGAACCGTGCGAGCTGACGTAGGTCACGACGAGATCTTCCTCGCGCGCCTGCAGGAAGATCTGCTGCATGGCGTTGAGGATGGCCGCACGCGTGGCTTTCTCGTCGGTCAGGAGCGTGATGTTGGCGGGATCGAAGTTGCCGTACCGGGGATCGGCAAGCACGGCGGCGACATCTTTCGCGTCCTTTGCGGCGTACTGCAGCCGCGGGATCGACGCATCCTGAAAGCGGCCAATACCGACGACGAGCGCGAATTTCTGTCGCACATGACTCGGCAGTGCTGCAAATTGCTCCGTACTGCCGGCGGCTGTCTGGCACTCCACTTTCGAAACGCCATTGAAGATCGCGCGGTCCCGATAAATACGGGCGCTGGCCTGGTCACCGAGCATCGCCGCGCTGCAATACGCATATTTCCATGCGTCGCCGAACGTCGGGCACAACTGATGGGCAGTTTTGAGCTTCTGCAGAATGATCCGGTGATCTGCATCAGGAGATTCGATCAATCCGGCAACTTCCGCGACAATGGCTTTCGCTCGATTGCATCCCGCACCCTGCGCATCCGCCGAGAGAGCGAACGCACAAGCTGCGAGCAGCGCGACCGTAACCGCGAGGCGCTCAATCCAGGGAAAGCAGCTCGGTGAACCGTGAGTCATTGCGCAATTCCCTCAATGCTTCATCCGCTCTTATCGTGCTCATTACCGCAGCGAGCTCGTTGCGCGATTGCGTCTGAAGACGCAACTGCGTGACCGTAACTTCGAGGTGCTGGAGTGCTTCCTCCTGCGCGCCCGAGGCTGTGAGTTGACAGGCGAGGTTGTAATGCGCCATCCAGTTGGAAGGATCGATTGCCAGCGCGCGCCCATAGGCGCGACTGGCCTCGTCCGGCTTCTCCAGCAATGCTGCCGCGCCGCCGAAATTCGCCCACGCAAACGCATTGCCCGGATCGGCTCGGGTCGCTTCGGCGAAAACTTCGTAGGCCTGTTCGATCTTCCGCTCGCCTATCAGCCTTTTTCCGCGCGTGATCGCCTCCGCGGCAGACTGCTTCCGTTTCGGTGTTGCGGGCTGCGGTTTTACCGGCTTCGGTTTGACGGGCTTCGGCGGCTTGACGGGAACCGACGTTCTCGGCACGATCGCGACTGACGCCGTAACGGGGCTTTGTGACGCCGTCTGCGGACCGCGCAGCATCTCAATTGCGCCAAAGGCGCCGAGCACCAGAAGCAGCGCGAGGCCGAGCGAAACACGTCGCCACGGAGTCGGCTCGACCGGTATCGGTTGAGCCGGGGCCGGGACGATCAAAGGCACAATGTGCACAGGCAGAACTTGCACGGGCACAACCTGCGGCTCGGCGGGTGGCGTGGTATCGATGAGCGTCGTGCGATCTGCCGCCGCCAGCACCTCTTGAAGCGCCTCTTTGAACTCACTGGCCGTCTGAAAGCGGTCCTCGGGCTTCTTCTGCAGTGCCTTCAGGACGACCGCGCGAAGATTCAGGGGCACGCGGCCTTGCGGGTCCGTCTCGGAGAACGGTCGCAGCGGCTCGTTCCGCAGGCTGGCGGCGATGATCGCCATCGTGTCGGTCTCGCGGACGGGGCTCGCTCCGGTTGCAAGCTCGTATAGCACCACACCCAATGAATAGAGATCGCTGCGAGCGTCGACGTTCTGCATGAACTGCTCGGGCGATGCGTAACGGATCTTCCCGATGAATAGTCCGGTTCCCGTGAGACTCATCGTCTCGTCGAGGGATTTCGCGATCCCGAGGTCGATCAGTTTGACCAGCGGCCCGTCCGTACCGCCGGTTGTCAGCATCAGATTGTCGGGGGAAATGTCGCGATGGATGATCTGACGACTGTGCAGGTAGGCAAGCGCGGAGAGCGCCTGGATGCCGATCGCTGCCACCAGTCGTGCGGGTAGCGGACCCTGTCGTGTCAGAAACTCACGAAGGTTCTCGCCATCGACGTACTCCATGACCAGGTATGCTTTGCCATCGGACGCGACGAAGAACGCCAGCACCTCGGCGATGTTCCGGTGGCGAAGTTGTTTCCCTTGTTTCGCTTCTCTGAAGAAGCGATCCCGCGCGCTGACGATGTCATTCAGCCGGGAATGCATGACCTTGATCACGCACGGCTCGTCGAGATGCCGATGGCGCGCCTTGTAGACCGCGCCCATGCCTCCCTCGTGCATCTCCTCGAGAAGCTCGTAGTTTGCGTCGAGTTCGGGCGGAAGAATGCTCATAGTGATCTTTCCACAGCCTCAGTGAGGGACACGCCGCCAACAACGCCACGACGCGGTCGGGACCTTCGACTGATGGCGAAACCAGATTTTGATGAAGAGCCGGAATGACAGGCACGCCGCTACCGCCAGCCTCCCCCGAACGATTCAATCCTTCACTGTCACTACTCAAGACACCAAAGACGAATCGTTGTGTGGCCGTGATGACCGAGTGGCCACTTGACGGACGGGACGGAATGAGGGCGCGACTTTACGATCCACCCGAAGGGCGTCAACGCAGACCGCGGTAAGACTCCTTCGCAAGCCCTTCATTACAAAGATCATCGCCGGTCATGCGCGTTTCACGCCGCTGCCATCGACCACAGCGACAGATCTCCCCACATTGCTTGCGTGCGAAGACAACCGATCGCCGTCGCGAAGCAAAGCGCGCCCAATCGCTGCCGCGGTGCTCCGCGCGCTCGTTCGACTGTCGTGCATTCGCGATTGCGAAGTAAACGGAGAACGAAAACAATGAGCTCGAAACCAGGAAGCTACCTCCATTGGCTCACAGCTGCCCTCTTCATCCTGTGCCTGGCATCTGCCGTCCAAGGCCAGGGGCTGCGCGTAGTGAGCACAACCCTCGGACCGGATCCCAATGAAGTCACATACGTGCTGGAAAACACCTCCGGCAAGATCGTTACCGCGTGGGAGTTCGCTTGTATGAGCGCCACGCATGCCGGCAAATCCGCCAGAATGTCGGTCAACAGCCACGATGCATATTTCGAGATGGTCACTCCGCGGAGCGGGTCGGGCGTCGACCCGAACAGCCGGTTGATCTGGCCTGGCGAACGAACCTCCAGGGTCGTTCCGATCGATCCGGCGTCCGATGGTCCCTATGCCGCAAGAACCTGCGGACCGCTCGCGGTCATCTTCGAAGACGGCACATTCGAAGGCCCGGCCGCGCGAGCCGAGGCGATGTTCGCTGACCGTGCGAAGACAGCCATTGAGTCTTATCAGGCCCTGAGTCTTTTCGAAGCAGAGCGTAGCCGCGGCGCGAACGTCGAAGACGCGTTGCGGACGATCATTGCCAGCGAAGCGAGAACGGCGTCCGATCCGCGAGGTGTGCACTTTGGTGCCGAACGCCTCAGGACCTTCCTCGATCAGCCTCGTGCCGATTCGCCGGTGACCGCCGAGGAGGTTGTCGCCAACCTTCGACGGCACTACGAAGGAGCCGTCCGGCACCTGTCTGAATCGTGGCGGCTGCAGGTCGCACAGGAGGTGGCGCGATGATCGGGGCATTCTCCAATCAAAGGTTGTCCATCCTTTTCTGCGCTGCGCTCACGACCCTCGTTTCGCTCAACGCCTCTGCCCAGATGGCGTGCGGCCGGGCAGAAGGGGAAGCCAACCATAGTTTCATGTTCGACGGCTCGGAATTGTTCATTACGGTCAGCGGCGATTGTGTCAATGGGTGCGGCCATTTCGTAGAGTCTTTCTACGACAATGCGACAGCGTACGGCGCGTGGGCTTTCAGTGGTATCCCTTGTCGACCGCTGCTGATTGCTGAAGGCCACTACAACCTGCTCGCGAGAGAGTTCTATTCAGAAGCAGAAAATCGTGCCTACAACGTGAGCACGCACGTATGCGACAGCATGGGCCGGGTGAAGGCATCGCATGCCTGCCCTTGCGAAACCTGCTTCTTCCCAACACCCGGAGAGGATCCGCTGGTGATCAGCGTGGCCGACCCACAATTCCGCTTCAGCAACTTCGCAACCGGCGTCGCGTTCGATCTGAATGCCGACGGCAAGCTCGATCGCACAGCATGGACGCAAGCCTCCTCGGACGACGCATTCCTGGTGCTCGACCGTAATTTCAATGGTCAGATCGACAACGGGCACGAGATCTTCGGCGACGAGACACCGCAACTCCCATCCGACATGCCGAATGGCTTCCGGGCCCTGGCGGTTTTCGACGATCCCCAAAGCGGCGGCAACGGCGACGGAACGATCGATTCGCAAGACCGGATCTATCGCGACCTGATGTTGTGGACCGACACGAATCACGACGGAACGTCGGCCGCTCCCGAATTGCGACTGCTTTCCGAGGAAGTGGAATCGATCCAGCTCGCATACGAGCAGGACTCGACCTTCGACGAGCACGGGAACGAGCTGCGCTACCGGGCATCGATCGTTCGGACAACGGGTTCGGAGGGGTCGGCCATCGCCTGGAACGTCTTCTTTGCGAACCAACCGACCACTCGCGAACAGGAGATCTCTCGCGAGCTCGAGAACAAGGTCCCGTAAATCGTGCGCGAAGAGCGGGGCGTCAGCCCCGCTCTTCACTCGCCGTACAATCGCGTCATGTTCCGTCGCCCCGCCGCGAACCCTTTCGCGTCAACTCTCTGGATCGATCAGCCCAACGCCGGCGAAGTCATCGCCGAACGCCGGCGCGCGGGTAAGCTCTCTGACGAAGACGCGGATCTTCTCGATCACTTTCGAAACGAGGGTTACGTAAGAGTGGTCCTCGATCCGGAGAAAGAGCCGATCGACGAGCTCGTGAACGATCTCGATCGTCTTTGGGCGGAGAAACCGAATGACCTGCTCTATGCATCGGGGCTTCCGAACCTTCGCACGATGTCACTCGCAACCGACGAGGAGCGACGTCCCGGATCTCGACTTCAGGAGATTCAGTCCCATTCGCGCGCGGCACGCCGCCTCTATCTTCACCCTCGACTGCACGCCATCGCGCACCGGATCCTCGGCGAGCCCGCAATGGCCATTCAGTCGATCCTCTTCGAGTTCGGATCGGCACAGGCCCTTCATCGCGATCCGGTCTTCGTGCCGACTCCCGTCCCCGGTCACTTACTCGCCGCGTGGATTGCGCTCGAAGACATTCATCCCGATTCCGGTCCGTTGCGATACGTTCCGCGCTCGCACGCCTTTCCGCCATTCGAATTCAGGCCCGGCCTTTATCGCTACGATCCGAAGCTCGTCGGCGAGGAGGAGTCGCGCCGCGAACAGGAGTGGCTCCGCGACGAGATGAAGACTCATGGCGTTCAGCCAGTGAGTTTTTTGCCTCGCAAAGGCGAAGTGTTTTTCTGGCACGCCGGTCTGTATCACGGCGGCGAGCCGATTCGCGATGTGGCGCGCACGCGAAAGAGTTTCGTCGTGCACTACTCGACGCGCCGGTCGCATCGTCAACACGTCAACACGGTTCAGGGTTCGGATGGCCG
This sequence comes from Thermoanaerobaculia bacterium, assembly GCA_036009605.1. Lineage (GTDB taxonomy): Bacteria > Acidobacteriota > Thermoanaerobaculia > Gp7-AA8 > Gp7-AA8 > QHVT01. Next base: position 16,731 of record DASYLL010000170.1, on the reverse strand, counting down.
CGTGAATCTCGTACGCACGCGCGAGCTGATCCGGGACGGCAATGCGGTCGGCTTCAACAATGCCCTCGCAGCAGCGGATCAATCGTGGGGATACACGTTCGGCGAACGACTTGCTGCACTCTGGGCTCGTCTGTGAGAGACCGGCCTCCTTCTGCGGGAGGCTCAGCACTCCGATTGCGGCGAACATCGCCATCAGCAGGATCAGCATCCATTCGGTCAGTGTGGGGATGTCCTGATCCGCCGACGCGGCCCTGCGATTCCGCCGTTGGCGCTGGTGTCGCTGCCGTTCGCCTGTGAGACCTCAGTCGATCGTCAGCACGCGCGCCCGTAACTCGGAAATGTGCGCGTGCCTGATTCCCGCGCCTGCCGCGAGCGACGGGTCCGTCGCATAGGTCGCAGTCGTTCCTGTGGCCGCGAGATACGCTGGTGCCAGCGCCTGCCGCAGCTCAACGATGTGCTGCGCTCTGATCCTTGTGACACCGGCGGTGATCGCCGGATCGGTATAAGTGAACGCGGGAAGCCCGCCATATCTCGCCCGCAAGGCGTCGATGCGCGTGCGGAGCTCCGTCAGATGTACGCGCTTGACGACAGTGACGCCGGCCACGAGGGGATCGTCCGTAAAGGGCACAACGCTCTCGGAGTACAAGTATCCGTTCGGAAGCGTGGAGCGCTGTCCGAGCGGGTTGGTGACGATGACATTGACGTTTCCGGCGGCATGAGGCGGCGTCCTGGCCGTGATCGTAGTGGCGTTCACGACGACCACATTCGTGGCTTCCGATCCGCCGATCGAGACCGTCATGCCTGGAACGAAGCTCGTTCCCGTGATCACGACGTTCGTGCCACCCCACCGAGTGCCGGTGTTCGGGCTGACGGCCGTGAGCGCGGGGGGCGGCATGCCCGTCGTCGACACGACGAATGTCGATGCGGTGCGACTGAGCACGCTGAGACTGAAACCGTTCGTGTAGGTCTGCCCCGGATTCCATTGCGCGTTGAAAAGCGCATATTCCGGATATGGGTATCCGGCAAAACTGCATGCGAGTGAATCGTAATCGCCTGGCGTGGAGTCCACCGGAAACGCGAAACCGGACTGACTGTTGAAGTAGCAGTGTCCGCCGATGGGTGACTGATCCATGCGTACTTCGTGGATGATCACCCCCTCGCCGACAATGCCATTGTCGAATTGGGAAGTGTTGCCCAGATCTCTCACTCGCGCCTCGACGGTGAAATAGTGCGCCGAGGGTCCGGTACAGGGAACGCCGTCGATACAGACGGTGAGAATCTTGGCCGCGGCGCCCAATGGCAATGCGAGGCCTTCGAGCGTGACGGTGGTATTCGCGCTCGTATTCGTCACAACGGCATTCGCCGCGGGAATCCAGTTCAGGTAGTTCTTGTGCGGCGCGATATAGCCATTGCCCGGTTCTGCGCAGTAAAGATCGCGCGGCGTGCCGCCGTTGTTCGCCGATGGATACGATCCGCACAGTACGTTCGCCGCAAGAGATCTCCGGCTCATCACGTCCCACGGATTGTCGTACGCGTAATAGACCCAGCCCGAGTGCGGAAGGCCGAGACTGTGGCCCATTTCGTGGGCGTAAATGTGAGCTTCCTGGCCCCATGGCGGTTCCCACGTCGCGCCGTAGAACTTCCTTTCGATGGGACTGTAGAACCCACCTCCGTGCGCGCAGCAATCGAGGTCGTTGCTCATGACGAAATTCACATTGTCGTAAACCGACAAATCGATCCCTTCCGCCCGGCCGAGCTCCATTGCGTCGTTCGTGAGCGTGTTGAGATCGGCGCACGATGTTTCCCATCCGCACGGCGCGTAATGGCTTTTCGGATGAGGAAGCGTGAGCCAACCGCCGGGCGCACCAAGTCCGCCTGCGCCGCCGACATCACCGATCCACGAGAACTGACCCCAGGACGTCTTCTTGAAAAAGCCGTTGATCGTCGACGGGAACACTTCGCCGACCGGAGGCGTATCGGGGTTATTGAGGTTGCTGTAGAAAGACGGAGGATGCGGCACGTCCACGTCATCCGCGTACTGCAATAGCAGATAGAGCACCTTCTTCGTGCCCGGCGAGCCACCCGGGGGCCCTGCCGCGAGCGACCGGGTGATGGACTGAACGGCGATCGCGTTGGAATCGGGACCGCTGAACGTGGAGACAGTCACGCGCTTGCCGAAATTCAGCAGTGCCGCACTCTCCTGCCCGTTCAGCTTCAATTCCCTGATCGTTCCGTCATCGAGGGCCAGTGAGTAACGCGTCCCGCCTGCTGTCGAAAGATCCGGGTGAGGATCGGCCCAGACGACGATCAGCGTCCCTTCGACGGTCCGGAGCAGCGGTCGCGCGGCCTCAGCGTGACTGTCGACAGCGATGAACGGCAGCAACAGCGCAAGAACGAAGACTCGGAATCGGGACAGGGTTCGCCTCTCGGGAGAGCGAGCATCGTAACGCACGAACAACGGGTCGCAGGAAGCGGATCAGCGCTCGGTGAGCGCTTTTCTTCTCCAGAACACCACGTTTCCTTCCTGGTAGTCGGGACCGAAATTCGCCTGGAGGTAGTTCCAGCCGAGTGGCGCGCGAACGGCATTCGGGACGCGGTCGACCGAGCCATAGTCAGGGAATGCTGGAATGAGTGCGGCGACGACGTGCGGGTCGCGTTCGATTCTGCTGATGACCTCGCGCTGAAGCTCTTCGCGCTGGTAGAAACGCGACCTCGAGTTGCGGGACCGGGCAGCGGCGATCGAAAAGAAAGTAGAGGAGGCCATGGTTCGTGAAATTAAAGAACGTCTCATTCGGCGCGAGGCGATCGATGTAAGCGCCGGCAGCACGAACCGTGACGACGTCTGCCTCGAACCAGCACGCGCCGCGAGCCCGCGGCGGCACGCTCAATTCATTGGAGTCCTTCGGGCCGAGAGGCCAGTAGAGCTCGCGGCCGCAAAGCGCCAACCTCGACGCAGCCGCGTCGTGGCGAAGAAGAGTGTGGCCAAGATGTATACGCCGTGATCGATGCTGGTCAGGCCGGTCACGATCGCGCCGGCACCTGCCCAGAAAAGGAGTAGGGGGATTTCGCCGGCGTACCGCAGCAACCATGAAGGCCAGCAATAGCAGCGCCGGCAACACTCGCGGGCTGCCATCCGCCGTACCCATGGACGCTGACAGAAAGAATGCAACGATTCCTGCCTCCGGTGACCCGGTTGCCGCCACGGCCAGCGCATAACACGCAATCGAATTCAGAGCGCCGATCGCGCCGCGACCACTCAGCGATCGGCCGATCGTCTCCGGTCCCGTGCGGAGCAGCAGCACATCGAGCAGACCATCCTGAATGAGGCCGTGCGCAGGAATGATGTCGCGATAAGGCGTCCGGCCGCGCAGCATCTCCGATGCCGGCACCAGGCGGTAAGTCTCTTCGAAGAAGCTGAAGCGCGGCTTCCCTTCCGCTGTGGTGAGGCTGGTCGCATCCACGTAGCTGTATGCCGCGATCGGAAAACAGAGATACACGACCAGATACCGGAGTCGACGTCGCACCACGGAGGTATTGCGGATCAGCGCTCGCAATGCGAAGGGGGTCACGACCGCCACCGCCAGTGGCGTCCAGCCCAGGTGTCGGTACTCGCCCGAGAACGCTCGCGCCTGAAACGCCAATGCCAGCGGCGACAGCGCGAAACAGAGGTGGGCCGGCAATCCCGAGCGCGGGTGAATGAAAACCACGGCCAGCCGCACGGCAAACACGATTGCCAGGGCCAGGACGAACTGCTAGTCGAAATTGAGATCCGACAGATCGAGGAAGGCCAGATAGACCGCCGATGTTGTCGGAAGGAGGATCAAGTCACGCCGCGTGAAGCACGCAGAGAACGTGCGAAGCACGACAGGTGGCGACCACGATCGCCGTTGGAATGGTCGTGTAGAGAAGATCGCGATCGATGATCACGAGCCAGATCGGCACGATCATGGAGATGCCCGCGGTGTTGCGAGCCCACGCGCGCGTCTCCAAAGCGGAGAGCCAGCAATGCGGCTAGGACCGGCAACATGATCACGCCGCCGATGAAGTAGAAAGGCGCCCTGGCGTCGAATCCTGACGACGTCGCGAAGCTGGGGAGCTCGCCAGCAGGCATCGGGCTGGTCCAGTGCGGCAAGAGCGCGACAGCGATCGCCATCCCCATAAAGCTGCGCAGAACGAGAGCAGTCGTTCACGCATCATTCGACGACCAGAATCTCGACCTCCGTCCATCGCGCAGGTCATACAGCAAGTCACCCGTCATGAACAGGGCGGCGTTGTGAATGGCTCAGGCATCGGGCGGGCGAAGAACAGATGTCCCGGATGAAGACATCATTGGAGCGGGCGAAGGGACTCGAACCCTCGACCAAGAGCTTGGGAAGCTCCTACTCTACCAACTGAGCTACGCCCGCTCAGGGGAGCGGCGGCGATTGTAGCGCAATGCGGAGACCCTGTATCGTGGATCGCCAGATGGGAAAGACCTACACCGAAATCGACGACGCGACGCGCGAGTTCGTGAAGCGCCAGCACGTGTTCTTCGTCGCGTCCGCGCCGAACGATGTCGATGGCCATGTGAACCTGTCGCCGAAAGGGCTGGACTCGCTGCGCATTCTCGGGCCATCGACAATCGCCTATCTCGACTACACCGGAAGCGGAGCCGAAACGATTGCGCATGTTCGGGAGAATGGGCGGATCGCGATCATGTTGTGCGCGTTCGAGGGTCCGGCGAAGATTGTGCGGTTCTATGGGAAGGGGCAGGTCATCGAACCGGGCGATGAAGGGTTCGATGCGCTACTGGCGCAATTCAAGCCGACTGCAGGCGTGCGCAGCGTGATTCGCGTCGAGATCGACCGGATCGCGGACTCGTGCGGATTCGGCGTGCCGGTCTTGCACTACGAGGCGGAGCGGGCGCAGCTCTCCTTGTGGGCGGAGAAGAAGGGCGAAGCCGGGCTCGCAGCGTACAGACGCCAGAAGAATGCGGCGAGCATCGATGGGATGCCCGCCCTGCGTTTCGGGGAACCGGACGCTACTTGAGATGTCCGTTCACGAGCTTCGTCATCTCGAACATGCTGACGCGGTCTTTGCCATCGAAGACTTTGCGCAGTTTGTCGTCAGCGACGATCGTCCTCTTGTCGGCCGGATCCTGCCGGTTGTGCTCGCGGATGTAATCCCAGATCCGTTTCGTGACTTCGGTGCGCGGGATCGGTTCGGAGCCCACGATCGCGGCCAATGCTTCGTCCGGCTGCATCGGCTTCATGAATGCGGACGGTCCGCCGGATGCCTTCTTGCTTGTTTTCGTGCTCGCCATGGAGCCTCCTGTTTGCACAGCCCGCACCAGCGCGGTGCGTGCGCTACCACTTCCGTCGCAATTCCCACATGTGAAAGAGCTGCGCGAGTGTGAGGAACGCGAGCGCGGCCAGAGCATACGCCAGGCTCACGGACGATGTCGTCTTGCCGAACCAGCCCGCGAAATCGAGCTCCGGGCTCGCGCCTTTGTCGCTCAGCGCGATGTACCAGAACGTGAGGAACGAGACGATGAACGTTTTGGGATTCGCGCTCAGGATGCCGAGGGCGGTGGCGGCGGCGGAGAGGAAGACGACGGCGACGAGCAGCGGCGTTGCCGAGCTCGGACGCAATGCAACCGCACGCGCGATCGGCACTCCGAGAAACGCGATGGCGACGAGCAGCGTCGATGCGAACTTCCAGAGCACGAATTTCGCGCGCAGGCCGGGTGCGGCGTACAGAAGCGCGGTCGTGCCTGCACGTTTTTCGCGACAGGCGATGTCGGCGAGCGCGATTGCGCATCCCGCGAATGCAAACGGCAGCAAGCCGGCAATGTGCGATTGCGCATCCGAAGTGGTGAGCGAAGCGATCGCGAAACCCGCGATTGCGACGGACACGAGCGGAAACGCGGCGATCGTCGTCGCTGCGTCAGTCATTGCGGTACGCACAATGAGCGGCAGGCCCGGCAGCGATGTAATCGCGTTGCCGATCAGGACGAACAGTCGCGCGACCGGCTTCGTGATCAGATTGAAGCGGCCGAGCCAGCTCGTGCGCGATTTCTCGTTCGGCATCGAGCGCACGCGCGCCGGGTCGAAGCGATGGAAGAACACGCGCGCGAGAATCAACAGCACCATCGGCCAGAGCGTCGACACGACGCGCGGTAGCATCCACTGCGCGCCGAACTGCAGGCCGTTGAAAATCAGCGGCGCTTTTTTCGCGTCGAAATCGGTTGCGCCGATCGAGAGGGTGTCGGTCTGATACGTCGTCTTGAGCTGCTCCGTCATGAAGGCGAGGCCGGAGATGTCAAAGTAGGCAGGCCAGCCGACGGTGCCTTTCTCGGTCTGCGACGCTACGACTCCCATGAGGCCGAGCCAGAGAAAGAAGTAGAGGACATCGCCGAATTTCGAGCGCAGCACGGGCGTGCATTCGAAGACGATGGCGAATGCCGACACCGCGAAAATCGTCGGCGGCAGCAACAATAGATACTGCCGCGCGAACACGAGCGGCTCGAGCGGTGCTTCGCCGCGCACGAGCACCATCGCCATCGCAGTGGCCATGAAGCCGAGAGTGAAGATCGACAGAAAGACGACGTTGCCGGCGAACTTGCCGAGGAGGTATTCGCTGCTGCGCATCGTCGTCGATGCGATGACGAAACCGCAGCGCGAGATCACGTCGCGCTTCACTGCATTCGAGATCACATAGAAGCCCGCCAGTCCGATGAACATTGTCGCCAGGACCGCGGTGCCCATGCCGATCGCGGCGGAGTTGTAGAGCGCGCGCCGGCCGGCGATCTGGATCAGCGTCCGGCCGGTCGACGGATCGGGAATCCACATGTACGGCAGCATCGAGAGCAGCACGAACACGACTGCCGTCGACGGGCGACGCAGGCGGATCAGAACATCGGCGCGAACGACGGCGGCGAGTCGATACAACCGTTCGGATGTTGAATTGCCAGGAGCTTCGCTCAAGCGACCGCCGAGCTGCGCATCGGTGCGGGCGTGTTGTTGATGATCGAAAGAAACGCGTCTTCGAGCGACGCAGTCGCGGTGTTGCGAATCAGCGCGTCGGGCGTATCGAGCGCGATCATCGAACCGTCTTTCATGATCGCGATTTCCGTTGCGATCGACTCGACGTCGGACACGATGTGCGTGGAAAGGATGACCAGTCTCCCCTTCCCCAACTCCGACAGGACATTTCGAAACCGCACCCGCTCCTCGGGATCGAGTCCAGCGGTCGGTTCATCGACGATGACGAGATCGGGATCATTGACGAGCGCCTGCGCGATGCCGAGGCGCTGCTTCATGCCTCCCGAGAATCCGCCAACAGCGCGATTCGCCGCGCCGTGCAGGTTCACCATCTCGAGCATCTCCTGCACTTTCGATTTCGAGCGGATGCCTTTGAGTGCGGCGAAGTAGCTGAGGAACTCGAACGCGGTGAGGTTGTCGTAGACGCCGAAATCCTGCGGCAGATAGCCGAGGCGACGGCGCAGATCGTCGGGTTTCGCGAGTGCGTCGACGTCGCGGAAGTAGATGTTGCCGGCCGTCGGCCTGGTGACGGTGGCGATCATCTGCATCAGCGTGGTCTTGCCCGCGCCGTTGCGGCCGAGCAGGCCGAGGACGCCGCCTTTGGCCGTGAAGGTGACGTCGCGGACGCCGTAATTGCCGGAGCGAAAGCGCTTGGAAACCGACTCGATTCGTAGCATGGGCGGGGTATACGTTACAGGCCGGAGGAGGTTTTAGGAATGGGGTGATGCCTCGAGCGAAATGATCCGGACGCGATCGCATTCGAGCGTCAATCGGGTGCGTCGACCATGGCCGAACTTCGTGGTGTAGGGACGCGCCGAGAGTGTGTCCGTGCGCTCGTCCTCACCGGAAACATCGACTGTCCCGAGCGGGATGGTTACGCTGCGTTGGATGTCGGTCGCGGTGATGCCCAGCGGCAACGTTTCGTGAGCGACGCCGGCGAGACGGAGCGTGAGGTCGTCCGAGGAGATCATCAGAATGACAGACTCTCCGCATTGCAGCGCGTTCGCGGTCGTTACGAATTTCGTGTTCACGAGACGGCCATCGATGACGCGCAGATCGGGATCGTGTTTCGCGAACACGACGTTGATGCGCGCAGCGGTTGCGTCGTCGACGCGCGGGCCGCCGGGGCGGAGCGAGCCGTCGCTGAGGATGTGCGTCAGCACCGCGGCGCCAATCCGCCCGTTGTGCACCTCGGCGAAATAGAGGCTGTTGTTCGGAATCGTGAGCGCTTCGCGATCGAGTGCGTCGACGACGCGCGATAGTTTTTCGAAGCGCGCGGCGTGTTGCCCGTAGACGTCGAAGGGAATGCGCGCGAGCATTGCCCAGCGATGCAGCGCGAGCTCGCCGGCGAGAAACACGATCACCGCTGCAAAGATGAACTTGTTGCGAATCGAGATTGACGAAGCAATCGCACCGGCGAGCAATGCGATCGGGATCAGCAGCGGGAAGAAGTAGCGATCGGCGTCGTAGAGCTCCCAGTACGTCGAGCGCCAGCGTCCCAATCCGACGAGCAGGAGAACGCCGATCGGACCAATCGCGGAGAGCGCCGCAACGATAGCGAGTGAAGGCACGCGCTTGCGCCACAACCGGAACAGCAACAGAGGCACGGTCAGCGCCAGGATCACGCCGACGATGATCGCGAGCTCGGTGACTTTCAATCCGAGGTACCACGCGATGATGTGCGTGGCAGGAACGAAGAGTCGGATCGGTGCGATGAACAGCAGAAACGCGGCGCGCGGCAGACCTTGCGCGATGTTGATCGACATTCCGACGCCGATGTTCCCGAGGTAGCGCGGGACGATGAGGGCGACCGCGGCGATCGCGAGGATGGTGAAGATCGTGAGCGTGCCGGGACGACGACGGCCAGAGCGGTAACGTTCGAATTCATCGATGACCGCGGGCAGAAGCGTCATCGGCGCGAACGCACTCTCCGTGAGCAGCGCAGCAAGAATCAAAACGCACGCGGCCGCACGGCGGGCGAGCAGGCGATCGCGTCGCGTCAACAACGCAGCGGCGCCAGTGATCATCGCCAGCGACAACGGAACGGTCGAGCCGTTCGGCTGCCAGATCCACATCGACGAGAAGCCGCATGCGCCGACATAGACGAGGGAGGTCACGATCCCCGCGCGCGTCGATCCGCTGGTATGCCGCGCGATCACGCCGAGAAAGATTCCGGAGAGCGCGTGCACGATCGCGATGAAGACGCGAAATGCAAATGCGTCGATGCCGATGATGCCGAGGTAGGAGAAGAGGGTCAGGCGCAGGCCGGCGGTGATGTGCTCGCCCTGCGGCTCGAAGACGCCGCGCCAGAACGGGAGCTCGCCGGAGAGCATCCGCGACGCGACGTTGATGTAGTCGACATCATCGTAAGCCCACGTGATGGAGAACGTAGGCCAGTAGATCGCGAGCGACAGCAGGATCGCAGCAGTCCATCCTGCGAACCGCGCGCCTGCAAGTCGCACGCGTTACTTCTTGATCGCGAGGCGCGCGCCGGCTGTCTCCGCAACGATCCGCGTGATGTGCGACTGCGGCGTGCGGCGCTTCTGGATCGGCAGGCGTGTGTAGACCTGCGTCGAGAGGATCGAGGCGTGGCCGAGGATTTCCTGCACGTCGCGGATGTCGGCGCCCGAGGAAACGAGCATTGCTGCCATCGTGTGGCGCAGCGAGTGCGGCGTCACGTGGCGTTTGATCTCCGCGAGACGAACGTGTTTCTTGAAGATGTTCTCGATCGAATAGATGGTGAGGCGCGTTCCCGAGCGACCGACGAAGAGCGCCGGCGTCGAGAGCGGGCGGTCGCCGCGCAGGTCGAGGTACTGGGCCATTGCGACCAGCAGGTCGTCCGAGGCGAGGGAGACCTGGCGGCCGCGGGTGGCGCGTCCGGTGATGTGAATCTGGCGGCGCTCGACATCGACGTCGGTCACGTTGACCGCGACCAGCTCGCCGATGCGGATACCGGTGGAGAAGAGCAATTCGAGGATGAGATTGTCGCGAACGGCGCAGAAGTAGCGATTGCGGCTTCCCGCGGAATGATCGCGCGCGGTGGCCAGCTCCGCGACCTGCTCTTTCGGAGCGGCGAGGAGCGCACGGACTTCGCGTTGGGAGAGCACGGTCGGGACGCGGTTCTCGACCGGCTTCTTGATCTTGAGCTTGCGCGCGGGCGACTCGGTGACGATGCCGGCTTCTTCGAGGAAGCGGAAGAAGACTTTCAGCGCCGCGACTTTGCGGCGGATCGAGGTGTCGCGATAGGGACCGCCGCCCAGCTTGACGAGATAGGTCTCGAGGTCATCGGGCGTGATGTCGACGGCGGACGTGTCGTGCATGTGCAGGTGGAACTGCGCGAGGTCAGAGTGGTACGCGCGGAGTGTCCGATCGGACAAATTACGGACCGTCTGCCCGTGTTCCAGGAATTGATCAATTGCCTGCTGCACGTTCATATTGTTGTCACTTGGCACTGTTTATTTTGGTATGGAGGACCGGCTCGAAGTCTACGCGGCACTCTGTGATTGTCAAGAAATTATTTGCTCGTTGGAATATGCTGGAAGAGCATTAAAGTACGGGACTTAGGATCGATCATGGTTCGTGGTTTACGCCTTTTTGTCCGGCCCATCGAGGCCGCCGATCGCCCGGTTCTGCAGGCCTTTTTTTCGCAGCAGAGGGGAACCGCAGACCAGCGTCCGCCTGCTCCGGCATGGGGCCTGCTCGGGAAGCTTCTCGGCGATGTCGTGGCCGTGGTCTCGCTGGAGATCACCGACGACGCTTTGCGTGTGGAGGACCTGACGGTCTCCCGCGAGTTGCGCAGGAAGTGGATCGGCCGCGTGATGATGCGCGAGGTCGAACAGCTGGCCGTGAAGATGGATCGCCGCAGGATCGTTGTCGAAGACGCAGGCGATGCGCACGAGTTTTTCCGGCGCGTCGGATTCCAAAGTGAGGGTGAGAGATGGGTCAGGGTCGTGCCGTAGTTTTTCTCGTCGCAGCGTCGTTCCTCGGATGTGCCAAACAGTCTCCTCTCCCACCGGTGAACGTCCCGCAGGAGCGGCCCCAGGTCGAAGCAGCACCGCAGCCGATCGATCCAACGACGCAGGCGAAGAACGCGCTCGTCTTGTACGACGCGAAAAATTACGAAGCAGCCGTGCCCGCTCTCGAGGAAGCGGCGAATGCATTTCCTGCAGTCGCACCGTTTCTGCGACTGCGCATTGTTGAAGCGGAAGTCGCACGCGGACGCTTTCAGGAAGCGGCAGCGATCGCTTCAGAGATTGTCGCGCTCAGCGACACATCCGCCGCAACGGTGGCGCGTCTGCGCCTTCCCGCGATCTACGCGCAACTCGGCGATACCGCGGCAACGGATGCAGCGTGGCAGCAGGCCTCGCAGGTCGCGATCGATGAACTGACGGAAGCGGACTTTGTCGCGATGGCCACTGCACTCGCGAAAGCAGGACGCAACGACCTCGCCTCGAAGACGCGCATGCGGTTACTCAGCGACTACACGAACGGTCGCTACACGGAACAGACGTACGACTTTCTGAGTGCCGAGGTCGACGCGTTGCCGGTCGCGGAGAAAATTGCGCTCGCGGGCAAACTGTCGCGCGCGAATCGATATGACGAAGCACTCGATCTCTTCAGCCGCATCCCCGGAGGCGCACCCGAAGCGCGTGCGACGCGTTTGCGCGCGTTGTTCAACTCGCGCAATTACGGACAGCTGCTGGAAGAAACGAAGGATGTGAGACTCAACGATGCATCGCTGATTCTGCTGCGCGCACGCGCGGCGTGGCGCGATGACAAACCGCAGGAGTTGCTCGCCGGACTCGACGAGGTCGAGAAGCAGTTCCCCCTCAGCAAGGAAGCAGCGGAAGCGAAGGTCGTTCGCGCGAAGTACTACTCGACGGACGTCATCGACTACGCGAAGTCGGTCGACAACCTCTCCAAAGCCATCGACGCCGGCATCGTCGGAGGCGATGGCGAAAATATCTGGAACCTCGGCTGGACGTACACGCTCTGGGGCAAAGACGAAGAAGCGCTGACGGTCTTCGACCGCTACATCCGCTCCTATGCGGACGGCGACTGGAAAACGAACTCGCTGTTCTGGTCCGCGAAAATCTACGACAAACTGGGACGCACGCCGGAACGCAACGCGAAAGCGCAGCAGATCGTCGACGAGTTTCCGTTCAGCTATTACGCGTATCGCACCAAAGAGCTCTGGGGTGATGCGCTCTCAGCCCGTCGAACCGAGACCCAGACCTTCCCCGACATCGAAGCGGAACTGTCGAAAGTGAGCGAGCCGCGTTTCGAGGTCGTCCTCGCGCTCCAGGACATCGGTCTCACGCGCTCCGCCGCACGCGAAATGAAAGTGCTCGCAGCCAGGTACGCGGCGAATCCCGGTGTGCAGTTCATGCTCGCCGACGTCTATGTGCGCGGCGGTGAACCGTTCAAAGCGAACACGGTGCTGCAGCGCCAGTTCCGTTCCTTCGTACGCCATGGCGGCGCGAACATCCCGCCGCGTTTCTGGCAGATCCTCTTCCCACTCGCGTACTGGGAAACACTGCAGAGTGAAGCGCAGCGCCGCGGTGTCGATCCGTATCTGCTCGCATCGATCACGCGTCAGGAAAGCGGCTTCGAGCCATCGACTGTTTCCAACGCAGGCGCGGTAGGACTGATGCAAATCATGCCGGAGGAAGCATCGCGCATCGCCACCGCCGGAGAGCTCGGCGCGATCACGCGTCAGGATCTTTTCGTCCCCGAGACGAACATCGCGGTCGGCGCCGCCGAGTACGCGCAGAAGCTCGCCGCGATGAAAGGCAACCATACGCTCGCGATCGCCTCGTACAATGCAGGGGAACAAGCCGTTGGCACATGGCTTGAGAAGACGCCCGTCGATGATTTGGACGTATTCATAGAAGCGATTCCGTACGCGGAAACACGTCTTTATGTGAAGACGGTCACTCGGAATCGCTTCGAGTACCGGCGGATATATGAAAGTAGCAGTACAGCAGTGCAGCAGCGTAGCGAAGCGCAGTAGCGCGCTCCTCCTCTCCTCCCTCCTCACCCTCCTCCTGAGCACGACCGCGTCGGCCGCGACGCAGATCCTCCTGCAGCGCGGCGGCCAGACGGATCAGCCCGGCCAGTACCACGGCATCGTCGACCTGGCCATCGATCCCGGCTTCGACAACGCGAAGGTGACGGTCACTGTCGACGGACAGAAAGTCGCCGACGGTCTCATGTCGCCGTATCACGTCATGGTCGACCTCGGTCCCACGCCGCTGCAGCACAAGATCACGATCGCGGCGAAAGGTCCGAACGGCAAGCACGTGCGATGGACGGAGACGATCAATCAGGGTCTGTTGCCGTTGTCTCTGCGTGTCCGCGCGATCGACGCCACCGCCGGAATCTTCGAAGTCACCGGAACCTCTCCGGGTGATGACCCGATCGAGTCCGTGCAGTTGTGGGACAGCGGTCAGGTGATCGCGTCATCGAGCCAAACGCCGTATCGCTTCACCGTTCCGCAGTCGACGCTCGCAAACGGATTCGTACAAGTCACCGCGCGGACGAAAGCAGGCGAAGAAGCCGCCGATTTCTGGTCGGTCGCGGGCAACATTCACGTCGAAGAACTGCAAGTCCGCACCGTCCCGATCTTCGTCTCGGTCGTCGACCGCAACGGCGTCACGCACGACAATCTCGACCGCTCGCTCTTCCGCATCATCGACGGCAATTCCGAAGGAAAGATCATCGAGTTCGGCAAAGCGTTCGATCAGCCGATCTCGATCGCGCTGCTCATCGATTCGTCCGCGAGCATGACGTATTCGATGAAGCACGCCGCGAAAGCCGCGGGCGAGTTCGTGCAGCACGCGCTGAAGGATGGCGATCGCTGCAGCGTCACCGCGGTGCAGGACGTTCCGCGCCGCAAACAGGCGATGACCGCGAATCGCGGCGAGATCGCCTCGGCACTCGGCGGCATCACGCCGATGGGACGCACGGCGTTGTATGACGCGGTCGCGAGCGCCATTCGCGAGCTGCGCGAAGAAAAGAATCGCCGCGCCATCGTCGTGCTCACCGACGGCAGCGACACGACCTCGACCTGGACGTACGACGAGCTCGAAAAGCTCTCGCGCGAAGCCGCGATTCCGATCTACTTCATCGCCTACGAAGGCGGCGACGAAGACTACGGACGCGACGTCGAGAAGCTGCGCTATCTCGCCGCGCAGACTGGCGGCTTCGTTGCCACGGCCAAGCAACAGAACCTGATGGCGAAGTACAACGAGATCGAGAAGGACCTGCGCGCGCAGTTCGCGATCACATATCAGGTCTCGGACTTCGGCAAGTCGAACGAATGGCGGTCGGTACGGGTGGTGGTGGACTCGCCGAAGCTGACGGCACGGACGATCAAAGGGTATTTCACGCCGTAGCCGGCACGGCCGGCCGCGCTGATTGCTTCGCCGGGGCACGTACGACTGCCAGGTGGGATCGTCTTCTGCCGCACTCCAAAGCATTAGACTTCACGTCCTTGGACCGTCACGATCCCCTCATTGCCAGTCTCCGCGCGCGCGTCGCAAAGGCGCCGTTCTTTCGTCAGCTCCTCGACCCTGATCGCCGCCTCGACATCACCGGCGCCACCGTCGAAACGCGCGCGCTGCTCATCGCCGCGCTGCAGGACAAGCAGCGCCGCCGCATCGCGATCATCACGCCCGGCGATGCCGGCGTCGCCGATTTCGAGACCGCGCTGCGCCTCTTCCATCACGAGCCGCAACGCGTCTCCGTCTATCCCGCCCCTTCCCTCTCTCCCTACCAGGACGTCGCCCCATCCCTCGGCGTCGTCCGAGAGGAAATCCGCGCGCTCGGCATGCTCATCGACGACGCCGCGGAAGTGCTCGTCGTTCCAACTCGCGCGCTTTTCCAGCGCCTGCCGCGCGCCGAGGATTTTCGGAGTCGCATCCTGCGACTTGCGGAAGGCGAAGAGCTCGACATGCGCGCGCTGCTCGAAAGCCTCGTCGAGAACGGATTCGTTCGCACCGATCTCGTCGGCGAAGCGGGTGAGTTCGCGTTCCGCGGCGGCATCCTCGACCTTTTTCCGCCGAACACGCCTCATGCGGTGCGCGTCGAGCTGTTCGGCGACACGATCGATTCGCTGCGCTGGTTCGATGTCGAAACGCAGCGTTCCGAAGAAGAATCGGGCCCGGTCACGGTTTACCCGCTGACGCAGTTTCCGATCACGCGCGAGACGCGGCAAAAACTGGCGCGGCGCATCTCGCTCGACTTCATGGATCCGCACTTCAAGCGCGACGTCCATGAAAAAATCGAAAAACTGCAGGAAAACGGCACGTTTCCGGGCATCGAGCACTACGTTCCCGTCACCGGCGACAGCGTCACCTTCGCCGACTACATCCGCGATTGGGATCTCATCCTCATCGAGCCCGACCAGATCACGACCACGATCGCGAAGTACGAAACGCTGCTGCGCAACGAATACGACGCGGCCGCCGAGAAAGGCCGGGCCGTCTACCCACCGGAGAAACTTGTCGCCCCCGGTCCCGATGTGCTTGCGTTCATCGGCAGCGCGCCACTCGCACTCTCCGACGTTCACATCGCAACGAAAGAACGTGAAGAGCTGCGCGTCAACACCTCCCCCACCGATCGCTACAACAATCGCCTCAGCGACTTTCCCGCCGACGTTCTGCGCAACGAATCCGAGCAGCTCTTCTTCTGCGCGACGAAAGGCGGCCGCGAAAAGATCGAGCGCCTCCTCAAAGAGTTCAACGTTCCCTTCGCAGAAGACCGCCTCGGCGAAGGCGCGCTCACCGTCACCGCAGGCAACATCGGCCGCGGTTTCGTCTTTCACGATCTGAATCTCACCGCGTACTCGGAATGGGATCTCTTTGAGCCGCCGACGTCGACGCGCATCGGCGGACGCAAGCGCAAATCCGATGCATTCGTTTCCGATCTGCGCGATCTCAAGACCGGCGACTACATCGTCCACGTCGATCACGGCGTCGGACGTTTTCTCGGATTGCAGCGCATCCCGTTCGGCGAGACCGAGCGCGAGGTGATGCAGATCGAATACTCCGGCGGCGGCAAGCTGCTGATGCCGATGGAGAACCTCAACCTCATCCAGCGGTTCACCGCGGGCGAGGAAGCGCAACCGAAGCTCGACAAGCTCGGCGGCACCTCATGGGCGCGCACGAAAGCCTCGGTCAAGAAGGCCATGCGCGACATGGCCGACGAGCTGCTCAAGCTCTACGCCACGCGACAAATGGTGCACGGCCATGCGTTTGGCAAGGACTCACCGTGGCAGTTCGACTTCGAAGACGCGTTCGAATTCGATGAGACCGAGGATCAGCTCGGCGCGATCGAGGACGTGAAGAGCGACATGGAATCGCGCAAGCCGATGGATCGCCTGCTGTGCGGCGACGTCGGCTACGGCAAGACCGAAGTAGCCATGCGCGCGGCGTTCAAAGCAGTGATGGACGGCAAGCAGGTGGCGGTGCTCGCGCCGACGACCGTGCTCACGTTCCAGCACTACCGCACGTTCCTGCGCCGTTTCGCGTCGTTCCCCGTGACCATCGAGCTGCTCACGCGCTACTACTCCGCGAAGGAGCTGAAAGACATCCTCAGGAAGGTTGAGATCGGCGAGATCGATCTCGTGGTCGGCACGCATCGTCTCCTTTCGAAAGACGTGGCCTGGAAAGACATCGGACTGGTCGTCATCGACGAAGAGCAGCGA
>DASYLL010000169.1:0-32613 GCA_036009605.1 Thermoanaerobaculia bacterium | reverse complement strand
CATGGCCCTGCAGGAAGCGACGGAAATCGATCACCGCTTCGGCCGGATCATGAACCCGAACCTGCAGCACTACCACGTCCCCGTCAACGCGGACATCCATCAGATCGAGACCGAGTTCATCGAGGAAGACGACCGCATCGTCAACCCGCTCGGCGTCAAGGGCATGGGCGAGCTCGGCATGGTGGGCATCCCGGCGGCGATCGCGAACGCCGTGTTTCACGCAACGGGCCGGCGCATTCGCGAGTTGCCGATCACGCCGGACAAGCTGCTCTGAAGCGCGTACCTGGCCCGTCAGCGCCCATGCGGCGTGGCACGTGCCATGTATTTGCTGAGCTGTGGAGGTGCATGAATGGCGAGCAATCGAACCGTTTACCACGTGACCCCGAACTCCGACCTGTCGAAGTGGCTCGTGGTTCGGGAAAAAGACGACAGCTTCCGCGAAGAACACGATACGAAGGACGAGGCCGAGACTGCTGCAAAGCAGCGCGCCCGCAAAGAAGAACCGAGCCAGGTGAAGATCCACGGGAAAGACGGCAACATGCAGTCGGAAGTGACGTACGGCGACGACCCGCGCAGCTCACCGGGCTAGCCCGAAGGCCGCCGAGCGCCGTTGATCGTCAGCTTTACCGATGTCGCGGCCGACGATAGGAACGTCGGCCGCTGACAGTGTCCGTCAGAACAGCATCGGTCGAGTGAGGTCAGTGTCGCTCGCTCTACCGCAGTTCGTCGCGCTCCATGGCTTTGGCGATCAGCGCCGCTTTCGCGGTCTTCACCTTCGTCGGCAGGAGCTTATGCGCGGCGCTCTGCAGTTTCTTGATCGGTCGCAGGATCGGGTTGTTCCACATCGCCTCGATGGTGTCGCGGCGCGACTGCATCAAGTCGCCGATCTCGCGCAGCTCATCCTCGTCGAAGACCTGTCGAGCCACGACGAACATCTGCGTTTCCTCTTCCTTGATGTGATGCTCGATCACGTCCTTGAGCACTTTCGCTTTGGCTTTGAACTCGTGCGATTTCGGGTTTGCCGCCTTCAGCGCGGGCAGGATCATGTCGGCTACATGATGTTCTTCCGCGGCCTCGTAAAAGAGATCCTCGGCATCCGTTTTCTTCGTCGCAGCCTTGAACGCGGGATAGAACACTTCCTCTTCGATCTGGGCGTGCGTCTTCAGCTCGCGCTCGATCTGGTTGACCAGCGATTCACGCTGCTTCAGCGCGCGATCGCTCGTCTCCGTCAGCTCGCGCAACAGCCGCTTCAGCGAGGCGTGATCTGATTTCAACATCGTGACAGCGTTAGGCATAGTGATTCCTCCGTGGCGAAGAGAAATGCGTGATGCATGCCTGCCCGGTAGGGGAAACCATGTGGCGCAATGAGCCATGAACATCCACGATTTCGCCTTCGCGAATCTACTGGGGACGCATTCGTCGTAGCCTGAAATACGTGTCGAGGCGTCGGGGCTGGTCGCGCACGGTGTCACGAAGGTGCCTTGAATCGGATCGCACGGACCGCGTGGCTGGCGAGCACGTCCATCCGGCGCAGGATCGGGTGAGTGTCGCTCTCAAGATGGTGACTCCCAACGGTTCTGGCGTATCCCATCCATGGACACATGAATGCGATCCCGGGTGGGGTGAATCTCATCCAAGGATGGGATTCATCCGATCGAGCACGCGGGCAATTTCACGGGTCACCAGGTCACGCCCGCAAAGCTACTGCACGATCCGCGGCACGTGGTCGATGCCATCGTGCGCCTCGCGACCGGTGCACGCTCCGCACGAACAAACGGGGTCCGGCTGACGAAACCCCACGGCGCTGTCTACAATGATGCGCGCTGCTGACCCCAACATGACCCTCGTCGCCCCCGTACACTCCCGGATGCCCCTCGCCCGCGCGCTCGTTGTCGTGATGTTCCCCTTCATGGCGCTGTTCGCAGCCCTCCCTGCGAAGGCGGCCGAGCCGCCGTCCGGCTACATCGTCGGCCTCCCCGAGAGCCTTTCCCCGACGGAAGTGAAGTCCGTCGCCGCGGCGCTCGAGTGCGATTACGGCATGACCGTCGTGCGGATGTACACGGCCGCGCTCACCGGCCTGCATGTGCAGGCGACGGAAGACATCGCGACGAAACTCGCCGCCGACCCACGCGTCGAGTACGTCGAAAAGAACGCGCCCATCGCTCTCACCGCGGACTCGAAGATCACGGAGGCGGTAAGCGCGGACCGCGCGAACTACGCGCCGGGCTGGTCGCTGCAGCGCATCACGCACCGCGACCGGATCGCGCCCGACGCGGAAGGCACGTACCCGCTCGCCGGCTCCGGCGGCGGCATCCTCGCCTACGTCTTTGACTCCGGCGTCTCGGCCGACCACCCCGACATGCGTGGGCGCGTCGAAATCGGCTACGACACCTTCATCCCGGGCAGCCCGGCGCTCGCGCACACCCCCTGTCCTGTGGACTCCGGGATCACCGTCGCCGCGCGCGATGCCTGTCCCCCAGGCGACGCGTGCCTCGCCGGTGGCCACGGCACGATGGCCGCGTCGCTGATCGCAGGGAGCACGTTCGGTGTCGCACCGGGCGTCACCATCATCCCGGTCCGCGTCAGCGACTGTACGGGCAATGGTCAGATGGCGAACCTGATCGAAGGCCTCGACTGGGTTCTCCGCGAGCACCTGCCGACTTCGGATGCAGCGGGCTTCAACGGCGCGGTCATCAACATGAGCCTCCACATCAGCAGTGACCCCGATGTCCCGGAGGTGCGGAGCCTGAAGGCGGCTCTGGCGCGAGTCGTCGCGCGTGGGGCCGTTGTGTTCACGGGCGCCGGAAACATGCCTGTGGATGCCTGTGGCGGATATCCCTCCGGTTTCTCCTACGGCAACGGGCAGTCCGGGCCTCACGTGATTTCCGTCAGCGGCGTCAATCACACCGATGCCCGCGACTGTGCGAGCGCTCTCGTGCCGCCCGTTGATTCGTGTACGGGGCCGCAGTACGGCGTCGGCCGTTGCGTCGACCTCTTCGCTCCCGCCGTCGACATGCGTGGCGCGGGCTTGCGCGAAGGCGGCAACGGTATCGGCCCGATGCGCCTGATCGCGCGCGAGGGAACGTCCTGGGCCTCACCGCAGGGCGCCGGCGCCGCCGCGCGACTGCTGGCGGAGCGTGCGGGCACGTCCAATCCGCTCTACAGGAGCAACGCACCTCACGAGACCTCGGACAACGTCTGGCGCGTCTTGCGCGACACCGCCACCCGCGGTGTGGTCAAGGCCGCCGGCGCTGAATCCGCCAACCGCCTGCTCTACATCGGAGCGATCGAGATCACGACCCAGCCGTGGCCCGTCGTCACCCGAGGTAGCGAGGGGACGACGCCGCTCACAATCGCCATCGCGAATCCGCCGGACGGCACGACCTACAGCTGGCGGCGAGGGACGTTCGCGGACTTTACGGTCGTGCGGGAGTCCGCCAATCCAACCTACGACGCTCCGGACAGCGAGACGGCCAGCTACTGGGTCCGCGCGTCGTACCCCCACTCGCCCCGCCCGGTGACGGTCGACAGCGTGCTCGTCACGGTGACGCACTGCCCACTCGCCGACGCGCTGCCGGTCATCACCGCCACGCCGGCCGGCGGCAACCGCTGGCTCCTGCAAGTCCCGGCCGATCCCGATGCCACGCAGTACCAGTGGTTCACCGGCGCTCCCGGCGACGTCAATCTGCCGCTCGCCACGACCACCTCTCCGGAGCTCGACGTCCTCCCACTCTCGACGACGGACTACTGGGTGCGCGTGACCTATCCCGGCTGCAACACCACCATCGACAGCGGCAACTACGCGACGGCCACGAGTTGTCCTGTCCCCCGCATCGTGGACGTTCCGGAAGGTCCGATCCCCCTCGGCACACAACCCGGCGCATCGCACCGGCTGTACACGCTCGACGTCATCGCGGAAGGAACGAACCTCGCTTATCAGTGGTACCGCGTCATCGACGGAGCCCCCGTGGAGATCGCCGGTGCAACGCGAACCTCGGTGGCCGTCGATCCAGCCGGCGGCGAGCAGACCGTCTTCGTCCGTGTCACGTCGCTCTGCAGCACGGAACCGTTCGCCGACAGTGCTCCCGCAACCGTGTCGTGGGTGAGCTGCGACCTCGCTTTCGGCATGGCTCGACACCCGAACCGCGATCTCGAAGAGCGCAACAGTCAGATGACGATCGCCAACATCGGCCCGGCCATCGTCTATGTCCCGATGGGCCGCTCGGTGGCACTGACCGCACGGCCGGTGACCGCCGACCAGCGTCTGACCGATGCCACCCTCACCTGGGTGGAAGGGAACCAGGTCATGGCCAGCGGCATGACCTGGTACGTCCGCAACGTCGTCAACGCGACTTCGGTCCGGAGGCTCGAGTTGCGCATGGCCCAGAGAGGATCGCCCGATTGTGAGAAAACGGGGTACGTCCGGATCGCGTCCTGCGGCGCGGACGTCCTGCCGCTGATCACTCGTTTCCCGCTGAGCGACGGCACCGGCGTCGCACATCTGGAAGTGCGGGACGCGACCGACGTGGTCGTGGAGTGGCGGACGGGCGAACACGACGACAGCGTGCCCGCGTTCGTGGAACGACTGCAGCCCGGTGACCACGACAGCGCGAGGGAGTTCGCGCCGGGAACGAGGTACTGGGCGCGCGTAATCGCGGATGACGAGTGCAATCTCGACTGGGGCGAGCTCACCGAGGATACGGAGGTCTACACGGCGCAGGCGTGCAGTCCGAACACGGTCGTGGTGCGCGATCCCGCTACAGGCGAAGCGGTGAACGTTCAGAACGGTTACACGATCCACGTGCCTGCCGGCGGTGCCGTCGCGCTCAGCACCACCACTGCCGGCGTCCGCTGGAGCGACGGCCTTGTCGCGCAGTCCGGGCGGACGTACTACGCGCAGACCATCACGAGCGAACGCCTGGTCACGCTCGAGTCGCCGGCAGGGTGCTTTTCCGGATCCGTCACACTTCACCGCGAGCCCGGATGCAAGCCTCTCCTCCGAACGTTCCCCGTCTCCACAAGCAGCCCATCGAATGGAAAGGCGATGTTGTCGATGTCCGTCGACCCGGCGTATGCGGAGCCCACCATCGAATGGTGGGAAGGGGAACACGACACTTCCGGTGAGCCTGTTGCTCGAAACGTCACCTCGTTCGAAGCGGACACGGGCAAAACCTACTGGGTGCGTGTCATCGCCAGGTGCGGAAACCAGCTGTTGGTCCAGGACAGCCCGCTCGCCAGGGTCACCTGCAACAACTGCCGCAGGCGGTCGGTCCGGCACGGACCGCCGCGGTAGGAACGCGCTCGCGCGCACCCCTGTCGCCACGTCCACTGGCCGACGTTTCCGGAATCGCACAGGAAGTCGCCATTCCTGTCTCTCTCATCTGTGACGAGGGAGTCGATCAATGGCCATCCAGAATACCTATCTCAATGATCTATATGCGGAGCTCCACGCACTTTGCGGCAACAATTGTGGCTTGCTCCTGACCCAGGAGGTCTTCAAGGCAGCATTGACTAAAGGGTTGGCGAACCTCGAGACCGGTCAGACGCTGGCGGTCAAATCCATACCGGAGGTGTCATTCACCAGCGTCATTCCCGCGAGCGCGCCGGACATCCGTCTGAGGCCGGTCGGCGGTGCCGTGCACGCAATCATCGGCGGCATCACCATGAATGTTGATTTTCATGCGACGGGCACGCCGGCAGACGTGCTGAGCACCATCACTTTCGACGTGGTTCGGATCGAGGCCCGTCTGGAGATCGACAACGGCAGAATCGTCGCACGACGAGTCGACTATCAAGTCGAGCCGACCATTACTCCCGGCGCGAATCGCGAAGCAGTGGTCGTCGCACTCGGGTGGGACGCGACCGACATCGAGACCTTCGAGCGATTGGAGAACTTCACTCTCTTCGCCACGCCTGCCGTCGTTGCCGATCAGGTGCTCGGCAACGTGGCAGGCATGCCGCTCCAACAGTGGTTGATCGGTTTGAAACTCCAGGACCCGATGACGATCGAACACTTCGATCAGGCACAGTCGGGTCCCTGCGTGCTCATTCGGTCGCTCACCGGCAGCAATTTCACGCGCGAGGGCGAATGCCCGTGTGCCGACCTCGTCGCACCGGAGGTCGAAGGTGTGGAAGACGGCGCTCTCAGGATCGCCGTCAAACAGACTCCAAGATCGAATGCGCCTACGGGCGAGGACGTACCGAATGAGCAGCATTTCTCCGAGTCGTACGCATACCTCTACACACCGCAGGCAATCCTCGCGTCCACGTTCGCTCCGTCGATTTACCCCGCGGCATACATCAGCGGCGGCGGGTCCTGGGGGCCGCCGCAGTACTCGTGGTCCGGCGTGCTCGCGTTCCGACGCGTTGTGCCGAGGATTGACGTTGGAAGCGCGTCGATCGTCATCAACGCCGACCTCGCGTTACACATCAGCGCACGGGCGTGGCTCGACCTTCCATGCGACGGCGAGCAGGAACTGGCAACGGCAAACGTGGACGGCGAAATCAACAATGTGCGGATTCGCGTGAAATTCGTGGTGGATCGCGCCACGGGGCGCCTCGTTCTCGATAGTGCGCTCGAAAACCACGATGTCACGGACGTCAACGTCAGCCTCGGCGGCATCTTCAATCGTCTGTGGCCGCTGAACCAGATTTTGGCCTCCGTGGTGAAGCACAACGTACCCGGATTGATCACTCGGGCATTGCGCTCGGCGGTCGCGAGCGGACGGTTCGCCCTGCTTGACCTCAATCCATTGCTGGTTCGGCTCAATGCGGTCGTGAACGGACAGTCTACGTTCGCCGACGCGACCGGCTTCGTCGTCGGAATAGGCCAAAGGGGATAGCCCTCGTACTCGCTGAGTTTGGTCGGCGTTGACGAGCTCGAACCGTTGCCCTGTGTGAATGACAAAGGTTTACGCGCGATTGCGCAACGGCCTCCCTCAATGAACCACCCTCGCCAGCGCGAATGACGGATCCTGCGAGACGTTGTCGACGGCCGATCCATAAACGATCGCGCTTCCATCCGTCACCACGATCTCGATCGTGTCATCGTTCTCCAGCGGAACGCCAAACAGCGCGGCCGCCGGGATCTGCATCATCGAATTTGCGTCGAATGCCCGCGAAACGGTCGTAGCGATCGCGCCCGTCGATCGCCGGAGCGCGAACTGGACCGTCGCACCGGAGACGAGCGCGCGAATGCCGATGTTGTAGCGCGCGGCAACGACATCGTATGGCGCGATCAGAATTGCCCGCTGGCCGGCCCGGATGGCTTCACTGACACGCACCAGGGTGGTCGTGAATCCGGAAGTCCCATTCGACCCGGCATCATTGAAGATGCGCATCGACATTTCCGGCAGATCGCCGAAGAGCGGCGCGACGTCGATCGAACCGAAGCCCGAGAAATTGAGCTCCTCTCCCATCGTTCGGGTCTCGTGCTCGTTGAGTGCGTAGGCCGAACGACGATCCTCCCCTCCCCCCATCGGGTGGAACACGAAGATGCCGGCCAGTGCATGGTCGGTGGGATTGTGCAACTGGAGCATGGTGCGAAAGAACGAGCCGTTCGCGCCGGGGCCGGAGCCGGTGATGACCAGGATGGCCGTGACGGTCTGGCCATCGTCGTCGAGGATTGTTCCCGTGGCGCGATCGTCGGCGATGCCGGCTCCGTCGGCGTGAATGAGAATCAACTCGAAGGTCTCTTCCGGCTCGACGGTGTTGTCGCCGAGGATCGGTACGGTGATCTCACGTGCGGTTTGGCCGGGAGGGAAAACCACGGAGCCGTGGGTCTCGGCGTAGTCGGCGCCTGCGATGGCAGAGCCGTCGGCGGTTTCATAATCGATTGTGACGGGCAGGGTTGAAGGCGCGGAGAGCACAACGGTGAAGACAGCGGCAGCGGTGTCTCCGTCGCCTTCGTCCACGCTGGTGTCCGCGATCGAGACGGAAGGGATCCCGGAGCCCGTGTCGTCATTGAGGATCGTTCCGAGCGCCTCGCTGCGCGAGAGCGTGGCCTGCTGCGGATTGGACAGGAGCAGACGCAGGGTCTCGTTCGGTTCCACGTCCGTATCGCCGTCAATCGCCACAATGACGCTGCGGGACGTCGCGCCGGCCGCAAAGACCAGCGTGCCGTTGATCGGTTGATAGTCGCTGCCGGCACTGGCTGTGCCGTCCGCGGTCGTGTAGTCGGCCCTCACCGTCACCGAGGTGGCGGTGCTGAGCGTGACCACGAACGAGGCGCTGGTCGTGCCGGCGTTGCCTTCGGTGATTGTGAAGTCGGCAATCGTGATGGACGGCACGATCGGCGGGATCGGAGAGTCGCTGTCATCGTTCGCGATCGTTCCGGTGGCCTGACCATCAGCGACCGTCGCATTGACCGGATTGGAGAGTTGGACGGTGAAGCTCTCGTTCGATTCCTCGTCCGTGTCACCGGCCACGGCGACGTGGATGGGTTGCGACGTTACGCCGGGAGGAAAGACCAGCGTGCCGTTCGCAGCGGCGTAATCGCTGCCGGCCGAAGCGGTACCGTTCGCGGTCGCGTACGCGATGGTGACCGTCACGGTCGTGGGCGCGCTGAGCGTGACGACAAACGCGGCGGTCGTCGTCCCGGCGTCGCCCTCGGGAACGCCCGAATCACTGATCGACACCGACGGCACCACCGGCGGCGTCACCACACTGTCGTCGTTGAGAATCGTCCCGGTTGCGAGTGCGCCGGCGAGCGTCGCATTCGAGGGACTCGAGAGCGCCACGGTAAACGTCTCATTCGGTTCGACGAGACCGTCGCCGGAGACGGCGACGTTGATGATTTGCGAGGTCGCGCCGGGAGGAAAGACCAGCACTCCGCTCGCTGCAGCGTAATCGCTGAGCGCCGCCGCCGTCCCGTCCGCCGTCGTATATGCGACCGTAACCGGCACCGTCCCAGGTACGCTGAGCGCAACGACAAATACTGCATTGGTTACGCCGGCGTCACCCTCGGGAACGCCCGAATCACTGATCGACACTAACGGCACGACCGGCGGTGTCACCACGCTGTCGTCGTTGAGAATCGTCCCGTTCGCCACTGCCGCGCCAAGCGTCGCGTTCGAAGGACTCGAGAGCGCGACGGTGAACGTCTCGTCGGGCTCGACGACCGTGTCACCAGTCACTGCGACGAGAATGGTTTGCGAGGTCGCACCGGCCGCGAAGACCAGCGTTCCACTCGCCGGGAGGTAGTCATCGCCGGCCGTGGCTGTACCGGGCGCGGTCGAGTAGGCGACGCTGACGGTCACCGTTGTCGGTGCGCTCAAAGTCACGACGAACGCGGTGTTGGTCGCGCCACTGTTTCCTTCGACGACGCCCGTGTCACTGATCGAGATCGAAGGGACGACAGGAGCAACGTCGTCGTTGTCGATCGTGCCAATGGCCTGGCTGTCCGCGATCGCAGCGTTGGCCGCGTTCGTCAGATCGATCGCGAAGGTCTCATTCGGCTCGACGGCACCGTCGCCTGAAACAGCAATAGAGACGGTACGCGCCATCACGCCCGGCGCGAAGATCAGCGTGCTACTGCCCGCCGCGTAATCGCTGCCGGCCGTCGCCGTTCCGTCCGCGGTCGCGTGATCAACAGAGACCGTGGTGAGCGAGGGCGTACTCAGGGTGACGGTGAACACCGCGTTCGCCGTTCCCGCGTTTCCTTCGGTCACCGACACATCACCGATGGAGATCAGCGGCAGCGCGTCGTCGTTCTGCAATGTCGCGGTCCCTGTCGGCGTAGTGATGGCCGCATTCGACGACGACACGAGCGTGACCGTGAACGTCTCATCGAGCTCATTCGAGAGATCGCCGCTGACCGGCACCGTGATCGTCTGCGTCGTCGTCGACGGCGTGAAGGTCAGCGTGTCGTTGAGAGCCGTGTAGTCCGAGCCCGCGGTTGCTGTGCCATTCGCCGTGACGTAGCTGGCGGTCACGGTTTCGGAGGTGGCGCCGGTCAGCGTCACGGTGAAGGTGAAGTTCGTCGTGCCGCTGTTCCCTTCGGCCTGCGTCACGTCGTCGACGGCCAGCGTGGGCAGTCCCTCATCGTTCTGAATCGTCCCCAGGCCAATACTGGAAGCGATCGACGCATTGGCTGGATTCGACAGCGTGACCGTGAACGTCTCGTCGGCCTCCGTCGTGACATCACCGTTCACGACCACAACGATCGTCTGCGTCATCGTTCCCGGCGGGAAAACCAAAGTGGATGGCGCCGGTGCCGCGTAATCCGATCCGGCCGTGGCCGTGCCGTTCGTCGTTGCATAGGCGACGGTCACGGGATGCGACGTCGCGCCGATCATCGTGACCGTAAACGTGAGGTTGCTCGTCCCGCCGTTTCCCTCGGCCTGCGTGACGCTGTCGATCGACAACGTCGGAGGAGCATCGTCGTCCGTGATCGCAGCGGTCACCTGCTGCGGCGTCGCCTCCGTTGTGTTGGTGACGCTGCTGATGTCGGCGATCGCCGTCTCGTCCACTTCGTCGATCGCGTCCTGCACTGCGTTGAGTGTGATCGCGCCGCTGGCACTGCCGGCGGGAATGAAGATCGCCACTCCGGAACGCGTGTAGTCCGCTGGCGAAGTTGCGGTTCCGGTGAAGGCGAGGTTGACCGTGACGTCCAGACCTGAAGGCGCGGAGAGCGTCGCCGTGACGTTCGCCGCTCCTGCAGCCTCCGCCATCGGCGTTCCGGTGAGACTGAGCGTGACGCTCGGCGTCGCGTCGTCATCCGCGATCGTTGCGGTGACCTGCTGCAACGTCGCTTCGCTTCCGTTCGTGACGTTGCTGATGTCGACGATCACAGTTTCATCGAGCTCGTCGATCGCGTCCTGCACGGCGGTCAGCGTGATCGACCCCGTGCTCGCTCCCCCGGCAATGAAGATCGACGTGCCGGATCGCGTGTAGTCGGCGGTGAGCGCCGCGGTTCCGCTGAACGCGAGATCGATCGTCACATCGAGCTCCGAGACCGCGGAAAGCGTGGCCGTCACCGTCGACGCGCCCGCCGCCTCCGCCATCGGACTGCTGCTCAGACTCAGTGTCACCGCTGGTGCAACGTCATCGTCCGTGATCGTGGCCGTGACCTGCTGCGCTGTCGTCTCAGTCCCGTTGGTGACGCTGTTGATGTCGACGGTCACCGTCTGGTTCAGCTCATCGAGCGCGTCCTGCACAGCGGTCAGCGTGATCGTGCCGATTGTGCCTGCTGCGGGGATCAGGATCGACATCGCAGAACGCGTGTAGTCGCTGGTCAGAGTCGCGGTTCCGCTGAACGCGAGATCGACCGTGACGTCCAACCCGGACGGAGCGGACAGCGTCGCCGTCACGATCGCCACCCCTCCCGCCTCGGCCATCGGACTGCCGGTCAGACTCAGCGTGACCGTGGGCGCGTTGTCATCGTCCGTGATCGTGGCAGTGACCTGCTGCGCTGTCGCCTCAGTCCCGTTGGTGACGCTGTCGACGTCGACGATGACCGTCTCGCTCAACTCGTCGATGAGATCCTGAACGGCAGTGAGCGTGATCGTGTTGGTGGTGCTCCCGGCCGGAATGAGGATCGACGTCCCCGAGCGCGTGTAATCGAGCATGAGCGCGGCCGTTCCGCTGAACGACAAGTCGATCGTGACGTCGAGCTCCGAGACCGCGGAGAGTGTCGCGGTCACAGTACCGACTCCTGCCGACTCGGCGATCGGACTGCCGGTCAGACTCAGTGTGACCGAGGGCGCGTCGTCATCGTCGGAGATCGTTGCGGTGACCTGTTGCGGCGTCACTTCGTTTGCGTTCGTGACGTTGCTGATGTCGACAATCACCGTCTCGTCCAGTTCGTCGAGCACGTCCTGCACGGCAGTGAGCGTGATCGAGCCGCTGCTGCTCAGTGCCGGAATGACGATCGACGTGCCGGAGCGCGTGTAGTCGGAAGTCAACGTGGCGGTCCCGCTGAACGCAAGATCGACCGTGACGTCAAACGCCGATACCTCGGAAAGCGTTGCCGTCACCGTCGCCACGCCTGCTGCTTCGGCGATTGGGCTGCCACTCACGCTGAGCGTCACGCTCGGCGGCGTATCGTCATCCGCGATAGTGGCCGTGACCTGCTGCGGCATCGCTTCGCTCGCGTTCGTGACGTTGCTGATGTCGACGATCACCGTCTCGTCCGGCTCTTCCAGCACGTCCTGCACGGCGGTCAGCAGAATCGAGCCGCCGATGCTCAACGCAGGGATGAAGATCGACGTGCCGGAACGGGTGTAGTCCGAGGTTAGTGTCGCCGTTCCGTTGAATGCGAGATCGACGGTGACATCCACGCCTGCGGGGGCCGACAGCGTTGCAGTGACCGACGCCGCTCCCGCGGCCTCGGCCATCGGATCGCCCGTGAGACCCAGCACGACACTCGGGATCGGGTCGTTGTCGCCGATGGTCACGGTTGCATTCGTAGGCGCGACGAGGACCGCGCCGGCAATGCTCGTGAGTGAGACCGTGAACGTCTCGCTGAGCTCATAGAGACTGTCGTCGCTGATCGGGATGGTGAAGCTCTGCGACGTCACGCCCGCGCCGAACGTCAGCACGCCGCTCGTGGCGGTGTAGTCTGCGCCGGCGATGGCGGAGCCGTTCGCGGTGGCGTAGTTCACGGTGACACTGCAGTCGGTGCCGCCGGTGCGATTGACGGTCACCATGATCGATCCCACTGCTTCACCGGGCGCGTGAGAAGCAGTCGAGAGAGCGAACGTGCCGGTGGAGGTTGTGCTGAGCAGAACGTCCATCACGTTCGGAGAGGTCACCAGGACAACGTCGCTCTTCGAATCGCCGTTGAAGTCGCCGAGCGCAAGCGTGTTGTGGAAGGCGCCCGCCGAAGCAGTGGTGACCGCGTTGAATGTGCCGTTTCCGACGCCGAGCAGGAACGCGAAGTCCGTGAGGCTCGTTGTCGCAACGTCACTCACTCCATCGCCATTGAGATCTCCGACGACGACGGTCGAGGTTCCCAGGCCGACGTTGTAGTTGACCGGTGCGTCGAAGGTGCCGCTGCCGGTACCGAGCAGGATTGCGAGGTTGGTCGAGCTCTGACTGGCAGCGAGGTCGCTGTCGCCATCTCCGTCAAAGTCGCCGACGGCCAGAAAGTTCGGCGCGGCGCCGCCCGGAACGAGGGTCGGTGCGCTGAACGCTCCGAACCCGTTGCCGAGCAGGATCGAGATGTTGTTCGAGCTCTGATTCGTGACGGCGAGATCGAGCTTGCCATCGCCGTTGAAGTCGGCGGTGACCACGTACTGAGGATTCGCCGCCGTGGCGAAGGTCGTGGCAGTGGCAAAGCTTCCGTCGCCATTGCCCAGGAGAATTCCGATGTTGTTCGAGCTTCGGTTCGCCACCGCGACATCGCTCGCGCCGTCCGCGTTGAAGTCTCCGACCGCGACCATGCTGGCCGAGTTGCCTCCCGGGAACAGCGCCGGAGGCGATGCGAACGTTCCGTTCCCGGCTCCGGGAAAGATGCGGACACCGTTCGCGAACCCCACGACGAGATCGCTGTTGCCATCACCATCGAAGTCTGTGATCGCAACGGAGCTCGGCAGCGGTGAAATGGACAACGTTGCAGAAACGGCGAATCCTCCGCTTCCGTCACCGAGCAGAACCGAGACATTGTTGGATGTGCGGTTTACGACAGCGAGGTCTTTGTACGCATCGCCGTTGAATTCTCCGACGGCTACTGCGATCGGTGCATTGGCTCCGGCAATCGAACTGCTCGTCGGCGCACTGAAGGTGGCGCAGGAGGTCGCCGGCGGAGCGGTGTACGTGAAGTCGTCGTGGAGCGTGTCCGCGCTCGCGGCACCTGGCGTCAGCACGCGCACACTGACCGTTCCGCTGCCTGCCGGACTCACGACCGTGCACTGCGTCGTCGACGGACAGTTCACGCCGGTGCCGGGCACGCTGCCGAACATCACAGTCGTCGCGCCGGGAGCGAAGTTCGTTCCCTTCAGCGTGACGACGGTTCCACCCGTGGTCGGACCCGACAGAGGTTGCACCGAGGCGACGACCGCGGGACATCCGCCGTTGCGCAGGACCATGACGGAGCTCGAGTGCGCGCTGACCAGATCGATGCGGTCATCGCCGTCGAGATCGCCGGCCGCCAGCCACAACGAGCCAGGCTTCCCGAACCTCGTAGTTGCGCTGAAGATCCCGCTCGCCGCTCCCGGTACGAGCCAGCTCGGCACGCCCCCGATGTCGCCCACGGCGATATCGTCGAGACCATCGCCGTTGAAATCTGCGCCGACGACACGATATGGATTTGATCCCGGCATTCCCGTGGGGACGCTCAGCTGCGCACCGAACGTGCCCGCTGCGGAACCGAGACGGATCCCGAGGCCGCCAACTTGTGCGATCGAGGCGAAGTCGGTGTGTCCGTCACCATTGAAGTCGCCCAGCGCGACCTGCTCCACTACTGCACCGCCGGGATAGGAGGCGCTCAGCGTGAATGCACCCGTCCCGAGACCGAACAGGATTGTCACTTCGTTGGAGCTTTGACTGGCGACCGCGAGATCGGCGAGGCCGTCGCCATTGAAGTCCCCGCTCGCGACGTCGTAGGAAAGACCGAACCCAAACGACGTGCTCAATGGCGCAGCGAACGCACCTCCGCCGGTGCCAAGGAGGATCGCCACGCTGGCCGTGCGATTGGCGACTGCGAGATCGCTCCGGCCATCGCCATTGAAGTCACCGATTGCGATGGATTGCGGACTGCCTCCCGTCGAATAGTTCGCGGGCGCACCGAACGATCCCAGTCCGTCGCCGAGCAGGATCGAGACATTGCCCCCGAGGTTGTTCGCAACAGCGAGGTCGCGATCGCCATCGCCGTCCAGATCGCCGATCGCGACAGAGAACGGGCGGTCCCCGCGGCGTAGTTCGTCGGCGGCCCGAACGATCCGTTGCCGAGATTGAGCAGGATCGAGACTTGCCCCGCGGTGTCGTTGATGCCGATGGCGAGATCGCCAATCCCGTCGCCATTGAAGTCACCGACCGATGCCGACTCCCGGCCAAACGGAGCCGTCAGCACGTCAGCACCGAGGAACGTGGCGCACGCCGCGGCGGGTGTGGCGGTGTATGAGAAGTCGTCGGCGGACGCGTCGGCGCTGGTTCCGTTCGCGTTTGTCGCGCGGACATCCACGGCGCCCGTGCCAGCCGGTGTCTCGAGCGTGCACGACGTCGATGAGCAACTGACGCTCGTCGCAGCGTTCGCCCCGAACATCACCTGCGTCACACCGGCCAGATTGATGCCCGTCATCGTGACGACGGTGCCGCCCGCCGTGGAGCCCGATGACGGATGCAGCGAGGCCACAGATGGACATCCGACACATTGCGCGTAGACGCGCGGCGCTGCCGCCACCATCAGGAATACAGCAATTCCGACGACACCGTGGACCCGTGCGCGCATGCGTTCTCTCCCTCGGTACGAGTGCGTTCCGATTGCGACTCTCGAGCACGAGGGTTCGCCTCAGACCGAGGAGAGCTGACGCGGTGAGGAGAGGACTGAGCGGCAAGTGCCTGCGTACCTGCTGCTGAAGCCGTTTGCGGGATACATGAAAGGATGAGGGGTTTTCTGACACGGCGGGACTCGTCCCGACTGCACTTCGGCGCACTCGTCGTGTTGGGTACTATGCAGTCTCTTGAGACACTGGATCACACGCCGGCAGGCGCTGGCATTGATGGCAGGCGCCATCGCCGCTCCCGCCGTTCGTGCCGCATCTCCGCGGCCACTCCGTGAGATCGATCGCTACTTGTCTCGCCTGGAGGGCTTCGGATTCTCGGGCGGAGTGCTCATTGCGCGAGGTGGTCGTGCCGTCGTGCAGAGCGTTCACGGGCTCGCCGACCGGGGTACGAAACGACGGTGGCACGTCGATACGATCTTCGACGTCGGGTCGTGTACCAAGCAGTTCACGGCCGCCGCGATTGTCGCTCTCGAGTGTGATGGGAAACTGCGGACGTCCGATCCGATCGCGAAATACTTCGCCGAGGTTCCGGCGGACAAGGCGTCGATCACGATTCATCATCTGCTGACGCACACCGCGGGACTGCAATCGGAATTCGGCGGCGATTACGACGTCATCTCGCGAGACGCACTCGTCGCGACCACGCTGGCCGCGCCGCTTCTGAGCGCCCCCGGCGCAAAGCACGCCTATTCGAATGTGGGATACAGCCTTCTCGCTGCGATCGTGGAGATCGCGGCGGGGAAAGACATCGATCGCTTTCTGCGCGAGCGCCTTTTCCGCCCCGCCGGGATGACCTCGAGCGGATATCAGTTATCCGATACGGAACGGTCCCGGATTGCTCGCGGATATCGCGACGGTGAGGATGCGCAACTGCTCGAACGCGCCGATTCCACCAAAGGACAGATGTGGAATCTGATCGGCAATGGCGGCGTCTACTCGACGCTCACGGACCTGCACCGTTGGCTCCTCGCATTACAGAGCGATGCCGTGCTCCCGGACGCTGGCCGTAAGAAGCTGTTCCATCCGCACGCACTCGTCACTTCGAGCTACGCCGGTTCGGGATTGCCGCTCTATTACGCATATGGGTGGTATGTGGGTCCGCAGCCGTCGGGCAAGACACTCATCTGGCATCTGGGCGGGAACGGGACCATCAACACGGCGCTGCGATTTCACCGGGATGATCGGGCGTGGCTCATCTATGCCTCAAACGTTTCCGAGTTTCACGATCCTCGCTATCCCATTCCGGCAGTCGAGCGCATGCTTGGCAGGGAGCACATCGAGATTCCGTCGGAAGTGGGCTCGATCACGCGTGACCAGCTCGCGCGATTTGCGGGCACGTATTGCTCTGCGACAAACAGGGCGCTGACGCTGACCGTTCGGCGGAACTTTCTTCAGGTCACGGGTGAGGGCCAGGAAGCCTTCGCATTCACCACCGAAGGCAAGTGGCAATCGTCCGCCGATTTCGATGCGCTCAATGCTCGGACTGCACAGGCGGTCGACTCGAGCCGCATGGCCCGAGTCGATGTGCTCGCGAAGTCCTTTGGATCGTGGATCACGCCCGACGAACTGGCCGCCTCCGAAGCAGCGTTCTGGAAGAAGCGACACGATCGGTTCGGCGAATACATCGGCACGCGAGTGCTGGGAACGATGAAGCCGCAGAGTCGCCGCTACATTGGAAGAACGATCGTGGCGATCGACTTCCATCGTGGCACAGCGTGGCGCGAGTATTTCTGGACGCAGGATGGACTCATCGGCGATGTCGGACCCATCACGAGCCCTCCGGCGGCGCAGTTCTTCCCCGTCTCAGCGAACTGCCTGATGACATTCGATCCGGCCGAGGCACGATCCGCGAAGCTCTGCCTCGGTTCCGACGGCAGACTCGAGATCGCCGGGTCGGATGTCGTTCTGCGACGAAGCCGGTGACCCGACTCATCGCATCCGGGCATTCCAGCGAAACACGACCTTCGTCAGCTCGCGCAGCCACAGGACCGAGCTCGCGACAGCGGCGCACAGGAACCAGTCGTTGAACGACAGATTCGTCGTCGAGAACGCCTGCTGCAGGAACGGTGTGTAGACGACCGCCACGTGCAGCAGCAGCGACAACAGGATCGCCAGCCAGAGCCACTGGTTCGCAAACATTCCGACGAACGCGCTGCGAGCGTCCGAGCGCGCGTTGAAGACCTGAAACAGCGAGAAGAAGACGAGCGTCGTGAACGCCATCGTCTGCGCATAGCGAAGCCCGCCGGGCATGCTGACGTACAGCACGATCAGCGTTCCAGCCGCGATGATCACGCCGGCGAAGAAGATTCCTCCCCACATGCGTCGCGTGATGACCGATTCATCGCGCGGTCGCGGCGGCACCTCCATCAGACCGGGCAGCGGAGAATCGATGCCGAGGGCGAGAGCGGGAGCGCCGTCGGTGACGAGATTGATCCAGAGAAGCTGCGTCGCGAGCAGCGGAAGCACGAATGAGCCCTCCGCCGCTTTCAGTCCGATCGCATCGGCGAAGAGCACGCCGAAGAACATCGTCATCACCTCTCCGATGTTCGACGAGAGCAGGTAGCGAAGGAACTTCCGGATGTTCGCGTAGATCGCCCTCCCCTCTTCCACAGCGGCGACGATCGTCGCGAAATTGTCGTCGGCGAGAATCATGTCCGCCGCCTCTTTCGAAACGTCCGTTCCCGTGATTCCCATCGCGATGCCGATGTCGGCCGCCTTCAGCGCGGGCGCATCGTTCACACCGTCGCCGGTCATCGCCACGATCGCGCCGCCGCGCTGCAGCGCCTGCACGATGCGCAGCTTGTGCTCGGGATTCACCCGCGCGTACACCGACACTTCCCTAACCGTGCGATCGAGCGTTGCGTCGTCCATCGACTCGATCTCCGAGCCCGCCACCGCACGCGCGTCATCGACGATGCCCAGCTCCTTCGCGATCACCGCGGCCGTGATCGGATGATCTCCGGTGATCATGATCGGCCGGATGCCGGCCGCGCGCGTTCGCGCCACGGCATCCTTCGCTTCATCGCGTGGCGGATCGATCATTCCGATCAGGCCGAGGAACACGAGATCCTCTTCGACGTCCTCGTCCACGTCGCTCACGTCGAACGCTTCCTTCGGCAGCGATCGGTAGGCAATGCCGAGAGTCCGCAGCGCCTTGGCCGCAAGCTCTTCGTTCGTCTTCGCGATCGCTGCGCGTCGTTCGGCAGTGAGCGGTCGGGACTCTTCACCGACGAGCTCTCGCGTGCATCGCGCGAGCAGAACGTCCGGCGCGCCCTTCGTGAGCGTGAGCACGCGCTCCAGCCGTTCCGTGTCGCTGTGGATAGTGCTCATCAACTTGCGCTCGGAGGAGAAGGGAACCTCTGCGAGTCGCGAGAACCGCGCGTTGAGGGCATCGCTCTGCAGGCCACATTTACGTGCGGCGACGATGAGCGCTCCTTCTGTCGGATCGCCCTGCACGGTCCAGTGGCCGTCGTGTTCCTGCAGCACCGCGTTGTTCACGCGATCGGCAGCAGAAAGGGTGCGCTCGAGCTCCGTCCGGAACGCGCCCTCGATCGTGCCGCTCTGCGCCCTGACCGCTCCTTCCGGCGTGTAGCCGGTCCCTTCGAATTCAGCACGGCCGGACGCGGTGACGACGACGCGCACCGTCATCTCGTTCCTCGTGAGCGTGCCGGTCTTGTCCGATGCGATGACGTTCGCGGATCCGAGCGTCTCGACCGCGGACAGGTGTCGCACGATCGCGTTCCGTTTCGCGGCGCGCTGAACGCCGAGCGAAAGCACGGCAGTCACGACGGCGGGCAACCCTTCCGGCACGGCGGCAACCGCGAGCGCGACGCCAAGGATGAGCACGTCGAAGATGTTGGAGAAGCCGCGGACGTTCTCGACGGCGATGATCGTCGCGATCATCACCATGGCAATGACGACCACGATGATCCCGAGAAGTCTGCTGACGCCGTCGAGCTCTTTCTGCAGCGGCGTCGTTTCGACGCTCGTGTCGTCGAGCATGCCGGCAATGCGACCCATCTCCGTCTGCATGCCTGTCGCGACGACGACTCCCTTTCCGCGGCCGTAAGTCACGGCGGTGCCGCTGAAGAGCATGTTGTGACGGTCGCCCAGCGTCACGTCGTCCGCGATCGTCTGCGTGTCTTTCGAGACCGGCAGGCTCTCGCCGGTGAGCGCGCTCTCCGCCGTCTGCAGCGCGGCCGCATGAATCACGCGCGCGTCCGCGGGAATCGTGTCCCCTTCTTCGACAACGAGGATGTCGCCGGGCACGACCTGCGAGGCCTCGATGCTTTGCCGCTCCCCGTCACGAATGACATTCGCATGCGCCGCGGACATCCGACGCAACGCGGCGACGGCGGACTCCGCGCGCGCTTCCTGGATGTAACCGAGAATCGCATTGAGCAGCACGACCGCGAAGATGACGAGAGCCTCGTAAGGCAGTGCGGACTCGTGCTCGATGAACCAGAGCACGGCGGAGATCAGCGTCGCGACGAGGAGCAGACCGACGAGCGTGTCCTGGAACTGTGCGAGAAACTTCTTCCAGGCAGGCGTTCGCTTCTCTGCCCGCAGCTCGTTTCGGCCGTATCTCGCGAGACGCTTCGCCGCCTCGGCCCCGCTCAATCCCGTTTTCGCATCACTCTCCAGCTCCTGGAGAATCTGTGCGATGGTCTGCTGATAGGCGATCACGGTGTCACCCGCTGCAGCGATGAGGAATCGCAGTCATCCGGCCATCACGATATCGCAGGTGTGGAGCTCGCGACGCAGGCGAGCCGCTTCTCGAAGTGGTGCGCCTGCGCGACGGACGCACGTTCGCAGCCTCGGTCGTGAAGCCCGACTACTGCGCCGGGAGGATCCCGAAACCACGCACGGTCCGCGAGCTGCGCGTGACGCTCGCGTCGAACAGCGTGTTGTTCGACACGACGCCCGTGTACCGCAACGAGAGGAACGACGACGGCGCGAGATCGACGAACGCGGAGGTGCCCGTGGTCGAAAGCTCCGGCCGCCGTGCCGCATCGAAGAACGCGGAGAAGTCATGCGCGCTGCCGATCTGACCGTCGACTCGTGCGGCAACCGCGCCGGTCGTTGCGTTCTCGGGCAACTCGAGATCCGCGAATCGCGACGATGAGGATGTCTCCTCCTGCGACGCGGAGGCGAAGAACCACAGCCGGTCCCGTACGAGCGCACCGCCCGCGGTCAGACCGTACCGAGTGGAGTTGCCGCGCCCGAAGAGGTCATTGCCGATGGATGCCGAGAGCGATCCGGAGAGCGCTGACGAGCCCTTCGGCGTCATCACGATCTCCCCGCCTGTCCCTCGTCCGAATTCCGCCGACTGCTGCGCGGAGATCGCGAACGCAATCAGCTGCACGAGAAGGAAGGCGGTCACTGCGCGTCGCGAGACCATGGCCTGATTCTAACGGCAAAATTCCGGAAACACACGGCACTCACCGAATGTAACGCCACCAGAACTCGAAGAGTGAGAATGGATGGCGAAACCGCGACCACATCCTCGACCGGTCGGCTTCTGGAACGTCATCACCCGCGACCGCACCAAGGATGATGAAGAAGGGAAACTGGAGACCGGCAGCAACGATGAACGCAACAAACCCGGCTGTGTAGACCCAATCGGGCGCCGTCGCGTCAACAATGGAGGCGATGACCACTGCAGCGATCACTGCCACCGGAATTGCGCCGAGAGTGAATGCGACGATGCCGAGAATCTGACGCTCGACATTGGTGATCTCTGATCTCACACCGCTATTCTCGCAAACCTGCAGATAGCGGCGCCATCGGACCTGCGGGCTACCGCAGCACTGATTCGCTTCTTGACGTCCTTCCCGACATCAACCCATCCTCCGTGGCACGCATCCGCTGATCTTGAGAACCTGCGGACGGGCATGGCAGGCAATTACAGCAACCATGTCGAGCGAAGAAGGAACATGTCATGAACCTGATCAAACCCGTGGTGGCCGGTGTCGTGTTGATGTTCTGCACTCTCACAGCGGAAGTGCTGGTCGCGCCGGCAGACAAGGATCCATACGACTCCGGATGCATCGTCGACTTCAGCACCGCCGCCTGCTTCAGATACAGCGACCCGACCGGGTACTACGTTCACAGGCCCGGCGGCCACTGCGTGCCAGGCGAAGCACAGCAACAACTCGCGATGCCGCTCCGGCGTCCCTACCTATTACGGCAATGGCCAGCCGAAGCCGTATCTCGTAGGCGGATATGTCGGGTACAGCGCAGAGTCATCGGACCGCTCGATTTCACGCCGGGATCGTCCGTCTTCGGCAAGGTCGAACTGGGCGGTCTTCCTGCCAGCGATCTCCTTCGCACTGCCGAGGTGCCGGTCAGGCGGATGAATGTCGATCCTGCGCGCGCGACCACGCGACGGTACACGGCCACGCCCGACGCCCGCGGTTTCTTTCAGGTGCGGGTACTCGCTCCGGGCGACTATGCCCTGAGTGCGCATCGCGCGATCTCACGGAGACGCGAACCGTCCAGATCATCGCACAGACGAATGCGTCTCTGAGAGAGCCCCCTCGTGCTCGCGAAGCCGGCGCGCGTCACAGTGAAAATCAGCCCGCCTCTGGATCGGCAGGAGAGGCCGTGGCAAGTAACCCTCTCGGCGCAACAGCACGGACGCTACGTTCAGGACGTGATCGGCACTTCAGGCGCATCGACGGATGGCGCGTGGTCGCGCGCTCGCGTCCTCCCGGCTCAATACCACCTGACGGTCGAACAGGAAGGCGGAGGCGATTGGCATAACGAGGAATTCACGCTCGGACCGGAAGAGGGAGACCGTTCGATCCTTGTCACGTTGAACGTACAACAGGCCGCGGCCGGATCCTTCTCGGCGAGCGTCCGATCGCCGCCACGATCCGCTTCGGCGGCGAACGCGGCCCTTGTAT
This sequence comes from Thermoanaerobaculia bacterium, assembly GCA_036009605.1. Lineage (GTDB taxonomy): Bacteria > Acidobacteriota > Thermoanaerobaculia > Gp7-AA8 > Gp7-AA8 > QHVT01. The sequence goes on along the minus strand of DASYLL010000169.1, from coordinate 10,262 downwards.
ACAGGCGTCATGGAGGTCGCGACGCGGCGACTCTCAGTTCACGAGGAGCATAAAGATCGTAACGTCCTCGGCACGCTCGAAGCCAACGACCGGAGTGAGGTCTCGTTTCGCCGAGTACCGACCGCCGCAAGGCCGCAGTCATGGGGTGCATCGGACCAACCCGGACCCTGCGAACACTTGCACGAACACTTCGAGCGCTGATGCCCAACGAAACGCCGCCCGGTCATAACCAGAACCGCGTGAGGAAGTTACGTTGGTAGGCGATAACGGACTCGAACCGTTGACGCTGCACGGCAAGGGCTCAATCGACTTCGCGAAACGTCGCGATCGCCTTCATCAACCGGGGATAGATCTTCTCCGCCCGTGACGGCAGCGTCCAGGCCAGAATCTGCGAGTAGTATTTCGAACCATCGATCGTCGTATGGACATACACGACGTTGCGATTCTCCGCGGCGCCGCGAATCTCATACTGAATGGCCGGACTGCCGCCGACCGTAATCGACTTCGGACCGGTAATGACCGGAAACGCGACACTCGAAAGCAATTGCCCCAGCGTCACACGCGAATGCCGATCGATGTTCCAGCCATGAAGGTCGGCTTTCAACTCGTTCAGTACGATAAGATAGGCCTCATCCTTTGCATTGCCAACCTGAATTTCGGCGTTCTCATTCAATTCCAGACCGTCCCAACTCTCGGGAACCGTGATCTGCGTCTGCTTGTCCGCGGCGATGAAGATCTTATGGGTATCGTCCGCGTGCACGGCGCACGCAAGCAGGGCAACAAGCACGATCACGGACTTTCTCGGCATCCCATCTCCTCGGTCAATCGAAGCGCGAGTATACAAAACTTGTCGCTGGTCACGCGCCATGCGACGAGCGGGCTTCCTGCACCCGAATATATTCGAGCACGGCCTCTCCTCGTGGTGAGAGTCGATAGCCGACAGCAAGGCTCTCCGTGAGTCCAAGCTCCTTCAGTTGGCGTACGCGTCTCTTGAATATCACTCGCTCCATTGCGCTGGCGTCGGCCAGTATCTGCGCCACGACACCGGGACGTTCCTCAATGAGTTCGAGCACGCGTCTGGTCCACACGATTGTGCGATCGAGACGTTTCAACGCGACAGCGATCGCTTCGAGATCTGAGGTCTCGCGCGGGGCATCCGAGCGCAAAGCAATTCTCGGATCCTCGCCGATCAGGCGAAAGCGTATTTGATAGACACGACCGACATCGCCTGTCATTTCATCGACAACGGCTTGTCGAGAAGGGTAACCAGCTGCGGATGCCACCTTCTCCGTAATGTCTTGCGGATCGATTTCTTCGACCGCGTCGATCGCAAGAACACCGACCGCCGTGCGAAGAGTGCCCCCCGCGCGTACGGTGGGTTTTCGCCAGCGCCGAAAGGCCATCGTCACGTCGCCAAGAGCAATCGCGGAAAGAACGTTCTGTTTGAATAGCATGTTAGTTGTTCAGCGCGTCGAGCACCGCGGCGCGCGATTTCGCGGCTGCGCCGTCAATCGTCTCCAATGACAGTCGCGCGTAAAGCGCCTGAAGAAAGTACGTGTTGTTTTGCACAGTCGCGAGGACCGCAGGCGTGAGCGGCCGTGTACGCGCCGCCTGGCGCGTTGTTGCGCGGAGTCCGGTGAGCCACCCATCGAATCCGGCAGCGTCGAAGTCCGATCGCAGGACGATGGCCGTCACCGCCTGCGCAAGCCGGTCCTGCTCGCCCTGAGTGAACACCTCGCCCGCCGATGACAGACGAAGCGCAATGCCCGCGAGCAGCTGCTTCTGATCGGCAGGTGTCAATAGACGATGCCGTGCGAGAGCCGCGAGCAGATCCGCTGTGTGCGCAGTCGCATGCACCCATCCCCGCACGGGATCGAATCCACGAAAATCGCGTTCAGACGCGAGATATTCGAGCGTTGATGTGAGCAACTCGCGATATTGCGCCGGTTCGAGAAAAGACGATTTACGATCGCGCTTGACGAGCTCCGCGAGACTCAGCGCAGAGAAGGATCGCTTCAATACCGCGTCAGATTTCAGATTCCCCTGCCATTCCTTCAGGAGAGCGCGAAGCTCACTATTAGTGAAGGGCGTATCGCCACTGAGCCATACGCTGAGGATGCTGTAGGCAATGCGATCGCGCAGTTCCGGATCGGGCGACCCGAGGAATTCGCTCAGCTCCTGTGCCAGCGCGAAGGGAGTTTCCCCTGCAGGCACGGCGTATTGAGCTTGAATGATCGCATCCCAATAAACCCGGTCGTGAGGCGGTGCAGCAGCGAGAGCCGCCGGCCCGCTGCACACGATCAGCATGAACAGCAGACCGAGCTTATTGAACATCCAGCGATACTACCCGGTTATGGTTGCTCGAGGACGAAGGAGCTGCAACCTCTTTGGCTCGACAGAACCTTCGCTCGTTTCTTGAGGGCCGCGGCGATCTGGGCGAGCAGCGCCGGATGAGCAGAACGACCGAGTTGCGCGGTCGGAACGACGGCAATGCTCAGCGTCGTGACCGGCACACTCGACCGGACACCGCGGCGATCCTCTGCCCAAAACTCGCGTGCGAGTAAGGTCTCTTCATCGAACAGCACGCGTTTCGCTTCGTCGAACGCGGCACAGAGCAGCGCGACGGCGGCAGAATCGATCGAGCCGGGCGCGACCACGACGAAATCATCTCCGCCGAGGTGGCCGAGGCGCGCTCCCGGGCAGAGCTGCTGGAGATGCGTGTCCAGAACCTGCGCGGTCACGCGGATCGCGTCGTCGCCGAGGACGAAGCCGAACGCGTCATTGAACTCCTTGAAGCGATCGAGATCCGCGTAAAGCAACGTCCCGCCGCTCTCCAACGCGTCGGTGACCCACGACTGAATCTGACGGTTTCCGGGCAGCAGCGTGAGTGGATTCGAATCGCGCGCCTGCTGCAGCTCGAGCTCGGCCGCGCGCATGATCAACTGACGCATCGTCACGGTGCCGCGATAGGCTCCGCCGTTCCGCACGATCACCACCGGATCGTATCGATCGTCGCGGCTGCGTTCCATCGCCAGCGTCGCCAGACGCACGATGCTCGCGCCCTCATCGACCGAGAGCGTCAGCGGCTTCGCCAGTGAGTCGATGAGTTTGTGCTCGGTCAGCGAGTAGCCGAAACGGCCGCCCATCTGCGCGAGCAGGTGTGCGCGCGTGATCACACCGACCGGACGATGACCTTCGAGCACGACCGCGCAATCGAGACCGGCGTCCGCGTGAAAGACCGACTCCAGCTCGCCGCACGTCATCGCGCCGCGCTGGAGCGAAAACGTCTCCACGGCAAGACGCGCCACCGCTTCCTCCACATTGCTCCGCACGAGGCTGCAACGGCTCATCGTCCTGAGCAGCATCTCGCTGACTTCGCCGTTCAGGGTCGACGGTTGAAGGAGTGGCGCGGAGAACAGGTAGCCCTGCGCGAACCGCACGCCCTGACGGACCAGCATCTCCAGTTCCTGCCACGTCTCCACGCCTTCCGCGATGAGCTGCGCATCGACGGACGCCGCCAGCGACACGATCGCCCGCACGATGTTCTGTTTGTAAGGATGAACGTTCACATCGCGCGTCAGCTCCATGTCCAGTTTGATGACGTGAGGCATGCACGACACGAGCGTGACCAGCCCGCTGTTCCCCGAGCCGAAATCATCGAGGGCCAGACGAAATCCCTTCTCCGCATGAATGCGAACCGCCCGCTGGAACTGCTCGTGATCGACGATGGCGTCGCGCTCGGTGATCTCGAAAACGATCTGACTCGGATCGAGACCGCGCCTCCGAATTTCCGCTGCGGTCGCAGCGCTGTCCGATTCGCAAAACACTTCAGGACTGACGTTCACGAACCATTGCCGGCCCTGCGCCTGCGTATCCATTTCGCCGATCCGCGAGAATGCCGCGGTGTGGCAGGCGCGCTCCAGTTCCGCAGTCAGACCGAGTTGGCGGGCGCGCGTGAAAAGCATCGAGGGCGATTCGAATGGCGCCGGTCCGCGCGACAGGATCTCGTAGCCCAACACTCTTGCGGTGAAGAGGTCGACGATCGGCTGAAAGTACGGCGTGATCGCGGACGGATCGATGTCGCGCAGGACGATGTCGAGAGATTGTGCGGGGACGAGCATTGCGAGGCGCCGAAAGTATGGCTGCGCGACGTGCGGCCTGTGTAAAGCAGCGATGCGCGGCATGAAGCGGCGGTGAACCCGGTGTCAATTCGCGCGGCGGCACATCTGGAGCGAATCATCCGAACACGCACGCGCAACCTGGTCGTTGACCTGCCCTTTACCGCCGGTTGTCCGCGTGTTCATTGTCGCCACGTAATGTGCAGTGCTGCTTCACCTGCATTCCGATCTATGTCGGCCAACTATCTTCCTTCATTGACACCGCAGTCGACTTTGGCGGAGCTTCCCGCGTGGGATGTATCCCTGCCTGCAGAGACGCCGGGAAGTACCGTCGACGAAGTTCTACGTCGTCATCCCGATCTTCCGGGCGTAATCGTCTTCGATACCGCCGCGGTCTGTGGCGCCGTGTCGCGAGTGCAGTTTCAGCAGACCATCAGCCGGCCGTTCGGACGCGAAGTCGTCGGTCCGCGAGCCATCCGCTTTCTGCTCGAGGAGCTCTCGCCCGGCGATCCGATGATCTTCGATCTGCACACGCCTGTGCAGGAAGCGGTGCGCCGATCGCTGACGCGCGACAAGTCGATGGTTTACGAGCCGATTCTCGTCTCGGCCAACGGACACGGCGACGTGCGTCTCGTCGGATTCACCGATCTCCTCCGCGCGGACTCGCGCATTTCGTTTCTGCGCAATCAGCAGATGCAGGAGATTCTCGCGACGGTTCAGGAAGGCTTCCTCCTCGTCGATCGCGACCATCGCATCGCCGCCGAATACTCGCGCTCCGTCGAGACAATCCTCGGCCGCCCGAACCTCGGCGGACTCCCCCTTCCCGAAATCCTCGGCGACCTCCTCGGCGACGAGCACGCCGAGCTCGCACATGGCTATCTCGAAACGCTCTTCAATCCGAACGTCATCGAGAAGCTGGTCGGCGATATCAATCCGTTGAAAGCAGTTGCGGTGGCGGCGCGAGACGGGCGTCCGCAACAACATCTCCGATTCGGATTCCGTCGTTCGACCGACGGGAAACAGATCCGCCGCATTCTCGTGCGGCTCGAGGATCGGACGCGCGAAGTCGAACTGGCGTCCGAGCTCGAAGAGCAGGAGCGGCAGGCCGGACAGCGCGTCGATCTCGCGATGGAGATGATGCAGGTCGATCCGCAACTGCTCACGGATTACCTGACGCGCTTTCTCGCCGAAGTCGCGCAGATCAGCCGTCTCCGCGCGAAAGGCGCCGGCTCGAATCGAGCGACCATCGATGCAGTCTTTCGCATTCTTCACGGTCTCAAAGGCGAGGCCGGAGTCATTGGCCTCAGGACGTTCGCGCAACGACTGCATCGCGCCGAGGATGCTGTCGCGCTGTTGCGCAGTCATGCGGATCTCGACGCAACGACCCTCGCGCCGCTCGATGCGTGGGTCGACTCGCTCCTCGGACTCGGCGGCGAAGCAAAGGATTTGATCGCGCGACTTTCCGCGATGGCAACACGAAAAACCGTTGCGCTTCCGGATCCTGCGGTCGCGCTCGAACAGTTGATTGCCGATCTCGCGAAACGCCTCGGCAAGCCCGCCCGCTTCGTGGCGCACTGGAACGCGAACGATCTTCCTGCGGTCTACGGCGCCGTGATTCGCGAAGCGCTGATTCAGCTCGCGCGCAACTCGATGGTGCACGGCGTCGAGCCGGAAACCGAGCGTCGCCAATCCGGAAAGAACGTGCCCGCAGTCCTGCAGTTCGCGCTTCGTCGCTACGAAGCGGAAGGTCAGCTGGAAGTCGTCTTCCAGGATGACGGTCGCGGACTCGATCTCGCGCAACTCCGCGAGCGAGCGCGCGAGCTCTTCGGCTTTGAGGATCTCGACGACGCGCAGACGATGCAGATGATTTTCGAGCCCGGCTTTTCCACCGCGGATGAAGTCACCGGCGATGCCGGCCGCGGCGTCGGCCTCGATCTCGTCCGCGAGAAAGTCCGGAATCTCGGAGGCGTGATTCTGGTGCACAGCGAGCCCGGTGTTTTCTGCGCGTTCCAGATCGTTCTCCCGCTCGTGCCGAGGGAATCATGAGACTGCTGATCGTGGATGACTCGCTGGTCGTTCGGAACGCCATTCAGCGCTCGGTCGATGACGGAAAGATCTCCGAGATCTTTCGGGCCGAGGATGGGGAGGAGGCGGTTTCGATCTTCAGTCGCGAACGCCCGGAGCTGGTCACGATGGACCTGACCCTCCCGCGCATGGACGGCCTCGGCGCCATCCGTCGCATCCGCGAGATCGCGCCGCACACATCGATTCTCGTGATCTCTGCTCTCAACAGCCACAAGACCGCCATGGAGGCCATCGCGCTGGGAGCGTGCGGATTCCTGACGAAACCGTTCACGCCGCGCGAGATGTCGGAGGCGCTGGACCAGCTCGCCGAACATGCAGCGGGCCACGTTCGATGAGGTGATGCGATGGCTCGACCGGCTTTCAGACTCGACGACACCGGAGCGGAACCCGTGAGCGACCGGCTGCAGAACATCATTCGCGCCGTGCGCGACGCACGGAAACTGCCCGCGGGAAATCTGCTGTTCGTCGATCCCGACGATCTGCTCATCGAGATGATCGAGGCCGGTCTGTCGTTCTCGCGGCCGAAATGGGGAGTCATTGCGGTACGGCATCCCGCCGAAGCGCTGGAAGTGCTTTCGCTTCATTCGGAGCTCGACGCCATCATCACCGAGGTGGTGTTCGACCGCTCCGCGGAGCTCGGGCGCGACTTCGTTCACGAGGTCAACCGCCGCTGGCCGGAGATCCCGATCTTCGTGATGACCGGCATCGAGCACGACGACGTTCGCGAGCTGGACGCGTCGGAGTACATCGCCAAGCCGCCGGACATGGACTTCCTCATGGGCCGAATCGATCGCGTCATTCGCCGCCGCAGCGAGAGCCAGGTGCGCGGCATTGCACTGTCGACGTTCCTGCAGATTCTCGAGATCGAGCGGAAGACCTGCACGGTCGTGGTCTCACACGGCGGACGCGTCGGTGAATTGTTCTTTCGCGATGGAAACCTGCAGCAGGCCCGCATGGGAGATCTCGACGGAAAAGAAGCGCTCTTCCGGATGTTGTCCATGCGCGAGCACACGCTTCGTGTGAGTGATCGATGCGACGTCGTGGGGACGAAGGCCTTCAGCCTCGCGTCGCTGTTGATGGAATGGTCGGTGCGCGAAGACCACGGAAGACGAAGCACCTCTTCGAGTCAGGAGAATGAATGAACCCGGATCAGCTCAGGCTTTTCAAACGGATCACCCTCGACTACTTCTCCAAGCTGGCCCCGGACGAACATCCGACCCTGGGCGAGCCGCACATTCAGTTCGGGGACCCGGAGCTGCTCGACTACACCAGCCTCATCGAGATCCACGGTGAGTACCACGGGTGTATCTACCTGACCTCGCCCGTGTCGATGCTGAAGGACGTGCTCGCGATCAACGGCGAGAGCGAAGACACGGCCGCGCATTTGAAGGACATGTGTCAGGAGTTTTCGAACGTGCTGTCGGGCAATGCCAGCAAAGCGTTCGGCGGCAACTGGCAGATCTCCGTGCCCCGATCGATGACCATCACGGAGGTGACGGCGCTCGATCTGCCGCCTTCGACGTTCGTCATGCCCATTCTGTGGCGGGGTCAGACCTCGCTGCTCGTCGTCGGACTTCGCGTGCAGGAGGCAGCATGAGTGCGCGTGCGATTTTTCCCGAGACTGTCTATCGGCGCCGCCGGGAGCCCAATCAACTTCCGAGTGATCTCAAACTGATTGCGCTGGAATGGGCTCTCTACTTCGCGGTGACCGGCATTCACACGGCGGCCGAGCTGGGGCGGCAGTTGCGCGCGGAAGCGGCCGATCGCGATGACGCGCTACGTCGCCTGGTCCTTCTCGGCCTCATCGAGGAGCAGGCGCTCAGCGCAGCGGAGTACGTGCGTGCGTTGGCAGCAGCGGGAGATCGCGAGGAAAAAACACTGCGCGAATTTCTCATCGGTGCCTCGCAACCACCGGTGAAGTTGTCCGTCCCTCGCCCGCCTGCACCGCCCCTCGAGTTCCGACGGCTCCCCTCGCCCGACGATCGTAAGGAGAATCGCCCGATGTCCCACTCGCGCAAGCTCAGCCTTCGCGCTCTCATGAATCTCATCGAAACGCAGGCGGGAAGTCGTGAAGCAGGACAGATCGACATCTACCGCGTCTTCGTCCGCGTCGACACGACGCTGCTGAAGCGTAGCGGGATCGAGACTCTGCGATTCACGGAAGACCGTTTCGTGTCCGATCCCGAGCTCGAACAAGCCATCGTCCGCAGCGTCAAACGAACCCTCGGTCTCGAGTGCCCCGAAACGCTCTGGGTCGACGTGGCGTAAACGCAACTCATTCCTTCACGCAGCGTTCACCCCGCTCGCATATGCATTTCGATTGCGCTCCGTAGTGTGGCGAAGTGACTGCGGAGCTCATCGACCACGAACACTTCCCGACGCTCGGTGAAGTCGCATCGCGACCTGCGCCGATTCATCCGCAAACGTTGGTGAAGCTCGTCTCCGATGAGTTCTTTCGCAACGCAACACTCGATGCGGTCGCGGTCGTCGAACGCGATCTCCCGATCGGTCTCGTGACGCGCACGAAATTTCTGGCGACAGTGTTTCGGCAATTCGGATGGGAGCTCTATGGACGCAAGCCCATCACTGCGATTCCGCTCGACGATCCGTTGATCATGCCGGCCACCGTTCGGCTGGATGTTGCGCTGGCGACGGCACTGGAGCGACCGCAAGCGAACGTCTACGACGAGATCGTCGTTGTCGATGACGATGGCCGTTATAGCGGACTGCTGTCGGTCAAGCAGATGGTGTTGCAGCAGTCGCACTCGCTCGGAAACATCCTCGTCCAGAAAGAGCTCGCGCACGAACGCGCACGCGAGCTGGAAGAAGTCACTCGCATCAAATCGCAGTTCCTCGCCAACGTGACGCACGAGTTGCGCTCGCCTGTGAACGCCATCATCGAATTGGCGGAGCTGATGCGGATGGCGGCGGAGAACGGTTACGTCGGACAGGTACGCGATCGGCTGTCGCTGCTGATGCAAAGCGCAACGAATCTTCGCAGCGTCATCACGAACATGCTCGATCTCTCGAAGATCGAAGCCGGCCGCATGCGGGTGATCGTCGAGGAGTTCGACCTCGTGCCCGTCCTGCACGAGATCGCAGACACAACCCGCGTGCTCCTCGGTGGTCGTCCCGTCGAAGTGATCGTGTCGACCGAGCGCCCGTGCGTGACGATGACCTCCGATCCGGTGAAGTTGCGTCAGATGCTGCTCAATCTCGCCAGCAACGCCGCGAAGTTCACCGAGGAAGGTCGGATCGTTCTGCAGCAAACCAGCTCGGACGCGATGATGGCGCTCACCGTGAGTGACACCGGCACCGGCATTCGCGCGGAAGACCTCGACAAGCTGTTCATCGCATTCAATCAACTCGAAGACGCCCATACCAAACGCCACGCCGGCACAGGCCTCGGTCTGACGATCACCCGCGAGCTCGCGGGATTGCTTGGCGGCCGCGTCGCGGTCGAAAGCGCGTATGGCGTCGGCACCGTCTTCACCGTCCACATTCCGAAGCACATCGAAGGAGACGATTTCCCATGAGCAGAATCCTGATCATCGACGATGATCCGACGCACCTCACCGCCGCGCGCGGCATCCTCGAAGCCGAGGGCTATGAAGTATTCACGCAGGACCAGCCGTTCGGATCGACCAATACCGTGATTCACGTGCAACCCGATCTGGTGCTGCTCGACGTGAACATGCCGGCACTGTCCGGCGATCGCCTTGCAGAAGTGTTTCGCGCGAACAGCCGAACGCGCAACGTGATGATCGTGCTCCATTCATCGAACGACGAGGACCATCTCCGGACCACTGCGCGTCGGCTGGGACTGGATGGGTACGTTTGCAAAGGAAACCCATCGGCGTTACGCGCGAAAGTGAAAGCGTTGTTGCCGCAGGCGGGGGCGGTGGCGGCGGCGCGGTACTAGTGGAGTGTATTCGCTGAATTGGGACCACCTGGCTTGGTATCGACGCCGCGAGCTTCGCCGGGCCGACTCGACGTAGTCACCGCTAGGCCTGCGTCGGCGCGTCTCGCTCACGACGCCGATACCGGCGCCATCTGGTC
>DASYLL010000168.1:0-2774 GCA_036009605.1 Thermoanaerobaculia bacterium | reverse complement strand
TCGAAGCAGATCGATCGCGAGACGCACATTCGTCCGGTTGGCTACGGCGGGATGCTCGCCGAGGCGTTTGTGGCGTTGATTGCGATGGTGACGGTGATGATCGTCGCGCAGAAGGATCTCGTCGGGCTGAAGCCCGGCACGATCTACGGCAACGGCGTCGGCGACTTCCTCACGTTGATCATCGGCGAGAAGTACCGCAACTTCGCGATCACGTTCGGCGCGATGGCGTTCTCGACATTCGTCTTCGACACCGTCGACGTCTCCACGCGCCTCGGACGCTACATCGTGCAGGAGCTCTTCCGCTGGCCGACGCGTTTCGGCGCGTGGGTCGGTACGTTGCTCACGGTTGCGCTGCCGCTGTACTTCGTCGCGTTCGCGGCGCCGGGAACGTGGGTGCGGTTCTGGACGCTCTTCGGTGCGTCGAATCAGTTGCTGGCCGCGTTGACGTTGCTCTCGATCACGGTCTGGCTGCATCAGCGGCGACAGCAGGTTGCGTTCACGCTGATCCCGATGCTGTTCGTGCTCGTGACGACGCTCTATGCACTGGTGCGATTGACGATCTCGAACTTCTCCGGCGCGACTGTCGATCCGGTCGCGATGGTGAACGGCATCACGTCGGCTTCGCTGATCGTGTTGGCGCTCTATCTCGTCTCGCGTGCGATCGTGCGGGTGCGCGAGGATCGGGCGGCGCTGGCGGCGGCGTAACATCCGTTCACTGAAACGTACATGCGTTTGAGCGCGTGCGCGGCTAACCTCGGCGCATGCGAAAACTCTTTCTTGCGCTGGCTCTGCCGCTGCTGTTCGTGATGCCGCTCCGGGCTGCCGGACCGAGTGCGGGTGCCGAGGATGCGGCGGTGCGGGCGGCGATCGAGCACTACTTTCAGGGACATGTGACCGGCGATGGCGCGCACTTCCGCAAAGTCTTCCATCCCGAGTCGAAGCTCGTGTTCATTCGCGACGGCAAGTACGCGTCGCGGACGAGCGAGGAGTTCATCGCGAGCTCGCCCGGCAAGCCCGCGGAAGACGAAGCGCAGCGGAAGCGGACGATCGACTGGATCGACGTGACCGGCGACGCCGCGGTGGTCAAGATCACGCTGACCTATCCCGCCGTGACGTTCACCGATTACATGGCGTTGCTGAAGATCGACGGGGAGTGGAAGATCGTCAACAAACTCTTCCACGCCGATCGGAAAAAGTGAAGGTGCCGTTGTCGGTTGTCGGTTGTCTGAGCCGCAGCCGACAAGGTGCAGACAACCCGATAACCGATAACCGACAACGGCACGCGACGCGTGCCTAGAAGCGCACGCCAATTGTCAGGGCGATGTCGTCCTCTTCCTCCGCGCCGTTCTCGTTGTCGAGGACGCGGAAGTACTTCAGCTGTGCATAGGGCGTGAGCATCTCGAGATTGAATGACACGCCGCCGATGAGATTGCCGACGACGTCAGTGCGCGTGAAGGTCTCGTTGTCGACGTACAGCATGCCCACGCCGGCGCCGACGTACGGATGGATGTTGCCGATGCTGAAGATGTCGACCGTGACGTCGAGGTTGGCGGAGCCGGACGTGATGTCGTCGACGAGCGCGTACTCGATGTTGGGATTGATGTTGATTGCGCCGATGTCGAACAGCATTTCGGCGCCGACGAACTCGTCGTCGCCATCGTTGTAGCGACCGGCGCGAATGCCGAAATCAGCGGCCGAAAGAACGGGCGCGAGAATCAGGACTACGGCAAAAAGGGAAAGAAACCGAACAGACCTCATGAAGTGGAACCTCCTGATGTTTGACGCGCGGATGCGCTTCGGCACAGAATCGCCGCCAACGAAAATACGCGAGGGGTTTGAACAATGGCGACAAAATCTTCATCCAAGGGCGGCGGCAAGGGACTTTTGGCACCGGTTACGCCGAGCTCGGACCTGGCAGCCATCGTAGGAAACGAACCGATTCCGCGCAGCGAAGTGACCAAGCGCGTGTGGGCTTACATCAAGGAAAAGGGTCTCCAGGACCAGGCCAACAAGCGCATGATCAACGCGGACGACAAGCTCCGCGTGATCTTCGGCGGCAAGGAACAGGTCTCGATGTTCGAGATGACCAAGCTGGTCAACAATCACCTGAAGGCCTGAGCCAATCGATCGTGCTGCACTCCCGAACGGGCGGCCTGTGGCCGCTCGTTTCGTTTTTCACGATCTACATCCCGAAGACCTTTCACCTCACGCCACCCGTCGCTTAGAGACATTTCGTGACATAGATACGCGGTGCTGCAAATGCGTACGTATCATCATCGCTATGCGCGGAATTTCGAAGTTCATGGTTGCGCGATACGTGCGTGACTGCCTGCGGCGCGAGGATGTACCGCGCGTCTCCGAGCTCGCTTCCGAATACGGCCTGACGCCGGAGTACGTGAGCCGCTCTTTCCGGGATCGATTCGGAGTACGGATCTCGGATTACATGAAGGCCATCCAGGTGCGCGCCGCGCAGCACCTGCTGCGCACGACCGACCTCAACACGACACGCATCGCCTATCGATGCGGCTTCGGCACGCGCAGGTCGTTTTTTCGAACGTACCGGAGGATGGCGGGGACGTCGCCGGTAGAAGACGCGCGGCGTTAGTTTGTCATGCCGAGCGGGGTAACGGCGCTGGCGCCAATGATGTTGGTGATGACACGCGCGAGAAGAGCGCTCCCCTCATCCGCCTTCGGCACCTTCTCCCCTCTCACGAGGGGCGAAGGCTGAGAGAATCTCGCGCTACGTGAGTTTGCTCGGCCTTCGCCCCTCTTTT
>DASYLL010000167.1:0-6278 GCA_036009605.1 Thermoanaerobaculia bacterium | reverse complement strand
AACGCGCGAAGATCGATCGCGCCGACATGTATCGCTCGATCGTCGTGCATCTCCGCGCGAAGCACGGCGTGGAAGTCGTGTTGACGCCGGTCAGCCGCGATCGCGGCTTAATCCGTCGCTACGATCCGGAGTCGCGGACGTTGCATCTGTCCGAAGTGCTGCCGCCGTGGAGCCGGCAGTTTCAGGCGGCGCATCAACTCGGACTGATCGAAGCGAGCGGCGCGATCGATGCGATCGTCGAGCGCTCGCAGAAAAATCTCAACACGCCCGAATCGGTGAAGCTCTGTCGCGTCGCGCTCGCGAACTATTTCGCCAGCGCGCTGCTGATGCCGTATGACGCGTTCTATCGGCTCGCCGAGGATGTGAAGTACGACATCGAGCTGCTGCAGCATCACTACACGGCGAGCTGGGAACAGGTTTGCCATCGACTGACCACGTTGCGCAAACCGGGCGCGGTGGGCGTGTCGTTTCACTTCGTGCGCGTCGACATCGCGGGCAACATCTCCAAGCGATTCAGCGGGACAGGGATTCGCTTCGCGCGCTTCTCGGGATCGTGTCCGCGATGGGATGTGCACGCGGCGTTTCTCACGCCGGGGCGCATCCGCACGCAGTTCTCGCAGATGCCGGACGGCACCGCGTACTTCTGCGTCGCGCGCACGATCCGCAAGAGCTACGGATACGCGTCGGGTGATGCATTGATGGCCGTCGGCATCGGTTGTCCGGTCAAGGACGCGCGCAAGCTCGTGTATGCCGATGGCTACGATCTCGACAACATGAACGCCGCGGTACCGATCGGCACGACGTGTCGTTTGTGCGAGCGCGTCGATTGCGAGCAGCGCGCGTTTCCGCCGATCCAGCATGGGCTGAAGGTGGACGAGAATCAGCGCGGGCGCTCCTTCTACGCGCCGAAGTAGCCGGCACGGCCGGCAGCGCTGGCCGCTTCGCCTCGCGGCACGTCCATCGCGAGGTCATGCCCGCAGGCTTCGATCGGCACAACGCGCCTGACTCGGCGTTCGCGGCGTGAGGCTCTGAGCTACGTGTGAAACCGATACTGCAGCGCGCGACGGATCTCGTCCTGCTCCTGCGACTCGCCTGCGCCGAGGGGCTTGGAGACTTCGATCGGTTTCAGCTCCGGATCGCGAAACGTGATCACGCAGAAATCGGCGCCGGGCGGCTCCGTCACATCCTCGATCTCATCGATGTTGTGGCCAAGCTCCTCCATCACGTCTCGCACCATCCGCTGGATCCGGTCTTCGAAGTCGGTCATGGAGGCGCGACTCTGCGAGCGTTGTGCCGTCGCCGAGGATAGGATGCCTTCGCATGCGATTGCACATCGGCTCCGGACCCGTGGCCATCGAAGGATGGACCAACGTCGATGTGACGGCGTACCCAGGCGTCGACGTCGTGCTCGACGTGCGCGAGCCGTGGCCGTTCACGAATGTCGAGCTGATCTTCGCGGAGCATTTTCTCGAGCACCTCACGCTGGTCGAAGGATTGCGCTTCCTCCGCGAGTGCCGTCGCGTGTTGCGTGACGACGGCGTGCTGCGGCTCTCGACGCCGAATCTCGACTGGGTCTGGCTCACGCACTACAAGCCGCCGACCGAGTTGACGCTCGAGGAACAACTGATCGGCTGCCTGGAGATCAACCGCGCGTTCCACGGCTGGGGCCATCAGTTCCTCTACAACTTCCGCACGCTCGAGCACGCGCTGCGCGCGGCAGGGTTCGCGGAGGTCACGCAGCAGGAGTACGGCGCCAGCAACAACGACGCGTTGTGCGGACTGGAGCGCCACGAGCGTCACGGCGATCTGCCGGACGCACCGGCGGTCGTGGTGATCGAAGCGCGCGGCATCGCTGACGCCGCGCGCGAGTTCGAAAACCGGATCGCGCCATCTCTGCGCGACTACGAAGCGAAGTAACTTACGAAACCGCGACGGGCTGCTTGCAGTACTGATCGAACGCCGTCGTCAGCTCCGCGGCGATGTCGTGCGCGTGGCGCCCTTCGATCTGATACCGCTCGAGCATCTTCACGACCTGCCCGTCCTTGATCAGCGCGATGGCGGGCGACGACGGACGATAGCCGACGAAGTACTCGCGCGCGCGCTGCGTGGCCTCGCGGTCATTGCCCGCGAACACGGTGATCATGCGATCCGGACGCGCGTCATGCTCGACCGCCATCGCCACCGCGGGACGCGCCATTCCGGCCGCGCAACCGCAGACCGAATTGACGACCACGAGCACAGTCCCCTTCTTCTCTCCCAGCACCGCGTCGACATCCGCCGCGGTGCGAGTCTCTTCGATTCCGAGTCGCGTCAGCTCCTGCCGCATGGGCGCGACCATCATTTCATCGTACATGTGAGGTTCCTCCGGCCCGATCATAACGCCGGGGGGAGGCGGGATCATCCCGCCTCGCGTCAGTGCGCTCGCGCGTCGCTCACATCCACCGACGCCACGATGTTGTTGAACACGCTGCTGTACTTCGCCGCATCCTTCTCCGGCGTCACGAACAGCATGTAGATCAGATGTCCGTCCGGCAGCGCGCGCGTCACGACCGTCACACGTTCCGCGAGGCGCGTGTTCGGATTCGTGCCGCGGAGGCTGGCCGCCATCGCGGTCTTGCCGTCGAGGCGGAGCTGCTGGCCCGAGCCGCTGACCACGCGGAGATGGGGGCTGCTCTTGCGGATCTGCGCGAGCAGGTCGTTCGTCGCGTCCTGCATCGTGATCTGCTTGCCCTGATAGTTCGAGCCGAACGGATCGTAGTGATTGACCATCAGTCCGTAGACGACTTCCGTGCGGCCCCCGGCGTCGCCGATGCCGCCGTCGGGCGCGATCGTCACACCGAAGCCGCCGCTGTCATACACGCGCCAGTTCGACGGATAGCTGATCGCATACGCTCCGCTGCGATTTGTGAACTTGCGCAGCGAATTCGAAGGCGCCGCGACCTGACCGATGGTCGTCGCGTTGTTCGTCGTGCTGCTCGTCATGGGCGGATTGCTGCGCGCGCTACTGCTCGTCTGCGCCTGCGCGATCTGCGCCGAACTGCGCGCCGTGCCATTGGCGCGCAGTTCGGTCTTGATGCGATTCAGTGCCGCGACGTTCTGCGTCGGCGTCGCGGACTCGCGAAGCAGCTGACGCTCCTTCTCGATGCGCGCCTGACGATCCGGCGGTGCAGGGTGGTGCGAGAGCCACGTCGTCTTCTTCGAGCTGTCGACTTTCGCGAGCTGATTGAAGAAGCTCACCATGTCGGCCGGCGTGTATCCGCTGGCCGCGAGAATCTGCGCGCCGCGAACGTCCGCCTGCGTTTCGAGCTCACGACTGAACTTCAGAAACAGCGCGTTGAGTCCGACGCCGCCGACCGTGTTCAGAATCTGCGCGGTGTTGTTGCCGACCTTGCCGCCGAGGAGTCCGCCGAGGATTTGCAGACCCGCTTGTGCGGCATATGCTTTCGACGCCTGGTGCGTGCCGTGTCGCAACGCACTGTGCGCGATCTCGTGCGCGAGCACGCCCGCGACTTCGCCCTCATTCTGCGCGTTCTCGATGATGCCACGGTTGAGGTAGATGTAGCCGCCCGGCAGCGCGAACGCGTTGATGTCCGACGCGTTCACGACGCGGAAGCGATACTGAAACTGCGGCCCGCCTGCGCTCGCCGCGAGCTTCTGGCCGATGCGATTCACATACGCATCGACTTCAGGGTCGCGCAGGATGGGCAACTGTGCCTCCGCCTGTGCGGCCGACTGCGCGCCGATCTCGACGTCCTGCTGCGCGCTGAACATGTTCCAGCCCGGATTGATCTTCGTCTGGGCTTCGGCCACGCCTGCCACGAGCGACAGGGCGATCGCGAGTGCGATTACCGGCCGGGCAACAATTCGTGTTGACTGATTCATAGGGTTTGCCTCCTTCGAATGACTCCGACCGGGCTACTGCATTCAGGATGCCGCTTTTCCTCTCTAACTCGCGGCGGCGAATGGGGTTATTTGCCCTCATGCGAGGACGGACCGTCTGTAACGGAAAGCGTTATCGCGACCGCACAGCTCGTCTGCGCCCGTTGAGCAACGAAGTCAGCGTCTCGAGATCCGAGGCGTCGATGAGCCCGTCGGCGTTTGCATCGCAGCCCCACGATCCTTCGTACGCGCCGCCCTGCGCATCGACCATCGGATGCCGCTGCGGCGGACCGTCGTTGATCTCGCGGATGAGCGGCAGCACATCGCGAGAGTCCGTCGCGCCGTCGCCGTTGCAGTCGCCGCGCAACGGTGCGTGCAACCGATGAATCGCAGTTCCCGCGTTGCCTGCAGTCGCGAAGATGACATCGCCGTTCGCGGCCTGCGTCACGTCGATGACGAACTCGTCGAAGTCATTCACGACAGCGACAGGATCCGCGACCGGTGCGACCATCGACGGAAAGTAATAGATCGAGCGCGTGACGAACGCGCCGACGAGATAGCCGCGACGCAACAGCGGATTCGATCCATCCAGTCGCACGACGCCGGTCGGGGCAACGGTCTGCGTGAACACATACGCCGGCTCGACCGCGCCAGGCATCGGCGGATTGCTGCCGTACGTCAATGGCCATCCGCAGTTGTCGCCTTCATCGACGACGTGAATCTCATCGCCACCATCCGCGCCGTTGTCCGCGACGACGACGCGTGCAAGCTCGGGATCCCACGCCAGGTCATAAGGATTGCGCATGCCGCGCGACCACTGCGTGACGATGCCATTCGGATCGATGCGCCAGATCTTGCCGCCATTCCACTCCGGCTTCTGCGCGATGACGTGGCCGCCGTACTCGCCGATGCCGACAAACACCGAACCATCGGGAGCGATGGTGAGATTGCCGCCGTGATGTTCGGACGACGCGCCGTTCGCGCGGTTTCCGATGTCGCACACGAACGTGTGCAGCACCGTTTGCGCGCCGGTGAAGAGATCGACGCGCGATACGACGTCATCGAGAACGCGTCCCATCTCGCCCGCCGTTGCGTCCCAGGTCGTGTAGTGCACGACCGCGGTCTGGTCGTCCACCAGCGCCATGCCGAGGAGGCCGCCGTTGCCGCCGGCGCGTGTGGGGAGGGCGACGATCTTCGTGGCGAACGTGCCATCGACACGCTGAATCCAGCCGTCGGTCGTCGTGAAGTAGATCGTTCCCTGCGAATCGACTGCGACTGAACTGACGAAGCCTGGTGCATACGCGATCGTCTCGACCCGGAACCCGGGGAGTGTCGCAGCGTGTGCGGAACCAGCGAGGAGGATTGCGAGGAGGGTCCTGAGAAACATATCCGGGAGCGGACTCAAGAAAGATCCGCGCCAGAATACGTTAAGCTCCATCCCCGATGCGCACCCTCGTCATCACCGGCGGCAACGGCGGCCTCGGCACCGAAGTCGTCCGTCGCCTCTCCCTCGACTACAACTGCATCGTTCCAACGCGCGAGCAGCTGGATCTCACGAACGAAGAATCGGTACGCCGCGCGTTCGAAACCTTCGGAGAGATCTATGGACTCGTCCATCTCGTCGGCGGCTGGACCGGCGGCTCCGTGCGCGAGACGTCACTCGAAACGTGGTCGACGATGCTCGCGACGAATACGACAACTGCGTTTCTCGCGGCGCGTGAAGCGCTCGCGCATATGACGCATCCGGGTCGGATCGTCGTCGTGAGCTCGCTCGTGACGTTGCATCCTGTCGGTGGCAGCGCTGCGTACACCGTCGCAAAGTCCGCGCTGAATGCGCTCGCACAAGTTCTCGCATCGGAAGAACGGAAGAACGGGATCACGGCAAACGCGGTTCTCCCTGATTCGATGGCAACCCCTGCGATGCTCAAAGAGATGGACGCGTCGAAGCTCGTGCCGCTCGAGCGTGTGTCGGCGACGATCGCGTTTCTCCTCTCCGACGAAGCCGCCGGAACGAGCGGTACGTTGGTTCCGATTCGAGCGTGAGCATGGTCTCGAGCGATCGCGATGCAGCACTCGTCGCCGCCCTGAAGTCGGGCGACAGCGCTGCGTTCGAGACGCTCCTGCGCGAACAGGGCCCGCGGCTTTTGCGTCTTGCGCGACAGTTTCTTCCGAACGAAGAAGACGCGCGCGATGCCGTGCAGGACGCGATGATTTCGGTCCATCGTGCCATCGGCAATTTCGAAGCGACGTCCTCGCTGTCGACGTGGCTCCACCGCATCGTCGTCAACACCGCGCTCATGAAGCTGCGGACGAAGAAGCGACATCCCGAGGAAGACATCGAGCCCTACTTGCCCCAGTTTTCGAAGGATGGACATCAGCGAGAGCCGAGCACGCCATGG
>DASYLL010000166.1:0-22938 GCA_036009605.1 Thermoanaerobaculia bacterium | reverse complement strand
AACCACGCGCACGACTGACCGTCGCCGGCAGCGCATTTCCGACCGCATTGCGCGAGCATCTTCTCGCCCGCGGAATCGAAGTCGCCGCTGACGTCCCCGATCTCCGCGCGTTCGCGGCACCGTTCCGCGCGATGCTCGCGCCGCTCTTCTCCGGCAGTGGCATGCGCATCAAAGTCCTCGAGGCGATGTCCCACGGCAAACCGGTCATCGCCACGCCACTCGGCGCAGGCGGCATCGACGTCACTCCGAACGAGAACATCCTCATCGCCGACGACCCCGCGGAGCTCGCACAACACGTCGTGCGCGTGATGAATGACGATGCGCTCGCACAACGCATCGGTGACGCGGCACGCGCACTGGTCGTGGAGCGCTACGACGCGGACGTGCTCGCGCGACGGCTGGTCGCGTTCTACGAAGAGCTGTTGCGCAAGGCGTCGTAGCCGCGCTTGAAGGCGACATCGCGCGCGAAGATCCGTCGCACCGCCGCAGCAACGATCATCGCCCGGCGCGCACGATGCGCCCACGCATCGCCGTACTCGCCGCGTCCCCACGTCAGCAGATCGAGCCACAGAAGATCGGGCGCGTACGGCAACGCACGATCACGCGCGATCGTCGCACCATGGCGATGCTCGATGCGTGCGTTCGGCAGCAACCGAATCGTCCATCCCGCGCGACGCGCACGAACGCAGAGATCGAGATCCTGTGCGTAGAAACGAAAGTCCTCGCGCAGCGGACCGACTTCGTTCCAGACGCGACGCCGAATCGCCATCGCCGCGCCGCTTACCCATCCAACCTCGCCCGCAACACTCGCTTTGCGTTTGCGAAACGGACGCAGCAATGGCGCGATCCCGCTCACCGCGACGACTATCCACAGCATCGTCGGCACCGGCCCGGCGCTCCACTGCGATGAGCCATCGGCGTTGATCAACTGCGCGCCGGCGACGCCGAGCTTCTCATCCGCAAACGCATCGAGAAACGCATCGAGCGCACCCGCCATCACGCGCGTATCGCTGTTGAGCAGCAACACCAGATCGCCACGCGATGCCGCAACGCCGGCGTTCACGGCCACCGAATAGCCGCGATTCACGTCCTGCCGCAGCACGACGATCGACGGAAACGCCTCGCGAATGCGCCGCGCCGAATCATCCGTCGAGCCATCATCGACAACGATCACCTCGGCATCACCCGGCAACGCCTCGAGCACGCTCGCGCAGCAGACGAGCGTCATCTCCGCGGTGTTGTACGTGGGGATGACGACCGACAGTCTCACGGCGACAGTGTGCGACAAGTTTGGAGTGCGGCCGCCACAGCCGCCGCTTTGGGAGGGTGGCGGCCCTCGCTCCGTGGCATACGAAAGCGGTGGCCGCGGCCACCGCACTCCAAACTTGCGGTATGTTCGCCGCGCTGAAGTGAGCACCCTGCTGATCACCTCCCGTTGCCCCATGCCCCCGCACACCGGGGATCGCCTGCGCGCGACGCTCTGGATGGAAGCGCTGCGCGGCACCGAGCTCGTCGTCGCGGGACCCGCGGGCTGCGCCTCGTGCACGCCCGTCTCACGCACGCCTCTCACACTCCTTCGCGCCGCCGCGCGCATCGCAAGCGAGCAACTTCCGCTGCACACACTTCTGGGCGCACGTGACTGGCAATCCGCCCTCGCAAACAGCGGCCGGTTCGACACCGCCATCGTTCTTCTCACGCGCACCGATCCGTGGGCGTTCCAAGCGGTACGCGCACGACGCTGGATCCTCGACGCGATCGACTCCGCCGCCATCGGCATGTCCGAGCGCGCAAGCGCATCGCGCGGACTCGCACGCGCGTTCTGGAACAGCGAAGCGCGCAAAGCAGAACGCCTCGAACGCGACGCCGCCGATCGCTACGACACGATCATCACCGTCAGCGAGCGCGAACGCTTCGCGAAGAACGGCGTCGTCCTCCCGATCGGCATCGACGTCGCGGAGCTCGGCGACGCGCCGCGCACGATCGACTTCGGCTTCTGGGGACGCCTCGCCTACTTCGCGAATCAGGAAGCGGTGCGCACGATCGTCACGCACCTCTGGCCCCGCATCCGCGCACAACGTCCCGACGCCACCCTCTTCCTCGGCGGCGCCGACGCCCCGTCCTGGATTCGCAACCTGCACGGACGCGACGGCATCACCGTCGTGTCGCCGATGACGTCGCGCGAAACAACGCTGCGCCGCATCAAAGTGGCACTGCTACCGATCTCGTTCGGCTCAGGCCAGTCGCTCAAAACACTCGAAGCCGCGGAAGCAGGATGCGCGATCGCCGGAACCTCGCTCGCGTTTCGCGGATGCGAAGAGCTCATCACCGCCGCGGTCGTCGAAGACGATCTCGCTCGACTCGCCGCTCGTGCAATCACATCGCTGCGCGACGAGACATCACCAGCAGAACTGCGCGCACGCGTCGCGCGCTTCTACTCGCGACAGACTACCCTCGCGCGCATGGCCGAGCTGGCGGGAGTGGCCTGATGCTGCGTCCGCGCTCGAATCGACGCCTCTTCCGCACGCTCATCACGATGCTCGTCGACGCGCTCGTCGCCGCGTTCTGCCTCGCGGCCGTCGTCGAACTGCGACGCCACGTCGCCCTCCCGTTCACGCAGGGGCTCCTGCCCGAAAACAAGTTCCCGCTCACCGCGGCGAACGTCGCGCTGTTCGTGCTGCCGCTCCTGCTCGCACTCGCGCTGACCGGCTTCTACACGATCACCGCATCGCCGCGACACCGCCCATCGCTGATCGTCGCCATCCCGCTGCAGATCGGCTTCATCGCACTCGCCGGCCTGTTCCTCGAGGTGCTCATCCCGAGCTCGCTCGTCGTCGCCGTCGCGCTGGTCGAAAGCGCGGCACTCGGCTTGTGGCGCCGCCTGCTGAACACGCGCTGGCCGCGCCGGATGGAACATGTCGTCCTCGTCGGCGCGCCCGCCGATCTCGCCGCCGCAACATCCGATCCCGCCGCGCTCCAACGCGCGCGCATCAGCGTCGACGCGTGCGTCACGCTCGACCAACCCGACGCACGACAGATCATCGCCGACGCCGATGAAGTCATCGACGTCTCGCCCGTTCTCGACGAGCGCCGCCGCCTCGAGCTGCTGATGCTCTGCGGTCCGCACGGCTTCTGTTTCCTCCCCTCCCTCAGCGAAGCCCTCCTCGCTGGCGAACGCTTCCGCGTCCTCGGCGACCGCCCGCTCGCCGAAGTCTCGATGCGCGGCGCATACGGCGTCGGCGCGTTCGCGAAACGCGTGCTCGATGTCATCGGCGCCGCGATTCTGCTCGTCGCGGTGACGCCGCTGCTCCTGGTCGCGTCGCTGCTCGTTCTCGTGTTGAACGGACGTCCCGTGTTTCTGTGGCAGGAACGCGTCGGCTTGAACGCCCGCCGCTTCGGCATGTGGAAGCTGCGCACGATGGTCCCGAACGACGCGGTGCAACGCGCAGTCGAAGGCGATGAACGGATGACGAAACTCGGTCGCCTGCTGCGCCGTTATCGCCTCGACGAGCTGCCGCAACTCTTCAACGTGCTCACCGGCGATATGAGCCTCGTCGGTCCGCGTCCCGAAGTCGGCGCGATTCACGACGCCATCACCGCCGCGATGCCCGCATTCGCGCTGCGCCTCTGCGCGCGCCCCGGCATCGCCGGCCTCGCGCAGGTGTCGGCCGAGTACGATCAGACGAACGAGACAAAGCTGACGTACGACCTGCAGTACCTCTGCTCGTGGTCGCTCGCGCTCGACGTACGGATCCTGATGCAGGCCGTGGCCACGGCGTTGTCGGGCCGCGGCTTATAGCGGGTTGTCAGTTATCCGTTATCGGTTGTCTGCGGCTCTTCGCACTGCTTCACAGACGACCGACAACCGAGAACCGACAACCCGAAATACACTGCCAACAATGAACCCCGCGGATCGCCTGTCCGGCATCGAACTCTCCCTGATCCGCCAGATCAACGCGCTCGCCACGCCGCTCTCCGTCAACCTCGGCATCGGCGAGCCGAACGTTCTCCCCGACGCGCGCCTGCGTGAGATGGCCACACGCGCCGCCACAACCTCCTGGCATTACTCGCCGAACGCCGGCGCTCTCTCGCTCCGCAAAAAACTCAGTGACGGCCTCGCGTTCGATCCGAAGACCGAAGTCTGCGTCACCGCCGGCACACAGGAAGGGCTCTTCTCGATCTTCACCGCGTACGTGAACCCGGGCGATGAAGTGCTCGTGCCGAATCCCGGTTTCGTCTCGTACACAACGCTCGCAAAGATCTGCGGCGCGACCGCGGTCACGTACGATCTCGAACCGCCCGACTGGCAGATCGACGTCGACGCGCTGCGCAAGAAAATCACATCGCGCACGAAACTCATCGTCGTCAACTCGCCGTCGAATCCACTCGGCGCGGTCATCCCGCGCGAAACACTCGAGGCCATCGCTTCGCTCGGCCTGCTCGTCGTCTGCGATGAGATCTATCGCGAGATCTGGTACGACGCGCCACCCGCCTCGATCCTCGACCCTATGGATAGCGGGATACCGCGCGAGAACGTCATCGTCGTCAATGGCCTTTCGAAGAGCCACGCCATGACCGGCCTCCGCCTCGGATGGATCTTCGCGCACGAATCCGTGATGAAGCCGATCATCACCGCGCACCAATACGTCGCGACCTGCGCGTCGGTCTTCTCGCAAGCGCTCGCGGAAATGATCCTCGACGATCGCGACTGGAACGCCTCGTGGCTCGCGAGTGTGCGCGCACAATTCGCGACGCAACGCGAAGCCGCGCTGCAGGCGATCCGCCACGAGCTCGAAGCCGACATCCCACCGCCCGCGGGCGCGTTCTATGCCTTCGTGCCGGTGCCCTCGTGCAACACGATTCCGTTCGCGAAAGAGCTGGCCACCGACGCGGCGGTGCTCGTGATTCCCGGCGTGGCATTCGGAAGTCGCGGAGAGGGATTCATTCGCATCTCGTACGCGGCCCCGGTCGAGCAGATCACGTCCGGCATCGAACGGGTCGGACGGTTCCTGCGCGCGTCCAACCTCTGATGTCGCCCGATTCTTGCACCCGGGACGCACGGTAAGATTCGCGCGATGCCGGTCCAGACTTCAGCGAAAGACTCCGTAGCCGCGGCCGAAGTGTCGCTGTATCGCAACGTCCTGAAGATCCGGCAGCAGCACGGCCTCGTCGATCTGGGCATCTCGTTCTACGACGCCGAGACCACGATCCAGTGGTCGTACAACGCCGATCACTATTTCCACGCCGCGTCGACGATGAAGCTGGCCGTGCTCCTCGGCGTCTTCCGGCAGGTCGATCGCGGCGAGTTGTCGCTCGATGCACCGGTGCACGTGCGCAACCGTTTCACGAGCATCGTCAATCAGGAACCGTTCATGCTCGATCTCGGCCGCGACGCCGATCCCGACGTGTACGGCCACCTCGGCAAGACGCTCACCGTGCGCGAGCTCGCGTACTGGATGATCACGAAGTCGAGCAACCTCGCCACGAACCTCCTCTTCGACGTCATCGGCATCCATACGGTGCAACTCGCGCTCGACGAGCTCGATATCGATGGCATGCGCGTGCTGCGCGGCGTCGAAGATCAGCGCGCGTTCGAGGCGAGTCTCAACAACGAAACCACGGCCAACGGTCTGTTGAAATTGCTGCGCCTCATCGCCGAGGGGAAGGCGTATTCGCAGAAGGCTTGCGATGACATGCTGGAGATCCTGCTCGATCAGCAATACCGCAGCGGCATCCCGGCCGGCCTGCCGAAAGCGGCGCGCGTCGCGCACAAAACGGGCAACATCTCGACCGTGCATCACGATGCCGGTATCGTGTATCTCGAAGGGCGGAAGCCGTACGTGCTGGTGATCCTCACGCAGTTCGAAGCAGAGCAGGGCCGCAGCACCGCAGTCGCCGATGTTTCGCGCGACATCTTCAACACGCTGGCCGGAATTGCCGATGAGTAGTGTCGACGCAGCGCAGGGTCTGAAAGTCGTCGACGCCTTCGATCTCGACGACGAGCTTCGCGCGATCCTCAAGCCGGGCGAGATGGTGAAAGACACGCACGGACGGCGTCATCGCCTGCCGCGCTACTTCTACGAGATCGCGTCGCACGAGATCGGGCTGTCGACGCGCCTCACGTCGCACTTCGGGATGAACGAGTTCATCCTCACCGACCTCAAGGAAGCGCCGCGCCTGCAGCAGTACCCGCGCTACGTTCCGTGCGCGGTGCGCATCCTGGCGTTCTACCTCGAGCAGTTCCGCACTGCGTGCGGCGCCTCGGTCCACATCGCCGTCAACGGCGGCTACCGTTCGCCATCGCACAAGCTCGCCATCAACGCCACCCCGCACATGTGGGGCACGTCGGCGGACGCCTATCGCATCGGCACGCAGATCCTGAAGACGAAGGAACTGATCGAGAAGTACAACGACATCGCCGAGGATGTGAGCGATGAGATCTCTGTGCTGCCGTATGGACATGTGATCGGGCAAAACGCCGACGATCACGTCCATCTCGATCTCGGCTACGTGACACTGATCCCGCGCGAGATCAGCGAAGACCGGATGGAGCAGCCTCAGGAGAACAAGCCGCGGTTCGCGTTCGAGGATCGGCGGCGCAAAGATCGACGGATTTCACCTCCAGGCGCCGATTAGTTCACTCCGAGGCAGGCCCGCTGTTTGCTATAGGTGAGGTCGCAGAGCAGTCCATCCTTCCGGAGCGAAACGTGTCACCTCTCGACGTGAAAACCGAGCTCGACCGCGAGATTGCTCGCCGGTTGCGATCCACCCGACTCGACATGCCGGTCATCGGCATGGAGTCGGAGTTCAACGTGTGGCTCGACGACGTCGAGATCAATCCCGAACCGTACTGGAAACATCCCAGTGCGTTCATCGATCAGCCATTACTGACACGCGAGAAAACGTCCATGCAGCTTCCGACCGGCGGCGCGGTTTACTTCGATCGCGGCGTCATCGAAGTCGTGACTCCCGTGATCGAGCTCGCGCCTTCCGCGACTGCTCGCATGGTGCGCAACCTCTGGGAGCAGATCGGATTCGTGCGCGATCAGCTCACGAACTGGGGCCACAAGACCGGCCACACCGTGCGCCTCAAAGCGTACAGCAGCCACTACAACATCTCGTACGAGATCCCGAAATCGCAGCAGAACCGCCATCGAAACGAGAAGGCGCTGGCGCTGCTGCTCGCGTACATCCTGCCCGTGCCGGTGATGCTCGTTGCGTCGAACCGGCGCTCGACCGGCGTCGGCGTGCGACCGCGCGGCAGTCGCATCGAAGTCACGGTCGACTTCACGCCGGATCCCGGTCTCATGATTGCCGCGGCGGCATTGATCGTCGGCATCGTGCGCGAAGTGATGACGTGGCCTTCCTACGACCTCTCGATGCTCGACAAGCTCGCGATCCCGGTCATCGCGGACGTCGTCCCGGGCAAACACACGACGCGCAAAGGCTGGCTGACGAAGGACTTTCACTATCACACCAGCCCCTACACCTCGGACGTCAACGCGCCGCTCTGGAGAACGCAGCTCGGCGACCAGCGGTCGCTGCGCGAGATCGCGAAAGAGACCGCGTGGTTCTTCCGCAAGTCGATTCGTCGCTACTCCGATCCGTTCAGCTTCCGACTGTTGTTCGCGATTCTCGACGGACGCGCGCCGTCGATGCTCGAGCTCGTCGATCGTCCAACGGCGTACGAAGATGTCGGCCGTCTCTGCCGCTGGGGCAGCGTGATTCACGAGTTGAAAAACTACGAGACCGAGATGGTCCTGCTCACAACGGGACGAGCGTGGACCGCGGAGACGATCGATGAGTTCGTGCTCGTTCGCCAGCAGGCGCGCGAGAAACACCAGGTCGAGATAGCGAACGTCAGCGCGGCGGAACCAAGGGCGAGCACGCCGGTGAAACCCGCCGAGGCGCCGTTGCTCGATGATTTGCGTCCGCGGCCGGCCGTGCTGTCGCGCCGGCGCAATGATCGTCCCGGAAAACTCGTCCCGAGACGTCCGTCGCATTACCTCGATCGGAGACGCATCTCGCTGCTCCACGAAAAGCCTCGGACCGAGCGTCGCAGGACCGAACGCCGCCAGCGCAACTACGCGGTGCCGTTTCCCGATCGCCGTCTCGCGCGCTCCGCATACGAGCAGGTGTTCCTGAAGCTCGTTTCGGGCGGACGCCTGCGGATGGGGAAAGACACGTACACGCCGGTCGGCATGAAGGGTTGGTACCACGCGGTGTTCCGCCGCGAGTCCGACGGCGCGGAGAAACTGCTCACCATCGATCAGCTGCGGAAGAAGATGAATGATTGGACCTGACGGGTGTGTTTCAATTGCACCCGTGTCGGGAATCAGACTCGTCGTCGGCATCCTCGTGATGGGCATCGCCGTTCCGGTGATCCTCTTCCTTCTCCTCGATCTCCACTCGGTCACACACCTGCTCACGGTTGCCGCGGTCACGCTGTTTTCGTGGGGCGTCGCGGATGTGGTGTCGACCATTCTCGAACGGCCGCGGCTGAAGGATCGCTCCCCCGGCCGCGCCATTCGTGAGGATTGGGAAGGGCGTTCGAAAGAGTAGTTGGGCCGGCGATGAAACCTGCCGCCCGCCGCCTGGTCGCGCATGCCTGTTTCCATTGTCGGAAGAGTTTCAAGCTTGATCCCGAGGGTCCTCATGGATGCCCGCAGTGCGGTTCGAGGCTCTATGAAATGGGTCGCTCGTTCCGCGTACCGAAGTCGGCAGACGTGGAACAGTGGCGGAAGGTTCAGGCGCTGCATGCACACGGCTTCCGGTTTTTCGGTACTGGCTCGAGTGAAAGCGAGTCCTTGCCCAGCCGTTATGTGGACGTCGCCGACTTTGTTGCGCGGAACCCGAAACACAGGCTCCGCGTCGCGACAGAGGATTTGTCGCTCATACCTGAGGAATACTGATCGCCCCGGCCAGGCTGAAGGCAGCTCGCAACTTAGCAGTGATCCGTCACCTGGCGACCGCGATCGTCTCCGCAATTCGTGACGCTTCGCTCGTCGAAAGATCCGTCATCCGGTTCTCGACGCGATTCTTGAAATCCTCTTCGTAACCCTGCACCTTGTCGACATACGAGCGCGTCTCGCGGAACGGCGGCACGCCGCCGAAGCGCTTCACGTTGCCTTCGCCGGCGTTGTACGCGGCGATGATCTGCGTCTCGTTTCCGTCGAATCGCTCGCTCAGGTACTTGAGGTACTTCGTCCCAGCGGCGATATTCTGCTGCGGATTCGTGAGATCGCGCGCGCCCATCCAGCGACCGGTGCGCGGCACGAGCTGCATGAGTCCGACCGCGCCGGCGCCGGAGCGAGCCGTCGGCTTGAAGCGCGATTCCGCCTGGACCACCGCCGCCACGAGCTCGGGCCGCAGGTTGTTCCTCTTCGCTTCCCTGTAGATCATCGCGCCGAAGGGCACTTCCTTGTGGAAAAAGTCCTGGCGTACTTTGTCCGATACGAATGACAGCTTCCTCGGGGCCGCGGCGACCGCTTTCAACGGTGCACTCGCGGCTGCTTCGACGCCATGCGTGATCGCCACGACTCCGCCGGCGACCTGTTGTGCGATCGAGCGCGCGGCTTTCAAGTCTTTTTCGAAATTCGGATCGACCATCATCGAGGACGGTGAGCTCTGCTCCGTCTCGCTGTTATCGGGAATCATGGCCAGCGGCGTGCCGATGCCGCCCACGGCCAGCGACGCACCCAGAACCCAGGTTGCGTACTTCTTCTTCAACCCTCCGAAACGACGCGGGCGCACGGCTTCGACCTCACGGCGTAGCTGCGATCGGTCGAAATTATCGAGAAACCGTTCCTGGTACGGCCTCCGTGTCTCCGGCTGGGACATTCGGTGGTCCTCCCTTACTCACGACACTTATTAGCAAGACGAAGACCACAACCAAACTGTTGAGCCAGAATGCGTTAACTACCATTCTCTACCGCAACCTGGCCCGGATTGTGATCTGCGCATAGAATGCCGGCCGATGTACAGAGTTGTGACCACCGCCTTTGCCGTCTTCCTCTTCGCCGTGTCTGCACCAGCGCAGGAAGGACTCCCGGATCTCGCTCCCGCCCAACCGCTGATGGGCTGCTACGAACGCTCGACTCCGCTTGCCACCTCCGAGGCTGTTGATCCCAACCTGCTGCAGCGCCTCGTCAAGTACACGCAGGTCGCGGTGAAGCATCGCGTGAACGGACTCGCGAGCTACTACTCGTCGTTTTTCGACGGACGCAAAACCGCCAATGGCGAAGTCTTCCGCAACGGCAAGTTCTCCGCCGCACACCTCACGCTGCCGCTCGGTACCTGGGTCGAAGTGAAATCGCGCGCGACCGGCCGCAAACTCCGGTTACGCGTCAACGATCGCGGACCGTACGCGAAGAAGTTCTGCCTCGATCTCTCGCAAGCCGCCGCCCGCTTCCTCGGCGTCGACGTCGCCCGCGATCGTTACGTGCATGTGCGCATCATCGCGCTGCCCGGAGAAGAGCCGCTGCCGGAGGATGTCGATCTGGACGGGCTCGCTGGCTCGCCGTTGTCGGTTGTCGGTTCCCGGTTGTCCGGGGATCTCGTCGCCGAAACGCAGCCGACCGGGAACTGAGCGCTTTTGTTCGCGCGCAGCGCGAGAGCGCTAAGCGATCGTGAAGCAGAACGTGCTTCCCTCACCCATCGTCGAGTCCACGGTCAGCTCGCCGCCCTGGCTCTCGATCAGGCGCTTCGCGAGATAGAGCCCGTATCCCGGACCGCCGCCGCGCGGTTTGTCGAGCTTGCTCATCCCGCCGAGCTCGAACACCTGGCTCACATAACGCGGATCGATGCCGGTGCCGTTATCGCGCACGCAGAAGCGCACGACCTCGCCGTCCTGCGTGACTTCGATCGCGATGAGACGTTCGCCCTTCGCTCGGTCGGTGAAGAACAGCGCGTTCGCGATCAACACGCCGATCGCTTCGCGGATCTTTTCCGGATCGACATTCACCACCGGCAGCTCCGCCGGGAGGTCGACTCGCACGCCGCCTTCTTCGATCTGGAAGTTGTATTTGTGGATGACCTCTTCGACGACCTCCCGCAGCGGCGTCGGTTTGCGCGCACTCGGTCGCGCGAGGAGCTTGACGAGGTGCGACATCTCGTCGAGCACCTTCTTCATGTACTGCGCACTCGAGCGGATGCGCTTCAGGAAATCCTTACCCTCATCGTCGAGCTTGTCGAAGTAGTCGCTGAGGAGCAGGTCGCTGAATCCGTCGACGGCGAAGATCGGCGACTTCAGGTCATGCGACAGCACGCTGAAAAAACGCACCAGTTCCTCGTTCGTGACCGGCCTCTCCGTCACGTCGGACGTTTCCGTACGGCTATCGATGCGACACCCCCAAACTGCGCCGACGGTGCAACGCGCGTACCGGCCGCGGCCGACTACCCTTTTCGGAAAGCCGCGATCCGGCCTTCGCCCACGATCTCCGTGTTTCCTTCGCGTCCGACCACGATCGCGGTCTTCGCCGGAATGCCAATGCCGAGCGTGACTTCGGACAGCGACATGAGCCGGCGCAACGCGGTGTCATTCTCAGGCTCGAAACCCGTGTCGATGACGGTATTCGACAACCATCCGAGAGCCGCGATCGCGGACGAGATGCCGCGCATGTCGCGCGCGTGCGTACCGAAACACGACGCCGCTGCACCGATCCCCGCGATGACGGCGCCATTCGCCGCCGCATCGCGCATCGCCAGT
This sequence comes from Thermoanaerobaculia bacterium, assembly GCA_036009605.1. Lineage (GTDB taxonomy): Bacteria > Acidobacteriota > Thermoanaerobaculia > Gp7-AA8 > Gp7-AA8 > QHVT01. The sequence goes on along the minus strand of DASYLL010000166.1, from coordinate 11,234 downwards.
TCCGCGGGCGATTCACGCAGCACCGGCGCGAGGTTGTTCGTGACGCCGCCGCCGAGGTAGATCATGCCGGCGGAGAGAATCGCGTCGAGATTCTTCTGGCGCCGATTGTCACGACCGCGATAAATCGGCACGTTGATGACATTGACCGTCGGATCGATCCCGCGCAGGTACGTGCCGAGGTGGCCGGCGTACTCCGCGGAACCGGACGCGGTTGGCAGGAACGCGATCGTGCGCTTGTCGGCCGGCATGCGCGACAACAGCAGTTCGTCGATCTCACGCGTCTCGCCGAAAGAAAACTCGCCGCCGCCGATCAGCACCAGCGTCTCGAAAGGAAATGCGGGACTGACCTGAAGCGGCATCGCGCGCGAGTCTATCGAAAAACGGGCTATCCCCACGCGGCACGACCGTTCGAGTCGATGACCTTCGCGCGGACGTAGCCTTCGTCGCCGCGAATCGCGTACGTCGCAATGAGACCGGCGGACTCCTGCAACACGCGCCCGCCGCTGCCGATGAACTGGATGCGATAGCGCGCGAGATTCTTCTCGCGCACCTTCACCGTCATCGACTTCTCCGCGATCGTGAGCTCTTCGAGCTCGACGCCATTCGACGCGTAGAAATCGCCGCGTGCGAGCGCCGCGAGAATCGACTTCGCATCGCGTTCTTCCGCGCGCACGACAACCCATGCCTTACCCGGCAGCACGACGTCACTATCGAACACGCGCTTCAGGTGATGCATGTCGTCGACGGCCACTCCGTAGATCTTCTTGCCCGCCGTGAGCATGCGATCCCACATCGACTCGACCGACGGCGGACCGTCGCTGTTCACGAACGGATGGCCGCTGGCGATCTCGAGAAAGTTCGCGCGCTCGAGCTTCAGCAGTTCATCCGCGCCGAACGCCCAGCCGAAATTCGGATGGTTGATGAGCGCGAGTGCACCGGCCTTGCGCACCGCATCGATATTGTTCTGCAGCACTTCGACCGGCGTCGCACCCTTCTGCGGCAGGACCGCTTTCTCGATGCCGATCGCATTCACGTGCAACGGCTTCTTCGGCAGGCGATCCGTGACCTCTTCGCCGAGGATCATGACCATGCCGTGCGAGTCCTCGACGCGGGTGATCTTGTCGTGATCGGTGATCACGAGAAAGTCGTAGCCGTGCTCCGCGTACCAGCGCACGACGTCCGCGGGCGGCGAATCACCGTCGCTCTCCAGCGTGTGCGTGTGAATGTTCCCTTTGAGCCACGCAGCGTTGACGGAGAGACAGACAAATGTCAGCAGAAAGAGGACAATCGTTCGCACGGTCCCAATCGTAAGGCAGGAGGAAGTATGCGTCGTTCGTTCATTCTCATTCTCGCGCTGGTGGTGTGCGTTCCGCTCGCAGCGGAGGACCTCAATTGCGGTCCGGTCTCACCGGACATCACTGCAGACGTGCTGTGGAAAGCACTGCAAACCGGCAATCTCAAATACCAGGGCGGCGAGATCGAATACACCCACCTCAAAGCAGAACGCGAAGCGCTGGAGAACAAGCAGTGCCCGCCCATGATCATCCTCTCGTGCGCGGACAGCCGCGTTCCGCCGGAGCTGATCTTCAATCAGTCGCTCGGATCGTTGTTCATCGTGCGCGCCGCGGGAAATGTCGCCGACGAGTTCGGACTGGCATCGATCGAATACTCGATCAGCAAGGACTGGGCGAGGCTGATCGTCGTCCTCGGACACGAGAACTGCGGCGCCGTCGAAGAAGCGATGAAGCACACGGATCCACCGACGCCGAGTCTCGTCGCACTCGTCGACCGCATCCGCCGCTCGTTCGTGAGTGGTCAGGTCAGCCTCAAGCAGGCGACCGAAGCGAACGCGCGCGCGTCAGGCGCGTGGCTGACGGCGGCGAGTCCGGTGATTCGCAAAGCGGTGATGGACGGGAAGGTGAAGATCATCCCCGCGTACTACGAGCTGAAATCGGGGAAGGTGACGGCGATCGAATAGCAGGCACGGCCGGCAACGCTAGTCGCTTCGCTGCCCAGTGGGTTCTGACGTAGAGAGCGCACAGAAACGAACCCACTGGGCAGCCGTACGTGCCACTCGGCGCAGCAATCAGCGCACCCGGCCGTGCCGGGCGCGCCAGACTTCTTCCGCTTTCGCGCCCATGTCGGCGGGCGATTTCACGACGTGAATCCCCGCCGCACTCAGCGCCTTCATCTTCTCGTCGGCGGTGCCTTTGCCGCCGCTGATGATCGCGCCGGCGTGGCCCATGCGGCGTCCCGGAGGCGCCGTCTGTCCGGCAATGAACGCTACGACCGGCTTCGTGACGTGCTTCTTCACGTACTCGGCAGCATCCTCTTCCGCGGTGCCACCGATCTCGCCGATCATGATGATCGCCTCGGTCTCCGCATCCGCTTCGAATGCCGCGAGGCAATCGATGAAGTTCGTGCCCGGCAGCGGATCGCCGCCGATGCCGACCGCGGTCGACTGTCCGATGTGGCGTGTCTGTCCGACCGCTTCATACGTCAGCGTGCCGGAGCGCGACACGATGCCGAGGGGACCCTTCTTGTGGATGTGTCCCGGCATGATGCCGACCTTGGCCTGGTCGGGCGTGATGATGCCCGGGCAGTTCGGTCCGATGAGACGTGACGGCGTGCGTCCCTGGATGAGATGCGCCGCGTTCATCTTGATCAGAAAATCGTGCGCCTTGATCATGTCGTTGACCGGGATGCCTTCGGTGATGCAGACGATCAGCTCGATGCCTGCGTCCGCCGACTCCATGATCGCGTCGGCCGCGAACGGCGGCGGAACGAAGATCAGCGAGCAGTTCGCGCCCGCCTTCGACCGCGCTTCGGCCACGGTGTTGAACACCGGGAAGTCTTCGTGCGTCGTGCCGCCCTTGCCCGGCGTCACACCGCCGACGACCTGCGTCCCGTAGTCACGGCAACCTTTCGCGTGGAACGATCCCTCGCGACCGGTGATGCCCTGAACGATCACCTTCGTATTTTTGTCGACCCAGATAGCCATTACGCCTGCCCCTTCGCGGCCGCGACCACCTTCACCGCGGCGTCCCACATGCCATCGGCGGTGATGAGCGGCAATCCCGACTTCGCCAGGATTTCCTTGCCCAGCTCGACGTTCGTGCCTTCCAGCCGAACGACCACCGGCACCGGCAGTCCGATCTCGCGCGACGCGCTCACCACGCCCTCGGCGATGCGATCGCCGCGCATGATGCCGCCAAAAATGTTGATCAAAATAGCTTTCACATTTTTGTCGCTCAAAATGATACGAAAAGCGTTCTTGACCTGTTCCGCGCTGGCGCCGCCCCCGACGTCGAGGAAGTTCGCCGGCTCTCCGCCCGCGAGCTTCACGATGTCCATCGTGGCCATCGCCAGTCCCGCGCCGTTGACCATGCAGCCGACGCTGCCATCGAGCTTGATGTAGTTGAGACCGAACTTCGAAGCCTCGACCTCGAGCGGATCTTCTTCATTGAAGTCGCGCATCTCGGCGACGTCTTTGTGCCGATACATCGCGTTGTCGTCGAAGCTCATCTTGCAGTCGAGCGCGAGGACGTCGCCTTCTTTGGTGATGAGCAGCGGGTTGATCTCCGCGAGCGCTGCATCGGTCTCGATGTACGCCTTCATCAGTTTCTGCACGAAGTCGACGCACTTCTTGAACGCGTCGCCGCTGAGCCCGAGGGCGTATGCGACCTGGCGTGCCTGAAACGGCTGCACGCCGAGAACGCCGTCGACCGGCTCGCGATGGATCGCGTTCGGATCGCGCTCGGCCACCTCCTCGATGTCCATGCCGCCCTGCGCGGAGGCCATGATCACGTTCATGCCGAGACGGCGATCGAGCGTGATGCCGAGGTAGAGCTCTTTGTCGATGTTGAGCGCTTCTTCGATGAGCACTTTGTTGACGACGCGGCCTTCGGGGCCGGTCTGGTGCGTGATCAGCGTCATGCCGATCATGTTGCGCGTCAGCTCTGCCGCTTCATCGGCGTCTTTGGCGAGCTTCACACCGCCGCCTTTGCCGCGCCCGCCGGCGTGGATCTGCGCCTTGACGACGACGCGTCCGCCGAGTTCCTGTGCGGCTTGTCGTGCTTGTTCCGGATTGTCGACGACCACACCGCGCGGCGTCGGGACGCCATAGCGCCGCAGGATCTCTTTGGCCTGATATTCGTGGACTTTCATAGCGGTGCGCGTTTTATCACAACGCGCGATTACTTCCCGGTCCGGAAGTCGCGAATCATGACCACGTCGCTGCGAGGCTCGCCGCGCGACAGCACGAGCTTGCCATCCGCGGTCCAGTCATAAGAACTGATGAACCCCTTACGGAACCGCGTGAGCTGAATGGGAGCGGCCCCGGTGAACGGCTGGAGGAAGATGTTGTCGACGCCGCCGCTCTCTTTCCGGAACGTGATCCCTTCGCCACGCGGGTGATAGCGCAACATCGTGCCGGCCTGAAATTCGATGTTCAGGATCGGACGGCCTCCGTCGAGAGGAAGGACTTTGAGCCTCTGCACGAGTCGCCCATTCTCCGGGGCCAGCTTCAGCGCGACCGCTCGATCGAGGCGCGGATCATGAGCCTTGTAGACCTCGCCCATTCCACCGGCACCGAGCGGCCCGACGATGCGGTAGTGGCCAATCGTTGAATCCGATTCGATCGAAACGCGCAAGGGCTCATTGTAACGGCGCGGCCATCTCGATCTGCCGCACGAACCGTTTCGCACCGACCGCTTCGAGAAACGCGGTGATGCCTTCATCGCGCGAGTCGACATTGATGATGCGTAACGGCTTCTCCGCGATCGCGAACGCGGACTCGAGTAGCCGCCGTCCTATACCGTTTCTTCTCGCCTCATGCTTCACGGCAAGTTGGGGAAGATCGCCGGTCGACGGAAAAACGATTGCATATCCATCGTCATCGCCAATTGTGACAAAGCGGTCGCGCGCCCGCATCAGCGAGGCGGTGGAGTTCTGCCACGACGGCTGCACATCCCAAAACGTTTGGAGTGCGGCAGCCGCAGCTGCCGCTTTCGTATGTTCAGAGCCATCCCCGCTCCAGGTCCAGCAATCCAACCCGCGCGTTTTCCGAAACCCCATCCCCCGATACAACGCCGCCGCCCCGACATTCGCCTCGAGCACTTCCAACACATACCGCTGCGCTCCCGCCACACGCAGAAGCTCGATCGAATGCTCCATCGTCTGCCGCGCGAGACCGCGTCGCCGATGCGTCGGAATCACACCCGAGCCCGTGTCGTATCCCACGCCATCATCGAATCCGTTCAGCGTGAACGCGACGAGCCGCTCGGCCTCGAACACACCCGACGACAGCTCCGGCGCCCATCCGCGACGCGTGAACATCTCGCGCAGCGCCTCCGCGGAAGGATGCATCGGCACGACGTAATCGCTGAACGCTTCGAGGAATGCGCGATGAATCTCGTCGAAGTCGTCGAAGCGGAGCGTGCGGATCATCAGGGCGCGCCGAGCGCGTCTTCGAGCACTTTGCGCAGACGCAGCCCGCCGCGCAGCAGGCGCTCGTAAACGATGCCGATGTTGTGCTGCGCGTAATCGGCGCCGAGGCTGCCGTTGCCGATGCGATAGCCGTAGTTGACGGCGGCGTGATGCGACTCATTGATCCAGTCGACCGCAGTGCCGGTCTGCAGCTCCGCGATCGGGCGTCCGCGCAGCTCGTACTCGAGCAGATACGTCGCGTACTCGTCGACCGTGGACTTGCCCCACTCGATCAGCATGCCGTCCCAGACGCTGTGCAGATTCGTTTCGGTGCCGAGGTAGCGGACCTTGACGCGATTGCCGCCGAGGTCGGGCTCCATGACGCCGGTCTGGTCGTTCTTGATCTGACCGCCGGCCGCGTGCAGCGGCTGATGAATGTCACCGATGAAATGTACGACGAAGATCAGCGCCTCGCGACGTTTGTCCTTCGGCTGCGTTTTGTCCTTCAGGATCGCGGTGTACTTCTCGATCGCTGCGACGACGCACTGATCGTCCTTGCAGTCGCGTGCGCGATCGAACGTGGCGATGTCATTCGGGATGTTGCTGTAGTGCAGCGCCCCGGTGTTGCCCTGACGCTCGCCGCGCGTTTCCTGCCCGCGCCAGTCATCGGGCAGCGATGCGGAATCGCGCAACGGCGCCGCGAACGTCAGATCGCGCACCTGCTGCGCGACGCCCGGCGACAACCCGCGCTCTGCCAGCTCCGCAACGACCGAGTGTCCCTTCGCGCCCCATGCGTACAGCGGCGACGGAAGCAGTGCGAGCAGAGCGAGCAGACGTGTAATGCGCATGGCTGCAAAGTCTATCGCTTAGACTCGCGCTCGTGAACACAGGCGACATCATCACGATCGAACCGACGGAGCTCGTTGCGGGCGGCGATGCCATCGCACGCGTCGACGGCTTTCCGATTTTCGCGTCCAACGTCTATCCCGGCGATGTCGCGCGCGTGCGTTTGTACGAAGTGAAGAAGGGCTTCGCCAAGGCCGAGATGGTCGAGATCGTGAAGCCGAGCGCGTTGCGTCGCGCGGCGCCGTGTCCCATTGCGGATGAATGCGGCGGCTGCGACTGGACCGCGTTGCGACTCGATCAACAGCTCGATGCGAAGCGTCGGATTCTCTCCGAATCGCTGCGGCGCATCGGCAAGTTCGACGTTGCGACGCTGCCCGAGATTCAGATTCATCCGTCGCCGCTGAACTATCGATTGCGCTCGCGATTGCATCGCGATGGCGATGCGGTTGGCTTCTACGCGATGCGCTCGAATCGCGTCGTGCCGCTGGCCCGCGAGTGCGAAGTCGTGGGTGTCGAGACTGCGCGCGTCGCGCCCCAGGGAGAGTCGTGGGAGGTCGACGGGATGCTCGTGGTCGGTGAGCAGGAGCTCACACTGACTGTCGATCAGTACAAGTTTCGCCTGCACACACGGGCGTTCTTCCAGGTCAATCGCCACCTGCTCTCGACGCTTCTGCGTCTCGTCACCGCACACGCCGCGAAGACCGTGAATCGCCAACACGCCGTCGATCTCTACGCCGGTGTCGGATTCTTCACTGTCCCGATCGCGCCGCTGTTCGACCGCATGACGATGATCGAAGGGGCGTCCCTCTCCGCACACTACGCGCGCATGAACGTGCCGTGGAACGTGAAGGTCATCGAAGCGCCGGTCGAGCAACACATCGTGCGCGTCGGCAAAGCGAACTTCACATTTCTCGATCCGCCGCGCGCCGGCGCGCGTCCCGAAGTCATCACGACCGTCGCCGAGAAAACGACGGAGCGGATCACGTACTTGTCATGCGATCCGGTGACGTTCGCGCGCGATGCGAATCGGATCGTCGCTGCCGGTTGGCGTCTCGCTTCGCTCGACCTGCTGGATCTGTTTCCGAACACGCACCACGTGGAAACGCTGGGCGCGTTCGAACGGGTTTAGTTTGGAGTGCGGCGGCCGCCGCCGCCGCTTTTGTATGTTCGTGCCACGCCTGTGGCATACGAAAGCGGCAGCTGCGGCTGCCGCGCACTCCAAACGTGCTAACCTCGGCTCTCCACACCCCGCCCTTCCTCCCGTTTCCCCTCGCTCAGCGCCGCTCATCGCGTGCGCACAAAATCTACTGACGTCCCCGCTGCCCTTCCCCTTCTCGCCCTGATCCTCGGCCTGGCGTTCGCGCCGGTTCTCGTGAATCCGTGGCCAACACTGCTCGGCCTCGCATTCATAGCCTTGCTAAGGGCGACGCTTCGTCCTCGCGCGTTTCTGCTGTTCGCGATTCTGGGCATCGCACTCGGCCTGCGCGGCATCGCGCACGAAGCCGTGCAACGCAAGGCGTTCGCACAACTCGACGCAGAGCGCTTCATCACGATCGAAGCGCCAATCGATCGTGACTGGACCTCGCGCGATTCCGCGCTGCTTCTTCGCACAGCCAGTTTTCGCGCGAACGAACACACATTCGATACGCCGCTCGCGATTTACGCGCGTTTCGATCCGCCGCCGATCGAGATGCAGGCCACGATTCGCGCGGAAGGATTTCTGCGACTGAGCGAGCGTGGCCAATACACGCTCAGCATCAAATCGGCGGAGCTCATGTCGTACGAAGGCGAGCTCCCGCGCTGGCATCCGAAGACGTGGAATCGCGCGCTCGCGAATCGTCTGCGCCGCCACGTCGCGACACATCCGCAGGAGGTCGCGCTCGCGCAAGCCCTCGTCCTCGGGCGCGGCGAGTTGCTCACCGAAGAGATGCGCGAGAGCTTCCGTCGCGGCGGCACATATCACCTGCTCGTCTTCTCCGGCCTGCAGATCGCGTTCGCGGCCGGGCTCCTCGCCGCGTTGTTGCGATGGCTGCACGCCCCCCGCGCCTCGGACTGGCTGCTGCTCGCATTCGCGGCACTCGCGCCGTTGTTCATCGGATCGACGGCATCCGTCTCGCGAGCGAGCATCGGCATCGGCGTGTACGCGCTGTCGCGCATCCTGCAACGTCCGACGTCAGTCGAAAATCTCTGGTGCCTGGCCGCGCTCCTGCGATTGCTCGTCGAGCCCGCGGACCTCACCAACGTCTCGTTTCATCTGACATACGCAGGCGCCGGTGCACTGCTGTTCATCGGCAAGCACTTCCATCGCGTCATCGGCTCGCTCGTCGCGGCGGAACTGGCAATCACGCCGCTCACGCTCTTCCACTTTCACCAGTACACACTCGGCGGATCGCTCGTGACGCTGGCCATGTCGCCGCTGATCTTCGCGATGCTCATCCTCTCTTCGCTGGCGTGCGCGTTTCCGTGGTTCCTCGATCCGATGGCCGCGCTGCATCGCGCATGCGGATTTCTCAACGCGCTCGGCCTCTCCGGATTCCTCGCCGCGCCGCCGTTACTCGCGATGCTCTGCGGCGCACTCGCCGCGTTGCTCGCACTGGCTCTGCTCAAAGGCCGCACGCGAGCCATCGTCATCAGCTGCGCGCTACTTCTACCAACTGCCGCGTCCATCCAACGCAGTCGCGCGGAACGCGACGTCGAACATTCAAGCGTCACGTTCTTCGACGTCGGACAAGGCGACGCCACCGCGTTGCGATCCGGCGAGCACACGATGCTCATCGACGGCGGACGCGACGCGCGACTGCTCCCGCTCCTCGCCGATCGCGGCATCCGCCGCATCGACGACGTCGTCCTTTCGCACGCGCATCCCGATCACTGCGGCGCACTGCCGCAGCTCATCGAACAGTTCGACGTCGGCCGCGTCTGGATCACGCCACGCAAGTTCACCGGCGAATGCGCGCATCGCCTGCTCGACGCATGCATTCGCTCGCACACGCCAATCCATTTCGTCCGCGACGGCACGATCCTCACCCTCGGCACGTTCACCATCACCGCGCATCTCGCCGACACGACCTTCCGCCGCGCCCCGGAAAACAACGCATCGATCGTCCTCCGCGCCGAAACCGGCGGCAGAAAAATCCTGTTGACCGGCGATATCGAGAAAGAAGCCGAGCTCGTATTCGGCGATCGCGACCTCCGCTCCGACATCCTCAAAGTCGCCCATCACGGCAGCCGTGGATCGTCGTCTGACACCATCCTCGACAACATCGCGCCGCACATCGCCGTCATTTCCTGCGGTCGCCGCAATCTTTTCGGCCATCCGCACCCAACCGTGCTCGACCGTTTGCGTGATCGCGGCGTTCGCACCTGGCGCACCGATCGCGATGGCACGGTCACGCTGGAGATTCGGGAAGGGAAGGTGTTCCCGCGTTGACGATCGCATGTTGTGTTTCTCACGGAGGGTTGCTTAGAGTGTCGTCGTCATCATGGCGAATACGCTGCTGCGGCTCGGCCTCTGGATGGTGATCCTGGTGCTGGTGATGTACGTGCTGGCCACCACGTATCCCGACGAACACTGGGCTGAGCTGATCTCGATGGAGACGCTCCAGCACGCGCTCACCCTCTCCGGCATCGTCGTCGCCATCGGCATCGTCATGCGCATCCTCGGCAAAGGCGCACGCGCCGTCACCGTGAAAAATCGCTGTCAGGTCTGCCGTCGCCCCATCGGCACCGGCGCGATCTACTGCCGCGAACATCTGCGCTCGCTCCTCGCCGAAGAGGAAGAGAAGACGCACACGCGGATCCGACCGTGATCGTCGTAGCCGGTCCGACCGGCGCCGGCAAGTCGGATCTCGCGCTGCGCCTGGCTGAAACGCTCGACGGCGAGATCGTCAACTACGACTCCGTGCAGATCTACCGCGGATTCGACATCGGCAGCGCCAAACCTTCGCTCGAACACCGGCAGCGCGTGCCGCATCATCTCTTCGACATCATCGACGCGGGTGACGAGGAGCTGAACGCCGCGGATTACGCACGCCGCGCCCGCGAGGTTTGTGCAGACATCCATTCGCGCGGCAAACGCGCCATTCTCGTCGGCGGAACATTCTTCTACCTGCGCGCCCTGCTCTCAGGGTTGCCGGAGATGCCGGGACGCGACGAGCACCTGCGCGCACGCATCCGCGCCATTGCCGCAACCCCGCGCGGAAGCCTTCGCCTGCATCGCTGGCTGTCGAAAATCGATCCGCGAAGTGGTAGAAGGATCGCGTCCGCCGACCGTCACCGCGTCGAACGGGCGCTGGAGGTCTGGATCACGAGCGGCAAACCGATTTCGAGCTGGGAACGCGACAGCGACGAGCTCCCGAACGTCAAGCTGGCGCTCGATCTCGATCGACAGAAGCTCGCCGCGATCCTCGACCAGCGCGTCGAAGAAATGTTCAGAAGAGGACTCATCGACGAAACGCGCGCGCTGCTCGACCGCTACCCATCGACCGCGCGGCCCTTCGGAACGATCGGGTACAAAGAAGCCGCGGCGGTGATTCGCGGCGAAATGTCGGACGCAGACGCCATCGCCGAAACCCGGCGCCGCACGCGCGCGTACGCCAAACGGCAGCGCACGTGGCTCCGGACGGAGCGAAACGTGCACTGGCTGGATGCGTCCGACCGAGACCATGCGTTCGCAGCAGCACTGCGGATCATCGAGGGATGAACTTGACGAGAACGAAGATCCTGATCCTGGTGGCGACGGCGATCGTCGCCGCGAGTTGTGCTCCCGCGGACGTTCCGCCGCCGGCAGTGACGCCGCAGGGCGAAGACCGCTATCTGATTGACCCACGCACGGGCGACAGCACACCGATCGCGCCGCAGGTGGCGAAGAAGGTCGACGCCGCGTGGCGGTATGCGATGGCCGGCAACGAGGCCGAGGCGCAGAGCCGGTTGGAGGAGATCCGCAGGACCAGTGGCGATCT
>DASYLL010000165.1:0-1585 GCA_036009605.1 Thermoanaerobaculia bacterium | reverse complement strand
AAGCGGTTCTAGCACGTTCGATGCGAATCCGAATCGGGCTGGTACTGTTGACGTTGGTCGGGTGTGCTTCGGCCGGCCCGCCAGTGACCAGCACGACTGCGCTTGCGATCCAGGTCCGTGCCGTTGCTGAGTCGCAGGTCGTTTTGTTCGACGCCGTCAACACGTCTTCGCGTGCAATTTCCATTGCGCCGGCGTTCGGCTACGACTTCTACTTTCATCTCGAGATCGAGACGGCCGAAGGAGTGGCAGTACGCCTTCCCGTCTGGGAACTCACGCGTGAGATCAGCGGACGGTGTTTGCGAAGCGGTGAAACGCTCTCGTTTCGAGTTCCGCTCAATCGTTGGGATGCGTCGGCAGGGACCGACGCCGGTTGTACGGAGGAACCGTGCAGTAAGGTCCAACTGCCAGCGGGTTCGTATCGCGTGCGGGCCAGATACCGACCCGTAAAAGCGAGCACGGCGCGAAGTCGTTGTGCTTCGATCAGCGATCTCACGACTTCGGAATGGCTGCCGTTCGTTGTGCCGGGTATCGGTGATGTTCGGGACAGCGGCGCGGGCCTGATCCGTCTCACCGCTCGACCAGATCGAGATCCGCCCCGATCTCCAAACTGAACTTCCCGCGTCCCGTCGACATGATCTGCACTTCGGGACACTTCTCGCGCAGCCGATGCCGCAGCAGGATCAAGCGGCTCTCGAGGTTGTCCTTGATCTCGGGTAATCCGAGATTGCGATCGAGGCGCAGCTCGCGATTCGTGAACGATGTGCGGCCCTGACGTTTCCACTCGTCGAGGAGTTTCCAGAGGATGCGGCCGGGGACATTGCGGATGAGGTATTCGTTGTCGAGAAAGACCGCGTCGTCGTCGCGATAGTAGGTGAGCGTGCGTCGCGGGCGTTGCACGGGTGGGGGAGCGGGAGTTGGAATCGTGCGTGGTTGCGACGGCGCGTCAGCAGATGGTTCGTCGGCGTCCATCACGCGATCGATGCCGAGGGCGATCTGGTTGCCGATGATGCCGAGGTAGGCTTCGTCCCATTCGCCGAAGGCCATCGGATCGCGGCTTTCCGCGGCGAGTACGCCGATCAGGCGATCTTCGACCGACAGCGGAATCACGAGCGCACTCTGCGCATCGGGAAGACCGGGGAGCGGGATCTCGGGACGCACTGGTTTGCTTGTGTTGTCGGAGAGGACGGAACGTCGTACGGCGCGTCCGTAGCGGAGACTCTCATTGAGACCGGTGAGGCGCAGCACGCGTCTCTCGCGCGCGACGGTGCCGATCGTTCCTTCGCCGAACGCGACTTCCGCGCCGACGCCTCCGCCGTAGCCGCGACACGCGATCGTGATCAATCGCTGCGAGTGTTCTTCGTTCAGCAGAACAATGGTGTGGCGGAATCCGAAGTAGACGTCGAGAGCATCGAGTGCGGCGGCGAGCAGCGTTTCGAGATCGTCCGCGCGATTGATGCGCTCGGAGACGAGTTGCAATCCGCGAAGCTCGGTGCGCAAACCGGTGACCGAGATTTCCTCGTGGATCGGCGTTTCGGATTCGAGGAGAAAGCCTTCCACTTTCTCCGCGCGCACGACTTCGAAGATG
>DASYLL010000164.1:0-5494 GCA_036009605.1 Thermoanaerobaculia bacterium | reverse complement strand
GCGAGCTCGTCGGCGTGAACCGTGCGCACGTTTTCACCGAGGCGTGCGCGCGTTCGCGGAAATGCGGCGGGGTAGATGATCGTCTCGCCGAGCAGCACCGCGTTCGCGCCGAACGGTTCCAACGGATCGACGTCGATCAATTTCCAATCCGCAAACGGCGCGAGGTCTACCCATTCGCGATTCACGATCAGCGTGTCGCGCGAGACGCGCGTGATCGCAGTCTTCAGATGCAGCGCGCCGTGCAGATCGACGCCGATGACTTCGCGTCCGGTGAGCCGCTGCAGTTGTTCGCGCGCGATGTCGTTCGAGCGTTCCGAGCGTCCGACGTAGATCCGATGATCGAGCACGAGCACGTCGCCGCCATCGATGGTTCCCGGCGCCTCGATGCGCACGAGCCGCCGATGCTTCGCCAGTTCCTCGGCGACGACATCGACTTCGCCACGCCGCGATTCCGCGCCGGGACGCGTGATCACCGCGACATCCTCGAGCACGATCGCGGTGTCTTCGATGAACACGCAATCGGGATATGCGGCGTCGCCGGGCAGCGAGATGACCTCGCAGCCAAGCGATGCGAGCAGCGCGCGATACTCCTCGTGTTGTGCGACGGCACGTGCGTAATCGATCGGCACGCGCTCGACATGCGTCAGCTCCGCACGCGCAATCGAGGGACTGACATCGCGAGTGATTGCAATCATGACGCTGCCTCCGCAATGGCGTCGCGAATGATGTCCGCATGCGACACGAGACTGTGATCGCCGTCATCGAGCACGATGAAACGCGAGCCTTCGGCGAGTCGCCCCGAGGATTCCCAACCGCGCCACGTCGACTCGACGACGTCGAACGGCACGGTCTCGTCCTTCCGTCCCATCACAACAGTTACGCGCGATGGCGGCGGTTCCTCATCGACATGCAATCGAGTCATCTGCTCGAAGAAATGACGATGGATCGGCGCGTCGCCATTGCGCGCGTAGTTGAAAACGATGATCGGATCGCCGTCCGCGATCTTCGTCTGCCACCGTCGCGCGACGCCGAGGGCTGGCGCGATCAACACGAGCGGCACGTCGATGCCACGCTGCGCGAGCGACAACGCGATCAACCCACCCATCGAGCTGCCGACCATCGCCCGCGGCGGCGTTTCCTGCGCGGCCGCGAGTGCATGTTCGACGATTGCATCGAAGTCGAGTCGCTCGAACGACGGCACATTCAGATCGGGCGCATTGAGGTCGATGTCGTGCGGCGCGAGCAGCGGTCGCAACGCGGTGATCTTTGCGCTGCCGGGCGACGAAGCGAATCCGTGGAAGTAGAGGACTGAAGTCATGCGTGCGCGCGAAGCGTACAATCTCGCATCCACTCATGACCACCCCCGCCGGCGACGCTGACGTCACTGCGCGCATCGAATCGGATGCGCGGCATACACCGCGGCAACGCACCGCGGAGTCGCAGTTCTCCCCCGGCACGATCATCGCCGGCCGCTACCGCATCTCCAGCATCCTCGGCAGCGGCGGCATGGGCGAGGTCTATCGTGCGGACGACATCAAGCTCGATCAGACCGTCGCGTTGAAGTTTCTCCCCGCGCGTCTCGCACGCGATCCGCTGCTCCTCGGGCGCCTGCACGACGAAGTGCGACTCGGACGCCAGATCGCGCATCCGAACGTCTGCCGCATCTACGACATCGTCGACTGGGAAGGCGCGCACTTCATCGCCATGGAGTACGTCGATGGCGAAGATCTCTCGCGCCTTCTGCGTCGCATCGGACGACTCGCGGACGACAAAGCAGTCGACATTGCGCGCGGCATTGCCGCAGGACTCATGGCCGCGCATGCGAAGGGGATCCTGCATCGCGATCTCAAACCGGCGAACGTGATGATCGACTCGCGCGGCGACGCGCGCATCATGGACTTCGGCCTCGCGCTCGCCGACGACGAAGACGACGGCACGATCTCCGGCACGCCCGCGTACATGGCGCCGGAGCTGATCAACGGCCAGCAGGCGACGGCGCAATCCGATCTCTACGCCCTCGGTCTGGTGATGTTCGAGCTCTTCACCGGCAAACGCGTGAACAGCGGTCGCACGCTGCCGGAGCGGATGCGCGAGCTGGCGAGCGACATCACCACGCCGTCGAGCCACGTGCGCAATCTCGATCCGGCGGTCGAGCGAGTCATCCTCCGCTGCCTCGCCAGCGATCCGGGACAGCGACCGCAATCCGCACGCGAAGTCATTCACTCGCTGCCCGGCGGCGATCCACTCGCTGCCGCGATGGCAGCGGGCGAGATTCCATCGCCGCGCGTCGTTGCCGCTGCCGGAAGCGAAGGAACGCTCCGACCGCGCGTTGCATGGGCACTCCTCGGCGCGATTGTCGTGTTGATTGCACTTTTGATGTGGCGCGTGATCGACTCGCACGCGACGCAACTGGTCGGCATGACGAAGCCGCCCGAGGTGCAGGAGGCGCGGGCGGTGGAGCTGCTGCGGCGGATGGGCGTGCCCGAGCAGAGGTTCCGAAGCTCCGGGTTCGAAGAGAAGAACGCCTACGCCGCCTGGATTTTTCTGCAGGACAAATCACCGAACAAATGGCAGCGACTCGGGCGCGGTTTGCCATACGTCACGTTCTGGCTGCGCGAGGGAGCGGAACCGTTGCTCGACAGCGGTCCGAGGGCGACGCCGCAGCCGACGCGCACGCGACCACCGCAAGTTGCGCCCGGCGCGTCGACGATCGAGCTCGATCGGCACGGACGATTGTTCTCGCTGCGCGTCATTGCGACGGATGCGTGGAAACCACGCCCGCTCGACTGGAACGCGCTGCTCGCCGACGCCGGATTCTCCGCGTCGGCGCTCACGCGCACGGAGCCTGCCGAGGTGCCACTGTCGTTTGCGGATGCACGGGCGGCGTGGACGGGAAGACATCCGGAAGACGGCACACCGATCCGCATCGAAGCCGCTGCGTTTCGCGGAGCACCGGTTTTCTTTCACATCACCGCGCCGTGGGATGCGACAGATCTGAGAGGAAAGGTTCCTTTCTCGGAAGGCAGCGGCTTCAGCATTTTCCTGAGCGCGATGTTCGCGGTCGCATTCGTGGTCGGCACAATTCTGACGTGGAGAAATCTGCGATTGCGACGCGGCGATCGCCAGGCGGCGATTCGGATCGCTTTGGCGATGTTCGTGTTGAACACCATCGGAGTCGGCCTCCTCGCCGATCACGAGGCGGTGCTGGGACACGAGATCGCGATCCTCATCGCGACGACGTCGAGTGCACTGTTCACGGCCGTCGTCTTCGGGTTGCTCTACATCGCGGTCGAGCCGTATGTTCGCCGGCGCTGGCCGGACCGCCTGATCTCGTGGGCGCGTCTGGTGGCCGGGAAGTGGCGCGATCCGATGATCGGACGCGATGTCCTCATCGGCATGACCGGAGGATTGCTGCACACAGTGGCCGCGGCATGGTCGGACAAGATTGTCGAGCTCATCACCGGCAAGACGGCGACGCCGTTCAGCGGGGCCCTCTCACTCCTCGGAACGCCGCTCGCCGGCTTCTCCCACGTCGCTACTTCGATCGTCACCGGCGTGATCTTCGCGCTGGTCACGATGGCCGTGCTGGTCTTGCTGACGATCGTGCTGCGGCGACGGTCTTTCGCGACGGCCGGGTTCGCCGCGCTGCTCTTCGCCGGCTATCTCATGGCATCGACCGACATCATATTCATGTCGTCCTTCGTCATCATCGTCGCGGCCTATACGATTGTGGTGACGCGATACGGCCTGCTTGCCGCGGCTGCGATGCAACTGACGTTCGAGATCACGTTCCGCCATCCGCATCCCGATGCATTCGCCTGGTACACGCTTCGCGGCATCGTGCCGCTGGTGTTGTTGCTCGCGCTGATGGTGTGGGCGTTCGTGACCGCCCTCGGGGGACAGAAGGCGTTTGCGAATGTGCTGGATGAGTAAGACGTACGTCGACAAACCCTAACCTGTCGTTCACCTTCCTGTGGCAGCCGCGGTCCTATGATTCGCCGCACAGGAGGAATTCATGCATCGCACTACTATTTCAGCCCTCGCGCTGAGCGCGCTGCTGGCGGTCAACGCCGCGGCTCAGAGCCTCAGCACTCCGCCGAGCGGTGACAATCAGCGGTCATCGGTCTCGCAGCACATTGGAATCGTCGAGGTGAAGATCGACTACAGCTCGCCCGACGTTCATGCGCCGGACGGCACCGATCGTCGCGGCAAAATCTGGGGAACGCTCGTGCCGTATGGCGCGCCCGATGATCCGTTCGGCACGTGCACGGAATGTCCATGGCGCGCGGGCGCGAATCAGAACACGGTCTTCACCGTCTCGCACGATGTGAAGGTCGAAGGTCAGGCACTCGCAGCCGGCAGCTACGGTCTGCACATGATTCCGGGTGCGGAGGAATGGACCGTCATCTTCTCGAAGGACAGCACGTCGTGGGGCAGCTACTTCTACGATGCGAAGAACGACGCGCTGCGCGTGAAGGTCAAGCCGTCGAAGGCCGAGTACAACGAGTGGCTCACGTACGAGTTCACCGATCGCAAGCCGGACACGGCGACGGTCGCGCTGAAGTGGGAAGAGCTGCAGATTCCGTTCACGATCGCGGTTGCGAACGCGACCGATCTGCACCTGGCGCGCATCCGTGAAGAGCTGCGCAATTTTCAGGGCTTCGACTGGCAGAACTGGATGGCCGCCGCGCAATACGCGCTGACGGTCAATCGTCCGAATGACGCGCTCGAATTCGCGGACGCCGCGGTGAATCGTCAGTTCATCGGCAACGAGAACTTCCAGACGCTGAGCATGCTCGCGCAGGCGCAGGAAGCCGCGGGCAAATCCGCGGAGTCGACGGCGACGCGCGACCGCGCGCTCAACCATCGCACCGCCGGCCCCACCGAGCTCCATCAGTACGGTCGCCAACTCCTCGGCGAAGGCAAGAAGGAAGCGGCGCTGAAGGTGTTCGAGCTGAACGCGAAACGCCATCCGAACACGTGGCCCGTACACGTCGGCCTCGCGCGCGGCTACTCCGCGGTCGGTCGCTACAAGGACGCGCTCAAGCACGCGAAACTCGCGCTGGCACAGGCCCCGGACGACGTCAACAGAAAGAGTCTGGCGGACGGGATCAGGAAGCTCGAAGAAGGTAAGGATATGAACAGCTGATCTCGTTGTCGGTTGTCAGCTCATCGGTCGAACATCGCAGAGAGCTGACAACCGCAACCGACAACTGATTAAGTTCCTATAACGGAGAGCTTCACACGCGGGGGAACGTTGCTCCTGAGGTGCATAGGGACGGCATTATGCAACTTTTCCGAGTCGACGCAAGTCCGAAAAAGACATGCGCTTCACCGTAACCGGTTTCATCTCTCCGAGTGTAGACTTCGCCGGACATGAGCGTTCAGCGTCCATTTCCGCGCGGCTTTCTCTGGGGCGCCGCTACGGCTGCCTATCAAATCGAAGGCTCCCCTCTCGCGGATGGCGCCGGTCCGAGCGTCTGGCACCGCTTCA
>DASYLL010000163.1:0-13218 GCA_036009605.1 Thermoanaerobaculia bacterium | reverse complement strand
CCGCGTAAGGCGCATTCGGGTTAGTCGCGGGTTGGCCGTCGACCGGTTGTTCGGAGAACTCGATCCTCCCTCCACTGCGCTCAGCTCCCCAGAAATCGTTTCAAACCAGCTCCGCCGTGTTTTGAGACGCCCTCCTGCGGCCGCCGCACTCCAAACCCGATACGATTGCGCGCATGGCAAATCGAATTCACACGTATCGCACGCAACTCACCTGGGACGGAAACCGCGGCGAAGGCACGTCGAGCTACACGAGTTACGGCCGCGAGTACCGCATCGCCATCGATGGCAAACCGGAGCTGCAAGGCTCCGCCGATCCAACCTTTCGCGGCGATCCCGCGATTCACAATCCTGAGGATTGGTTCGTGGCGGCGGTGTCGTCGTGTCACATGCTTTCGTATCTCGCGCTCTGCGCGCGTGCGGGGATCAGCGTCCTCGAGTATCGCGATGAGGCCACCGCGGATCTGACGCTCGAGGGAGGCGGCGGGCGATTCACGGAGATCCGGCTGCATCCGATCGTGAAGGTCGCGGACGCGGCGCACATCGATCGCGCGAAGGCGTTGCACGAACAGGCGCACGAGCTCTGCTTCATCGCGAACTCGTGCAGCGCGCCGATTCTTCACGATGCCGAGGTGAGTGCGTGAAGGATTTGACGATCGAGCTGGAGAATCGGCCGGGGGCGCTCGCGGAGATGGGCGAAGCGCTCGGCCGCGCGGGAGTCAGCGTCGAAGGCGGCGGGGTGTTCGTCGTGAACGGCGTCGGCGTCGCGCACTTTCTCGTTCACGATGGAGCGGCAGCACGCGCGGCGCTCGAAGCCGCAGGTATTCGTGTCGTCGAAGAGAACGAAGTGCTCGTGCAGCGCTTACGGCAGGACGAGCCGGGGCAGCTCGGCAAGATCGGCCGCAAGATGGCTGACGCCGGTGTGAACATCCGCGTGCAGTACAGCGATCACGATCATCAGCTGATCCTGGTTGTCGATGACTACGAGCGTGGACGCTTGGTCTCGGAAGATTGGGAGCGCGCACGCCAGTAGCTCGCGCCTTCACGATCGCCGAGGACTTCCAGCGTCTGCGCGATCACTTCGTACGTCTGCGCATTCGGTGACGCCGCGGCAAAGTCGCGGATCGCGTTCGTCGCCTCATCCGTTCGTCCCTGCGACGCGAGCAACACGATCAACGCGCGATACGCCTCGGGATCCCCGGCGAAGAGTCGCAGTTCCTCGCGAAACGCGCGCTCGGCTTCGACGACATTGCCGACACGCGCGAGCGCATCGCCGCGCAGCGCCTGCAATCCGCGCAACGGGCGACCGCCCGTGCGTGCGAGCTTCGCGAGCAGCTCGTTCGTGATCCGCAACACTTCCGCCGCGTTCCCTTTTTTCTGCTCGACACGCGCGAGCGTGTACAACGCCGCATTCGTCTCGCCCGGCGCATCCACCGCCTTCCGCGCCTCGGTCTCCGCGCGCGCGAGATCGCCGCGCAGCAACGCGATGCGCGCGAGAATCTCGTGCGCATTCGCGAGCTCGGCGTGCTTCTCGGCGTCGTCGAGATCGCCCGCGATGAGCAGCGCGTTCGCGAGATCGACCGCGAGATGCGTCGACGTCGGCGAGCGTCGCAGCGCTTCTTTCGCAGACGCGATCGAATCAGCGGTGCGGCCCATCCGGAACAGCACCTTCGAGCGCACGTCCCACGCGTCGATCATGTCCGGATCCTGCGCGAGGATGCGATCAAACTTCGCGAGCGCTTCCGCGTCGCGTCCTTCTTTCTGCAGGCGGAACGCTTCACGCAACTCGCGGAACGTGCCGGTGCGATCTTTCGGATCGGCGAGTGGCCCGGTCGGCTTCATCGTTCCCGACCCGATGTACCCGAGCGCCGCAAGTTTCCGCGCCTCCTCGGGATCGACGTTCGTCGGCGCCGCGGCTTCCTGTTTCAGCGGTGCGATCGCAACGCGCATGGCCGTAGCGCGACGTCGACGTTCGGTGAGCACGTTGCGCGTCTCGCGCGGATCGGCGCGCAGGTCGTACAGCTCGGCGCGCGGCGCGTCGATGTAGTGTTCGTCGCCTTCGATGAGCGAGTGCAGATCGCTCCAGCCGAAGTGAAAGCGCGGATACCACGTCTCGCTGTAGATCGCTTTCGGCGCGACGTCGACGGCGGTCTGCGGATCATTGAGCGCGCGCAGGATCATCGGCGTGACTTCCTGCAATCCGACCGGTGTCTTCACGGTCTCGCCGGCGCGCGTGTTTGCCGGCAACTTCACGAGCAGCGGAACCTGAATCGCCTCGCGATAAAGAAAGATGCCGTGTTCGTCTTCGCCGTGATCGCCGAGTCCTTCGCCATGATCGGAGAGCACGACGATCATCGCGCGATCGTACACACCGCTGCTCCGCAACGATTCGAACAACTCGCCGAGGAGCGCATCGCTGTACGCAACCTCGGCGTCATACGCGTTCGCGTACTTCGAGCGGTACGGCTCCGGCGCGTCGTACGGCGTGTGCGGTTCGTAGATGTGGAGGAAGTAGAAGAATGGCTTGTCCGCGCTTTGCGTCGCGATCCATCGCTGCGCGATGGCGATCGTTTTCGCACCTGCGCGTTGCACGGCGCCGAGCGATTGATCGCGCCCTTCGCGGTCGATCTCGTCGTCGTAGGTGTCGAAGCCCTGGCTGATGCCGGTCGCGGCGCGCAGGACGTACGCGGAGACTGCGGCTGCAGTCGCGTAGCCGCGTGTTTTCAATTGCGACGGCAGACGCTCGACGGAATTCATGTTGAAGCCGACGTTGTCGCGCACGCCGTGCGCCGCGGGAAGAAGGCCGGTAAGGATCGTCGCGTGCGATGGAAGTGTGAGCGGCGAGTGGCTGTACGCGCGCTCGAATAAAACGGCATCGCGACGGAACGCATCGAGATGCGGCGTCGCGATGCCGCGATATCCGTAAGCGGGCAGATGATCGGAGCGGAGTGTGTCGATCGAGATGAGGATGATTGGCGGCGGGGTGGACTCGCGCCCGCCGCACGCCATCAGCATCGAACATACGAAAGCGGCAGCTGTGGCTGCCGCACTCCAAACCTTTTGCATCAGTAGGGATTCTGAACGATCACGCCGTTGACGACATCGACTGTTGTGAAGCCGGTGCGGGGGCGCCGCGCGAGATCGAACGCCAGACCGCTCGGCGCGCGCCAGATTTTGAAGCCGCAATACGTCATCGGCTGCTTCGGCAGAACGCGCTCGGGGACGTGATCGCCGAGGACGAAGTACGCGGGACCTTCGCCGACGACAGTAGCGAGGCCGCGCTCGTCGACGAGCACCGCGGTCCGTTCATTGGCTGCGATGCCGAGGAACGAGTCGCGATTCAGCTCTTGAAGTTGGCGCGCGATGAACGCGAAGAGACGGCCCATGCGATCGCGTTGCGCGAAGTGCGTATCCGTGATGACGTCGTCCATGAAACGCCAGTCGAAGAAATCGGTCGTGAAGCTGATCTCGTGGTTGTACGGGTCGGCCAGCGCGAGCTTCGACTGCGCGCTCTCGTCCGTACACGCGTCGTACGTCGACTTGCCCATGATGGCCATGCCGGCGCTGGTGCCGCCGATCGCGCCGCCGCGCGCGTAAACCGCGCGAACTCGTTCTTCGAGCGGGCCGGCGTTGAAATAGCGAACGTAGTTGCACTGGTCGCCGCCCGCGAAAAAGATGTACTCGGCGTTGTTCACCGCGGTCAGCACATCCTCGCGCATCGCGGAGCCGCGATCGGTGATCACGAACGTCGTCACCGAATCGACGCCGCGCATCTCGTACAGGTAGTCGTTGTAGCCATCCTCGCCGGACGCGCGCAACACGACGACATCGACCTTCGTGTCGCAATCATTGCAGCCGCGAATGCGATCGATCACTTCCTGATAGGCCGCGTCGACATCTCCGCCACCGCCCGCGAGATGCAGGATCGGACCGTGGAGCTTCGGTGCGACATCCGCGGGATTACCGGTGTCGAAACGCGTCAGCTCCGCGTGCAAAGGGAGCGAGAAAAGAAAAAGGGTGAGGAGCAGAAGCCCCCCACCCTTTTTTGCAGCATTGCAGCGAATCAGAATCGCACCCGTGCACCGAAGCGCCACACGCGCGGGCTCTGCATCTGCTCGATCCAGTTGTTCTCTTCGACGTCCGGACCGTCAGCGGAGTACAGACGGTTGTCGCGCCAGAGCACCGTGCGCTCGTTCGTGACGTTGAACAGATCGACCGACAGGTTCAGCACGACGTCGCTGGCGATGTGGAAGTCGCGCGCGACGCGCAGATCGAGGTTGAAGAGATCCGGCAGACGGTTCTCGCCGAACTCTTCGACGACCATGATGTCTTTGTTGCCGACGCCGTCACGGTTGTTGAGGCGGCGGTAGTATGGCAGCACGAAGCCTTCGCGACCGACGACGGCCGCGCCGAACATCAGCTGGAACGGCGCTTCGTAAACGCTGTTCAGCGAGTACGACCAGCGCGAGTTGATGTAGCCGCCGACACCGCCGCCCGAGGCGACGACGTCACCGTCGCACGACGAGCAGCTGTCGCCTTCGACGATCGCGGTCGGATCGACGAAGCCTTCCGATCCCACGTTCTGCTTCCAGTCGGAGAAGGTCACGTTGCCGCGCATCATCCAGCGGTTACTGAAGCGCTTCGTCGCCGTCAGCTCGAGGCCGTGATAGATCTGGTTGTAGTCGGGCCGGTTCGTCGTGACGAAGAAGACCGGCGCGTCGAGAGCGGGATTGAGGCGATAGTTCGCGACCGAGTACGGCGTGCCGTCCGGCAGCGTGCCGGTGACGGGCGTGCCGAGGAGAACGTAGTCGGAGGCCGTGTAGAAGTCGCCCGCGCCCTGGGTCTTCTCGTAGGCGTCCCAGATGAAGTTCGTGCGCTTGCGATACGAGTACGCCATGCCGATGGCGAAGTTCGGCATGATCTCGCGGTCGATGCCGAGGACGATCTCATCGGTGCGCGTCGGATCCATGTCGTAGTCGACGCGTCCCGGAGAAATTGCGGAACCGGGATTGTCCGGATCGATGTTCGCGAACGAGTAGAGCCCCGAATCGAAGTCGATTTCGTCGCGCTGGATGGTCTTGTCGCCGTTCAGATCTTCCCAGTAGTAATAGAGCTGCTGCACTCGATAGAAGGGATTACTTGCCCCGACGTCACTGGACCCTAATTGGTCCATGTATCGGTTGTAACTTCCCCGGATCACGGTCTTCTTGTCTTCACCGAGAGCGAGTGTCGCGCCGATGCGAGGGGAGAAGCCCTTCCATTCCAGGGTGCGGGTATCGCCGGCGTAGTCGACAGCCGGCAGCAGGTCGGGGACGACCGGGTTGGCCGGCACCGAGCTGCCGAAGTTGCGCGCGCGCTGGATGTCGTAGCGGAAGCCGCCGGTGATCGTGAGGTTGTCGAAGGTGATGGTGTCGCCGACGTAAAAGTCGACGTAGCGCGAGCCGAAGTGCGGGATCGCGGGACGCGTCAGCGCGGCCAGCGCGTAGCCATCATAGAAGTTGGCGAAGTTGCCGTTGCCCGGCCAGGCGGTGAGCGATTCGACCGGCGTGTCGCGGTAGCCGAATCCGAACTTCAGCTCGTGGCTGAGGTCGCCGGTGTTGACGAACGCGGAGCCGTCGAGGCGCGTGTTCTTCTGCGGCACGATCTGTTCGAAATAGCGATACGTGCGCTGCCAGCCTTCGCCGTCGATCCAGTACGCGTCTGCGGTGCGTCCGCCGCCCGGAGCGAGCTTGTAGCCGCTCTCGATCTGCGAGTAGCTCGCAGTCAGATAGAAGCTCTGCGAGAACGAGTGCATGTCTTCGAACTTGATCAGATCGCCGGGGCCGCTCTGATTGTCCGCGACGTCGAAGGTGGAACGGCTCGGTCCGAGGCCGCGTCCTTTCACACGCTTGTCGCTGAACATGTAGAACACTTCGGCGTTGTTGTTGTTCAGCGGCTGATAGTTGATCTTGCCGTTGTAGTTGTTCAGCTTCGTCTTCTGGGCGATTGCGCCCTGACCGGTGCTGAAGTTCTCGATGCCGTTGTTCGACCACGCGCCCCACATCCAGAGCTTGTCGGCGATGACCGGTCCACCGAATTCGATGCCGTAGTCATCGATGTGGTTGATCGAGTTCGCGCCTTCCGTCAGATAGCCTTCGGCTTCCTCGGGGATCGTTGCTTTGGCCTGCCAGTTCTGGTCGGTGGTGAAGAAACGGGCCGAGCCTTTGAGCTCGTTCGTGCCGCGCTTCGTGACCATGTTCAGGTGCACGCCGGGCGTGCGTACGCTCGGATCGGAGCTGCCCGTCGAGACTTCGATCTGCTCGAAGGAATCGAAGTCGTAATAGAAGGTGGAGGTGCCGGTCGTGGCCATGTCGGTCACTGCGACGCCGTCGACGTTCCACTCCGTCTGATGGCGCTCGACGCCCTTGCCGACGAAGTACGACTGCTGGCCGCTCTCGTTGCCGCCGACGTTGACGCGGTCGACGAGCACGCCCGGGACCGACTGCAGGATGACCCAGGGGTCGCGTGCGGTCGGGACGTTCATCAGTTCGATTTCTTCAATGGTCTGACCGGTCGCGGTCTCGCGCGTGTCGATGACCGGTGTGGCGGCGCTGACCGTGATGGCCTCGGATGCCGCCGCGGAGAGTTGAATGTTCAGCTCCGTGTTGCGTCCGATGAGGACATCCGCTTTGCGCGTGCTCACGGCGAAGCCGGAGAGCTCGGCGCTGATCGTGTAGCTGCCGGGATCGAGGCCGAGAAAACGGTACTCGCCGTCGGAGCTGGTGACGAAGGTCTGGCGGCCGCTGTCGCCGGTGACCGTCACGGTCACGCCCGGAAGCGAAGTGCCGTCGCTGCCGGTGACGCTGCCGCGGATGTTGCCGCCTTGCGTCAGAGACTGCGCGAAGAGTGTGGACGAGAGACTACATATAATGAGCAAAAGCACCAATGGGCGGACATATCGCATTCCATCTCCTCGACTTCTGAATAGGTGTAAGGCGCGGACGTACCTGGCCGGTATGGTAACGCTTGTAATGCGAATCGCGTCAGAAGTCGAGGTCACGAAGATGGAACGGTGAATGGCCGCGACGGAAGGCCGGCGCCCACAACGCGACCACTTGTTTTTTGCCTGCATTGATAAAGCGATGCCGGCCTGATTCGAGCGCTCGCGCGCCGCGATATGGCGTTAAATCCAGCACGCCCGTCGCTTCCCCGTTTTCATTGAGGATGACGTATTCGCCAGGCACTGCGATCGTGAATGAGCCGTCTTCTGCGATCCACTGTCCGGCCGCGCGCAGACGCCCCAGGTTGACGAAGTTTTCGCTGAGAAACGCTCGTCCGCGCGGAGGCCACATCGGACCGTCGGCCTGCGCGACATACGTACGTGTTCGAACGACATCCTCGGGCATCGTGTCGCGGATGAGCCCATGCGCGATCTGCGCGCGCGTGATCGATTCGAACGCGTAATAGAAGGGACGGTGCCGGTAGATCAACTCACCCTTGAGATCCATGACCATCTCGCCCGGATGGCTGAGGCGCAGCGCCTGATCCATCATCGTGGTGTGCCAGTCGGTATTGTTCTCGAAGCGATCGCCGTAGTACCAGATCGAGGCGATGAGAACTGCTGCGATCGCAGCAAACGTGCGTAGCGGATTGCGCGCGCGTGCGGCCATCGCGGCGACGAAGATCGCGCCGATCGGCATCAGCGGGAGGAAGTCGCGTGGCGAGATCAGGATCCAGAAGCCGATGAGCGTCACGGTGAACACGCCCATCGCGACGGCGAAGAAATAGCGCCACGTGTTTTCGGTCGCGCGGAAGCGCCATGCGAGCCAGAGGAGGCCTGCGAATGCGAACGGGAAGATCGCGCGACCGACCCATAGGTGTTTGCGGGTGAGGGCGACGTTGCCGTTGAAGGTGAGCGTGCAATAGACGAGCTGGTCCCACGCACCTGCGGACACGAAGTAGAGGATGAGGATCGCGGGGACGATCACGAAGCCTGCGATCGCATACTGAAGTCTCCCCGCACCGCGCTCTTTTTTGAAGAACCGCACGATCAGCGCAGAGACCATGATCGTGATCACGAGCAGCGACGTCTTCAGCGACACCGCAAACGCGCATCCGAGGATCAGGCCGAGGAGGAACATGCGCCGTGGCGGGCTCCAGCGCTCGTTCAGCAATACGACGAGCGCGAGCATCCAGAGCGCGGTCCAGAGGTTATCGGTGCGAACCTCGAGCGATTTCAAGAAGAACGGCGGAAAGAGCGCCAGCAGGATCATCGCGCCAGCCGCGATCCGCTCGTCGTACAACTTCTTTCCGATCACCCACGTCGCCCAAAGAACGACGGCGAATGGCACGAGCATCGGCAGCCGCATCCACAGCAGGATGTCCGCCCGTTCCCCGAAGATCGCCGTGAATCCGCCGAGGATCGGGGCCATCAGAAGGTGGAAGAGGGGAGCGTGGTTGTCGAAGTAGTCGCGGTACTGCACCATCCCGTCCGTCCAGCCCCAGGCGACGTGGAGGTGATGCTGCTCGTCCGCGTCGAAGCGGTAACGGAACAACGCCAGCGCGCGCAACACGAGCGCGAGCGTTGCGAATCCAGCCAGGGTCAGCTTCTCGCGGCGACTCAACCGGCGCGCATCCTACGGCAGGTTTCGACCGCGGGGAGAAAAGCCTCGACATTCCTCGGCCCCGGTGAATAAAATCCGCCCCCGCGCCGTTACCCCGCGCGCATCAGGCCGTTGTAGCTCAGTTGGCAGAGCAGCTGATTCGTAATCAGCAGGTCAGCGGTTCAAATCCGCTCAACGGCTCCACTTTTCCATCGATCTCAGCGCCTGGCAAAAGCCGGGCGTTTGTGTTTTGCCCTCAGACTCCAAGCCGGCGCTTCAATTGATACAGAAGTCTCGCGGGATAGGCGAGCATCCTGGAATTGGTGAGGCGCCGCTGGAGTCGTCCGGCGAGGGTCGGTGGGGTGGGACGCCCGTAGAGTAGCGGCAGAAGACGCTCGAGTGAGCCGGCCATGGAGCGCATCTCCTCTTCCGCCGGCAAGGAGGTCTTTGCGGCGATCAGTTCCTCGTAGAGCTCGATGAGCTCGCCCGCGAGGAGGTCGATGTCCGCGGATGCCCGAATCCGAGCGGAAACACGCGCGGCGTCCACGGCATCATAGCGATCGATTTCGTGCAGAATGTTCTCAACGGTCATCGGCTGCTGCAGCGTGCGCAAACCGAAATTGAGATGCCGTGCGGCCGGCAAGTCGCCGCTGGTCACCATCCCCGACAGGCCGCGCTCGTCGCAGACGATGACCGCGGCGCCGGACGCCATCCCTTCCAGCGCGCAGCGTCCCTTGCCGAAGACGAGATCGTACCGCGCAAGCAGTTCTTCCGGATGATTGACGAAGGCGTCGGCGGCGGCGCCGGCCAGATCGAGCGTGATGCCGCGCTGCCGGCACGCGGAGCGCAGCGTCGCTCCCCAATCGTTCGCAGTCACGGTGTTGCTGAGAACCAGGGCGCGCGTCGGCCGGGTCGGGAGCGGCGGCCTCGGGGTGAATCGCCGCAGGTCGACTGCGTTGCCCATGACCTGGATCGATTCCTCGGCGATCCCGTGCTCGAAGATCATTCGATCGCGGCAATTGCGGTCGACCGCCACATACGCACCGATCCGCGACGACTGCGGCGGAACGGAGTGCCAGGTGATCGCGTCGTGGCACATGAAGAGCGTCGGAACGCCGGGGAAGCGCGCCATCGCCGCGAGCGTCTCGATGTGATGATGTCCGTGAATGACATCCGGTGGCGCTCCCACCGCTTCGATGCTGTTGACGATCGGCACGGTCGCCGCGCGAAGCTCTTCCGCGAACTCGCCGGCGATGGTCGTGTAAATGATCGGAAGCCATCCGCGGCGGAGGAGCGCGAGCGCCAGGTCGCGGGTGTAGGTGTCGGTCCCGCCTCGGCCCAGCAAACCGATCGTGGCAATCAGTACACGCCGTGCTTCGGGGGGAGCGATCATCAACGGTAGCGTAACATTCGCGCCGGACATGGAAGATCGCGAAAGGGTGGCGGTGATCGTTGCCCACCCCGGGCATGAGCTCGTCGTTTACCGCTGGATGGAGCTTCATCGGCCGCTCTACTTCTGTCTTACTGAAGGATCGGGCGGTGCCGGAAGCTCACGCATCGAATCAACCGATCGTCTTCTGCGGCAGATCGGTGCGGTGCCCGGCCCGATTCACGGACGGTTCTCCGACAAAGAGATGTACCGGCTTCTCCTGGACAAGCGCGTGGACGTTTTCCTTGCGCTGCTGGAGGAGCTGACCGAAAGCCTCGCTGCCGCCGATGTCACCTGCGTGGCCGGAGACGCGATGGAGGGCTTCAATCCCGTTCACGACGTCTGTCGTGCGCTGATCGATGCGGCCGTCGCGCGGATCGCCACCCGCCGCGGCCGAGTCGTGCGCAACTATGAGTTCCCGCTTCACGATGGACTCAGGGCGGAGGACGCGGACGCGGGCGCGTTGGTGATCGATCTCGATCCGGAGGCTTTGGATCGAAAGCTCGCGGCAGCACGCGAGTATCCGGAAATGCGCGACGAGGTCGAGGCGGCGCTGGCGCGCTTTGGTGTGTCCGTCTTTTCCTCCGAGCGGCTGTCGCCCAGTTCATTGCGCGTGAGAATGAACGAGTTCACCGTCACGCGGCCGCACTACGAAGAGTTCGGCGAGAAACGCGTCGGCGAGGGCCGCTATCACGAGGTTATCCGCTACCACGAGCATGTTCTGCCGGTTCTCTCCGCGCTTCAGGACGCGGCCCTTCCCGACTGACGCTCGCTTGCCATGGTCGATGAAGGGCGGGAGCTCGATGCCGGTCGCTGGCGGAAGCCAGCAACCGGCAATCGAAATCAGTTACCCGTCAACCGCATCGCGCCGATCGCTGCGAGGAGCAGCGCCACCAGCATCAACATGGTCTCCGACAGCGTCGGAATCGCCGCACCGGCTTGCAGCGCAGCCGTGGACGTGTTGTTCGTCGTGTCGGGGTCGGATTGATCCGAGGTCACGGTTGCCGTATTCGACACGGAGCCGGTGGATGCCGGCGCATTGACAGTGATCGTGATCGTCGCGCTTGCACCGCTGTTGAGCGTGCCCAGCGTACAGGTGATCGTCGTGGTTCCCACGCAGCTTCCCTGCGACGGCGTGGCCGAGACGAAGTCCACCTCGGGGGGCAGGTCGTCCGTTACGACGACGTTCGTCGCCGCATCGGGACCGTCATTCGTGACGGTGATCGTGTAATCGAACGTCGCGCCCGGCTGCACATTCGCCGGGGCCGTCTTCGTGATCGACAGGTTGGCAACGCCGGTCCCGTTGTCGATGATCGTCAACGTTTCGACGGAGGTGCCGAGCAGCGCACCGGTCGGATTGGAGAGCACGAGCTGCAACGTCTCGTTGCCTTCGGCCAGCGCATCGTTCGTGATGCCGACGCTGAATGTCCTGAAGGTTTCGCCAGGCGCGAACGTGAGCGTGCTCGGCGTGAGCGTGAAGTCGGCTGCATCGGCGAAGCCGGTTCCGGCGCTGGTCACTGCTGAGTAATTGACCGTTGCGCTACCGGTGGTGTCGCCTTCGCGGATGACGGTGACTACGATGCTTCCCTCCGTTTCCGCCGCGACGACGCTATCGGTCAGGAAGCGGATCAGCGTCGTGGCCTGCGCGGTCGTCGGCCGCAGCACGCCGAAGAGGCCGTGCGCTTCGCGGCCGATGCCTGCGGTGAAGTACAGCGCGTTGATGTCTCCGCCGTTGCCGCCGTTGCCGACCTGCAGGGCCCACAGTTGGTCGATCGCGACTGGGTCCCCTCCCGGATCCTGAATCGTGCCGAGAAAGGCACCGGTGGTTGGGTTGAAGGCGTGGATGCGGCCCTGGTCGGAGAAGTTGCCGACCATCAGCGCACTGCCGAAGATGCCGAACGATGCCGGCGCGATGGCGATGCCCCACGGCGCATCGAGTGCGCTGTTGTTGATCCCGAACGTCAGATCGCGCACACCGTTGGCGTTGAACCTCCGGACAAAACCGTTGCCCACGCCATTTTCCGCGCGGCCATCGACACCGACCTTCGCGTACGTGACGTACAGCGAGCCGCCGATGCTCTGGATGTTGAACGGGTGGTACGTGTTGCCTGCCGTCGTGGGAATGGTTGGGTCGGCAAATGGGAATGACGCGCCGGGTTGCAGCGCGAACGAGGCGTTGAAGACATCGATCGTTCCATTCGCGAAATCAGCCGCGTACAGAAAATTGCCGACACCGTTGTTCGCGAGCGTGAGGCCGGTCCAGACGTGGCCCGGCAGCGAGACCGCGTTCTGCGCGGTCGTGCCGCTGGCCGAGTTCCAGGCGGTGATGTTGCCTGTGATCGAAGCGAAGAGGAAGGACGCTGCGGCAGGCGGGCCTCCGATCTGGAAGTCGGAGGTTGCGTTGCCGACGACACCGGTCGGCAGTCCACCGGGGATGTTCACGTGGGGCAGCGATGGGTTGAGCGTGGTGGCATCGGTGGCCGGGACGACCTGCAGCACCGATGAGGTGCTGGTCCCGTTGTTGGCCGTCCAGAACGGGCTGGTGCCGCGGACCGCGATGCCCCAGGGATTGACGAGTTGCGGATCGAGCAGCTGCGCGAGGCCGGTGATGTCGGAGGCCAGGTTCGTCTGGATGTATGCCGATCCCGGCGCGATTGCCGGAACAGCGGCGGGCTCGATGATCGTCACCGTTGCCGTGGAACTTGCGACCTCGGCGCCCGTCGGATTGCTCAACACGAGCTGCAGTGTCTCGTCACCCTCGACCGTGACGTCGTTCGTCGCCGTCAGGGTGAACGTCCTGGCGATCTCCCCGGGCGCGAACGTGAGCGTGTTCGGCGCGAGCGTGAAGTCCGATGCATCGGCGAAGCCGATTCCGGCGCTGGTCACCGCCGAGTAATTGACCGTTGCGCTGCCGCTGGTGTCGCCTTCGCGGATGACGGTGACTTCGACGCTCCCCTGCGCTTCGAATACAGGGTATTCGTCGGATGAGAAGCGGATCAGCGTCGTGACCTGCGCGGTCGTCGGACGCAGCACGCCGAGGAGGCCGTGCGCTTCGCGGCCGATGCCTGCGGTGAAGTACAGCGCGTTGATGTCTCCGCCGTTGCCGCCGTTGCCGACCTGCAAGGCCCACAGTTGGTCGATCGCGACTGGGTCCCCTCCCGGATCCTGAATCGTGCCGAGAAAGGCACCGGTGGTTGGGTTGAAGGCGTG
>DASYLL010000162.1:0-3960 GCA_036009605.1 Thermoanaerobaculia bacterium | reverse complement strand
GCAGAGCCCGGGGCTAGAAGTGTTTGGCGCGCCTTCGCGCGCCAGGCTGCTATCCGTCTCGTCTCCACTTCATCGGCGCCCACGCCGGTCCACCCAGATGACAAAGCCCCACCAAGACCTCAAACCCGCATGAACACTATGACGTAGCGATCCTTGGGGTGACGGAGTGGTCGTACGAGCTGATCGAGATCGCGTTGGGGAACGACGCGTCCGTTCTTCCTCCTCTGGTCCGTCTCAGCGAGTTGCACATCCGGCTCCCGCGGTACCAGATCGCGGCGCTTTCGTTCCGCGGCCCATCGGGCGCGGATGAGCACCGATGCATTCCTTAGTCGGCATTTGCTGGAACTTGCATTGCTGGAAGCGCCCGCTCGACGAACGACCGTGCCTGGGTTTGACGAAGCCTTTCGTTGGCCTGGCACTGCGCCACAACTCACCTTTGTGGACAACGTGGAGGCCGCAGGGATAGGCAGCGAGTGATTTCGTCCAGCCGAAGGTCTGGCCCCCGACCTTCGGCTCGTCCTAGGAGGTGCGGAGCAAACGCACCACAAATCGCTGCTCCTCTTCCGCCAAGTCTGGTTGCGAGTCGTTAAACTGCCGCATTCCGGCCACCAGCTTGCGGGGCACGCCGAGACCGCGGGCATCGACAAAGCGATAGTCGCGCAGCGTCTCTTTGATGATCTCGTTCCGTGAGGCCCGGCAACCTACGATCATCGACGGTACGGAGATCCCGTTCGGAAGTCGGCCGGGTGAGATCACCTCGACCGAGTCAGAGTAGACGTTCACCTCGATGTCCATCCCGGTTAGCGAATAGTCACGGTGAGCCACGGCGTTGACGACCGCTTCGCGAAGGACGTCCAGCGGGATCGACCATGTGTCCTCGCGTCGGCCACTATCGTCGATGCGAGACTGCACGCGCAGATGGCGCCGGGCGAACTCAAGACAGCCATCGATGACACCGGAACTCTCGATCTCTCCGTCCCGCAGCAGTGGAAGCAGCGGCCCGGTGATCAGCGTGTCCTCCGCGGCAGCATAGCTCTTATCCGTTCCCTGGTAGGCCACGGCGCGGATGCCGCTCTGAGGAAGAAACTTCCGCGCGGAACTGCCGAACAGAATCATCCCAGCAACGGTCGGAATCGCTCGGCCATCGTGGCGCGCCATCAACTCGACATTCACCAGCAGGTCTTCCCACTCCGCTCGCGCTTCCATCTGTGGAGCGTCCTGTTGGCGAATCGTGATGAAATACTGACGGATCCTGCCTATATCGAGATCTGCCAGCGACGTTCCGGGCACCTGTCGCAACTCGTACCGAAACATTCCGGAGGCTTGGTAGAGACGCGCCTCTTCTTCCCGCGTCGCTTCGCGTGACGTCGTGCCGACGCGGATCATCGTGATGGCATGGCCGCCCTGACGTGCTTTGTATGGTTTGTCGGGCGCATTTTCGGGAATCGTGATCACGCCCACCCGCGTGCCGGCGACGCTATCCCAAACCACCGACTCCCAGAACGGAATCATCGGGGGGATCACCGAGTCGCGGCAGAGGTTCATCACCCACTCTTCAGTTTCAGAAACGCTTCGCGAGAGGCCTGTCACGTTTCCGTCGTCATCCACGCCGAGCAGCACGTGGCCGCCTTCAAGATTTGCGAGCGCAGCGATCTCCTTCGCAACCTTGCGCGCCTCGACATCTGCCCGTTTGAACTCGACACCCGAGTTTTCGCCATTGCGGATGACCTCTTGCAGTTCCGTCAGCAGCATGATCAGAAACCGTACTTCAGGCGTCGGACCTCAAACGCCTCCCGTCCACCTTCCAGCGTTTCTTCGACCAGTTTCTGGACCGATCGAGAATCGATGGAACCGACGTTCTCTGGCGGAATGTCGCCGTGATCCTCGCGAGCGCGCAAACCCAAAATGAGTTCTGCGTCGCCCAGGACCGGAATGTTCGCATTGTGCGTCGCGAAAATGAATTGGCGCCGCAGCTTTTCCTCACGCATTTTCGGCACGATTCCCTCGCTGATAAAGCGATTGTCAAGATCATCCTCGGGCTGATCGACCATCAACGGGGCGTCCGATTCGAGGAGAAGAAGGAGAAGGATGGCCGTCGCCTTCTGACCGGTGGAAAGATCGTCGAGGGCTTTCCACTCCTCCGGCTGGCCGTCGGCGGCGACATTCAATTCGATGCGGGTTGTCGCCGGAAGCTCAAGCTCTTCTAGCTGCATTTTGGCATCTTCCGGCATCTGACAGATCCTCTCGGCCTGCGCCGGAGGAATGTGATATTTGGCTATCAATGTGTCCTTGCCGGTTCTGCAGTCTTCGGCAATTTCGCGCAGCGAGAGGGTAGCCATCGTGTTCAATGCAGTAATCGCATCTGCCACTCTCCCTCCGACGTTGTCGCGAAGAAAATCTTCGAGCGGTTTGCGGTTGCCCGCACTGATCACTCTTACCCGCACGCGTCCTCGCAGTTGACGGCTGACCTTCTTCGCCGCTTTCTCGAGTAGCTGAAATTCCGTTCGCAAGACGTCTTCCCATTCGGCGAGCAAGTTTCGCCGTCGAGTACCCTGTTCGCGCGCGCTTCGATCGAGCAACTCCATCCGGTCGCGAAGGGGGCGAAGTTCCTCGATCTGTCTCCGCAACTGCATGAACTCCTCGGCGTTGACCTTGCCCTTCTGCAGCTCTCGCAGCACGCGTTGGTATTCTTCTTCGACCGCTTTCCTGCGCTCGGTCCAAAGCAGCCGGGAGTCGGCCACGCGCATCTCGGCTTCTGCCAAAGCACTCCGGACTTCGGTGGCTGCTAATTCGACGCGGCGACTCACGTCGTCGAACACTCCCTGCAATTCGGAAAGGATGTCATGGTTGGGAAGCCCGCTGAGTGCGCGCTCCCCAACGAATGCGGTATCTAATGGCAACTCGCGCGTGAGTTGATCGACCGCTTCGCGAATCCCCTGCAAACGCTCCGGAATCAACGTGAATACGCGCTCCTCTCTGATCAACAGTGTCTGCAACTCGAGCTTCTGCTCAAGCCCAGCCGACTGATACGCTTTCAGCGTTTCCTCGATCCTCGGCAGGAGGGAGAGTCGTTCGGATGCTCGTTCCTTCTCTCCCGCAATAGCCTGAATCTCGCTTCTGGACTTATTGAGAGCGCGCTTCAGCTCCCCCTTTCGATGGTCGCTGCTAGGATCGCGGGCGATGAACCGTGACAGAAGCAGCGTACGCCGTTCGGCGCTATTGGCGATCTCCGATATCTCATGCTGGCCGTAAACCTCGACGGCAGGAAAGATGTCACTGGGCGAAAGCGGCAGGACGTTGCCCGTGGAATCGCGAACGATCGGCGGGTTAGGTACGGTTCGTTCGACGACGTATTCGACGGTAGCTGGTTTCCGGGACCGGATCAGTAACGAGATCTTGGTTCCCGCCTTCACGACGTTCTTGATGATCGATTCGTGGGCGCGTCGTGCTTCCTCGGCGCGGGGAGCGACTCCGAGAGCGTAGCGGATGCTCTCGACGATGGTCGATTTTCCAGTGCCGCGGCCACCCACCAGTACGTTGAGGTTTTCGTTCAGGCGAATGGCGACGTTATCGAGGAACCCCCCCTGCCACGCGACGGCCAAGATCTCTGAGTGCTCGGCTTCGGCAGGCTGGTCTTTCCCGAGACGAATGCGAGAACCGGGATCGAGAAAGGCCTGGCGCAGTCCCTCGACGGAAATCTCCGACATCTTGATGTAGCTGGTGGCAGTGAGTTCGTCGAGGGAATCGGGTCCGATGACATCGTCGGCATTCACGACCGCCACCGCCAGATCCGGGTCGCGCGACGGCGTCCGTCGATAGTCGGCGTTGCGGTTGGTGACGATTGCTTTCTTGTCTTGAGGAAGGTCGTCGACTGAGCCGGGAATCTGAACGGCCATTAGGTTCGGATCGCGCCATGCACGGATGCACGCCTGACCGTGCAGTGAGTTCAGCAAACCCTTG
>DASYLL010000161.1:0-8623 GCA_036009605.1 Thermoanaerobaculia bacterium | reverse complement strand
GCGCGCCTCCGACGTGCAGGAAACCGGTGGGCGATGGCGCGAACCGCAACTTCATCGGGCGAGGCATTCGGTCGCGGAGAATACCAAAGCCTACAATGTCCGGACCATGCGCGACGAACGCGGCTTCACACTGGTCGAGGTTCTGGCCGCGTTCCTCATCGTGACGTTCGTGATCACGGTGTCGCTGTATGCGTTTCTGCAGCGCAACAAGAAGCTGCAGCAGGCCAGCGAGCTCATCCTCGCCTATCAGATGCTGGCGAACGAGTCGGAGTACTGGCGGCGCGTCGATTTCGGAGCGCTCGACACGGAGCCTCCCAAGTTCAAGAGCGACCCGGAGTTGATCCAGCCGCTGAAGGATTTCGAGACCGTGGTGAGCGTGCAGGACGTGAAACCGGGCGTGAAGAACGTGACGTTGACGATCCGCTGGCACAACAGCGAGCGCGTAGCACGCCTCGGCATCGCGCGCGTCCAAACCGGCGGAGGCAACCTTTGGTGAAGCGTCGCCGCGAGCGTGGTTTCTCGCTGCTCGAAGTGGCGGTTTCGCTGGCCGTCTTCGGGATCTTTCTGGCAATCGTCTTCACCCTCACCGCGGAGATGCGCAACTGGGAGAAGCGGCTGCCGATCAACTTCATGAAGAACCCGCAGGTGGTGTCGGTGCTCGCGCGTCTTCGCCGCGATGTGCTCGACGTCCACGTGCCGCCCAACGAACAGATCTATCTCGACGAACACGACGGCTACAAGAATGGAGAGAAGATACTGATCCTCGAAACGCTTCTGCCGACGGGGCTGCAGAAGATCGTCTGGGATTTCACGGAGCCAACAGTCGTGAAGCGCATCGCGTACAACGTTGGTGTACCGTCGGTATGGGTCGCACGCGGACTGCCGCCGGAGTTCACGAGTGGAGTCGAGATCAAGGCGGCGAAGTTCCCGGGTCGCGTCTATGGAGTGCGTCTCATCGCAAAGGACAGCAATGGAAAGATCGCCATCGATCAGATCCTGCAACCGCGCGCGCACAAGTGAGCGCGGCTTCGCGCTCGCGGTGGCTCTGATCATCGCGGTGCTCTACTTCGGACTGATCCAATTGATGATGATCGATGCGACGCGCGATCTCGCGGAAGCACGTCGTTTCCGCGCTCGGGTCGTGGCGGCGACGCTGGCGGAGAATGGTGCCGAGCTCGCGGCGGCGAACATCATGACCTCCACTTACAACAAACTTTCGCCGATCACCGACTCTCAAGGCATCACGACAGGCGAATTGAAGAGGAACGATGGCACAGGCGATTTCGAGATCACGGGAACCGGCGAAGCGACGGGCGTGGTATCGCAAAAGGCGACGGTGAGGGTGAGGGGACGGGCGATGACGGGGGTCGTGGAGATCTACGGCACCGAGCACTCGCAATGAAGAGTACGGCGACCGCAGCCGCCGCACTCCGACAAATCAGCGGCGCTTGCGCATGAGACCGGCGCCGATGACGAGGGCTGCCAGTCCGCCGAGAACCATGCCGCTGTTGTTGCGTGCATAGGTCCGCGCTTTGGAAAGATCGACGCTCTTGAACGAATCGCCGAGAATGCCGGCCAGGCCGCCGCGCTTCGGGCGCTCGGCAACAGGAATCGATCTCTCGGGCTGGTAGGGATGGAACTGGGTCGTTGGGTTCACGTTGTCAACCATTCAGGGTCTCCTTTGACAGTGATCTCAATTGCCAACGAAGTGCCAAGTCACGCGAAATCAGAAACTTAACTACGAGGAGGCCACCATGGCAGGAACACCACGCGAGCACGTGAAAGACCAGGGATTCTGGGACGGCGGCTCGGTCGGACACGACAAAAACGGCGAGACTGCCGGCCGCGCCAGCGGCTTTCCGGGCGTGCGCAAGGGGAAGCGCGCCGGCATCAAGACCGACATGGACTTTCCGGAAGCGACCGCACCGAAAACGACGAAGTAAATCCGAGGCGCGGACATCGTCGTAAACTTACGAATCGCCGAAGGTCGATGAGCTCCAGCGCCTCTTCAGCAGCACTGCTTCCCGCAGTCGCGCAGGGAAATGTCTCCGCATTCGAGGAGCTGTATGACCGCTACTCCTCGACGGTCTACGGGCTCCTTTTGCGCATTCTCGCAAACGCCGACGACGCACAGGAAGTGCTGCAGGAAACGTTCGTCAAGGTGTGGACGAGCGCATCGATGTTCGACGTGGTGCGCGGCAGCGAAGTGGCGTGGCTGATCTCGATCGCGCGCAGCCGCGGCATCGATCGTCTCCGTTCGCGCCGCACGCGCATGGATCGCGAGGACGAAGCAGGACGCGAGATCTCGATCTTTTCATCGTTCGTCGAGAACGCGACCGGTGCCGATGACGCGATCCATGCAGAAGAGCGTCAGGCCGTGCGCGGCGCACTCGCGGAACCCGGAGCCGCAACGCATCGCACTCGAGCTCGCGTACTTCGAAGGGCTTTCGCAATCGGAGATCGCGACGCGCCTCAGCCAGCCGCTGGGGACGATCAAAACGCGGATGCAGCTGGGGATGAAGAAGATGAGGGAGCGGTTGGCGCCGTTCGCTTGAGCCCGGGGAGAGTCTTAGGGGCTTAGCGTCGTAGAGTCTTAGAGGGTTGTGGCGGCGCGTGTTTTCCTCTAAGACTTTAAGCCTCTACGACTCTAAGACCCTCACAGCCCCACGATGTTGTACCCGCAGTCGACGAACATCACCTCGCCCGTGATTGCGGAAGACATCCCCGACAGCAGGAACAGGCCGGCGTTGCCGATCTCTTCGAGCTCGACGTTACGCCGCAGCGGCGAACGCTCCGCGGCGTGTTTGAGCATACCGGTGAAGCCTTTGATCCCGCGCGCGGCGAGCGTGTTGACGGGACCCGCGGAGATCGCGTTGACGCGGATGTTCTGCGGTCCGAGATTCGCGGCGAGGTAGCGGACGCTCGCTTCGAGCGATGCTTTCGCGACGCCCATGAGGTTGTAGCCTTCGACCGCTTTTTCCGCGCCGTAGTACGTGAGTGCGAGGACCGATCCGCCGCCGGATCTCTCGAACAGCGGCATCGCGGCGCGCGTGAGCGCGACGAGTGAGTAGGCGGAGATGTCGTGCGCGAGCTTGAATCCGTCGCGCGAGGTCTTCACGAAGTCGTTCTCGAGATCGTCTTTCGGTGCGTAGGCAACCGAATGCAGCAGCGCGTCGAGTCGACCGAACTCCTGATCGACCGTTGCATAGACCGCATCGATCTCGGCGTCATTCGTCACGTCGCACGGCAGGAGCAGCGATCCGGGGATCGTCTGCGTCAGCGCTCCGACGCTTTCCTTCAGCCGCTCACCCTGATACGTGAACGCGAGGCGCATCCCTTCGCGCGAGAGCGACTGTGCGATCGCCCATGCGATCGAGCGCTTGTTCGCGACGCCGAAAACGATACCGGTCTTCCCTTCGAGCAATCCCATGGGAGGGATGATATCGCGGCCGGCACGACCGGCAGCGCTGGTGGCTGCGCCGGTGCACGTACGGCTGCCCTGTCGGAACGTTTCCAGCGGTTCGGTCCGGGAGTGCCGGCTACGCCGTCACGTGCTTCACGATCTCGCGACCCATCGTGCCGGTCAGAGTCTTCCAGAGCATCACGTAGTCCGCGGCGAGCGACCAGAACGGGTGGCCGAACGTGGCGGGCTTGTTGTGCTCGATGAAGAAGTGGCTGGTCCATGCGAAGGCGTAGCCGATGACGGGCGCGCCGAGGAAGAACCAGGGATTGACCGTGATGCCGAGGCCGACGGAGACGAGCGCGAGGATGGAGCCGATGGCGTGCATGACACGCGTCATCGGTTTCGAGTGCGCGCGGACGTAGTAGGGCCAGAACTCGGCGAACGTCTTCATAGGCAGGTCGGGTCGGATTCTCGCACGACTCCACGAGCATGGCGAGGATTTTGAACCTCGTGCTTTTCGGGCCGAACGTCTGCTGCGCGATCTGCTGGAATTGCACGGAGAGATGAAGATGGCTTTTGATCGCGGCTGCCGAAACTGGCGATGCGACTTGCGTAGGTTGAGACTTTGAGACTCACGACGAGCTTTCGCCGCGAAGAAGCCAGGCGCGTTGCGCCGCCTCGAAGCCAGGCACGTGACGCCGCGATGATGTGCCGCAAGGCGCAGCAACCAGCGCAGCCGGCCGTGCCGGCTCAGAACGCGTAGCCGAGCGAGAAGAAGTACTGGAACCGATCCTCGTACCACTTCCGCTGGAACGGCGCGGCGACGTCAAAGCGGATGGGCCCGACCGGCGAGAGGTAGCGCAGGCCGAGGCCTGTTCCGTAGCGCATGTTGTCGAAGTCGATGGTCTGGCCTGGGAAGACATTGCCGATGTCTGCGAACAAGGCGCCGCCCACGGTGTTGCCGAAGATCGGGAAGCGATACTCGATGTTCATCAGGGCCATCGACTTTCCGCCGAGCGCCAGGATCGGACTCACCCGTTCATGCGTGACATCGTCGAACTCCGCGAACAAAGTGGGGATGCAGTCGGGAATCGCGTTGTGCTCATCAGTTGCGTCGCGGCAGAGATCGCCCAGCAAATCGAGTGGAAACGCGCGGTGTGAAGCTCCGCCGCCGGCAGTGAAACGCTCGGAGAGGGGAATGGGTCGCAGGCCGCCGCCTTCCTCTTTCGGAAAGCGCGCGAAGGCCTGGATCAATCCCATGCGCGCGGAGACCGCCAGGGTCGTCCGTGCGGTGAACGGCAGATAGAGCGCGGCCGAAACGTACTCTTTCAGGAAACCCGCATCGGCGGTGAAGACCGGGAAGGCGTACTCGATGGACGCGCTCGTGAAGAATCCCCGATGCGGATCGAGAATGTCATCTCGCGTGTCCCAGAAGAATGTAGGGGTGATGCTCGAGATCTGGATGTTCCGGAGAGCCGGGTCGAGCGACTCGATGGGAATGTCCTCGGAGAGTCGCGCGCACAATTCCCCTTTCTCGCACTTGGAAATCTTGTACTCGTAACGCAGCGACCATCGCGTCCGCGAAAGTACGACCTTGCTGGCTTCGACCGACACACCGCGCTGGACGATCTGCGTGTCGGAGAATGTGCTGTCATCCGACTGGAAGATCTGGAATTGCAGCGGCACGTTCCAGCGGCTGATGAACGGCTCGCGATAGGTGAGGAACGCTTCCTTTTCTTCGCGACCGGCGACGATCTCGAGTCCGAGGTAACGGCCAGTGCCGAAGAGATTGCGATGCGCGGCGGCGACGGCGATGCGCTCGTGCAGTGACGCGCCCTCGCCTACTCCGTTGCGTGCGAGACGCAGACCGACGGATCCGGTGACCGTCAGGTTGCGTCCTTCTTCGACCTGGATCACCACGTCGCGATCGCCGACGCCGGTGCCGGTCTGCGTCGGCTGGATGTCGACGCGCTGGAAGATGCCGAGGCGGTAGAGCTCGCGTTGTGCTTCGAGCATGGCCGTGTAGCTGAACGGCTGTCCCGGGACGAGATTCGACTTGCGCAGCACGACGTCGCGATCGGTGTACGTGTTGCCGCGCACGATCACTTCGTCGACGCGCACTTGTGGACCTTCGGTGATCGAGTAGACGACGGTGGGGCGCATCTTCTCGGATTCAGTCACGTTCGGCGTGACCTGCACTTCGACGTAGCCGCGGTTTGCGTAAAACGTCTGCAGCGTCACGACGTCGTCGTGCAGTAACTGCGGATTGAGTGGCTCACCTGCCTTCAGCTGACGTTCGGGCAGGTCGTCGAGCGGGATCTGTTGAGCACCTTCGACGCGCACGTCGGCGAGTAGTGTTTGCGTGCCTTCCATGATCGGGAACTGCACGCTCAGCGTGCCGTCTTCGCGCGTCGTGACGTTCGGCTGTTCGACCGTCGCGAGCGAGAAACCGCGCAGGCGGTAGAACGATTCGATGGCGTCGCGATCGTCGCCCAGCTGTCCGCGCGTGACGCCGCTCGGACGACGCAACAGCGATTGCAGAACGCGGCGGAATCCACCGCGCGGCGTCGTGGCGACGATCTTGTGCAGCTCGTCGTCCGGCACCTGCTGGTTGCCGATGAAGTTCACGTCGGTGAGGCGGTACTGCTTGCCCGGATCGACGATGAACGTGACGGTGAGGACGTTGTTCTCCTGCGCCGTTTCGAAATCGACGGTGGCGAGATAGTGACCGCGCAGCTGCAGCCCTTCAACGATCGCATCGGCGGAGCGATCGATCACGTCTTCGCTGTACTCCTGATTGCGTCCGAACGGCAGCCAGCGGCGCACGGCGCTGCGCGGCACGCCCGTCACTTCGACGCGCACGATCGGTCCGACTTTCACGCGGTAGCGCAGCTGCACGCTGTGCGTGGCTTCGTCGTACGTGTGGCCGAGAAAGTCGATGTCGGCGGCGCGGTGATCGCGGCGCACGAGGAAGCTCTTCATGCGATCCGCGTCTTCGCGCGCTTCGAGCAGATTGAACGAGCGGCCGGGGCGGCGCTTCATCCGGTCGATGAGCTGCTCGCGCGTGAATGGCGCGGTGTCGCCTTCGAGGATGACGTCGGCGATCGTGGCCTTCGGACCAGCGGTGACGTGGAACGTGACGTCGGCGATGTTTCGCGCGCGATCGAAGTTTGTTTCTGGATCGACCGTCGCTTCGAGGAAGCCGTTCTGATGCAGCACGTCTTCGATCTCGGCTGCGCTTTCGTCGACGTCATTCAGTGAGAGGATCTCGCCGACGCGCACGGAGAGCGCGCGTTGTGCGCGCGTGCGATCGGCGCGCTCGAGGCCTTCGATGACGATGTCGCCGACGCGGTAGTGCAGGTAGAGCGAGAACGTCAGCACGACGCCGTTCGCGGTGCGCGCTGCGTCGACGCGGATGTCGCGGAAGTTGCCGGTGGCGTAGAGGTTCTTGATCGACGACTGCACTTCGCGGATCGTCACGATCTGTCCCGGCTTCAGCGTGACTTCCTGCGAGATGGCGTTCGTGTCGAAGCCGGCGTCCGCGCGGAAATTGATCTGTGCGATCGGCGTGTCGTCAGCTGCTTTGGGATTGACGGCGGTGATGGGAGGCGCGGGAGCGATGACGGGCAGAGGGCCCGTCGCTCCGGATTCCGTCATGGACGCAGCAGTCGCGAAGTCGTCTTCGCGATTTCCGAACTCCCAGTGCGCTTCGTAGCGGCGGCGGAAGCGCGCGTCGAGGCGGTACTCGTCCGTTTCATCGCGCGTGAGCTGCAGCGTCCACGTCGGATTGACGAGCCACTCGACGACCTGGCGGCTCTGCTGATTTTCCAGGTTGTAGACGAGAAGGAAACGTACTTTGTTCGACAGGCGCTTCTCGAACGTGACCTTCGGTCCCGCGCCGGAACCGGTATCGAGCGTGCCGGGATCGTATGAGAACGAATCGACGAAGGGGAACACGCGCGAACCGATCAGCGACCCGATGCTCTGATAGATGAGCGACTGGCTGAGCAGGCCCATGCCGGGCTGGCCGGCGGTCTGGCTGCCGAGACTGCCTAGGCCGAGGATGGAGAAGAGCGTGATGTCGCTGGCGGGCGGGTCGCTGGTGATCGTCGGCGTGATGCGATCGAGCGTGCCGGTCACGTTCACCGTGACTTCATACGGACCGCCTTCTGTTTCCGACGAGCCGAATCCCGAGACCGTGCCTTCGATCGTGACGTCGAAGAACGGATCGATGCGGAACGGATTCTGGAACGCGATCGTGCCGCGCGTGACGCGATAGTCGACGTTCTGAATGCGCACCGTACCGCCCTCGGCAAGAGTGACTTCGCCGATGACGACCGGGTTCGCGAGCGTGCCCGTGACGTCGAGCTCCGCGCTGCCCGTAACCTCGGCGATGTTGTTCTGCACCGCGAGCGTGTCGGGCGCGGAGAGATGGATGCGCAATCCGATGCGGTCCTGCCACGTCGCGGCGCTGACGGGTGTGACGCGCGTGCGTGCGAGCAGCGCGTTGAGCAGTGTCTGTTGAATGTCGAAGTCTTTGAAGTAGAGAGCGCGTGTGACGTCGACGTCGCCCTGCAGCAGCGCGCGCTCCGCGTCGCCGGAGAGCAACAGATTGAAGTTGCCTTCGACCG
The DNA here is from genome assembly GCA_036009605.1 of Thermoanaerobaculia bacterium. Taxonomy (GTDB): domain Bacteria; phylum Acidobacteriota; class Thermoanaerobaculia; order Gp7-AA8; family Gp7-AA8; genus QHVT01. The sequence goes on along the minus strand of DASYLL010000161.1, from coordinate 589 downwards.
TGAGGCCGTCGTAGTAGCGGATCGAAACGTCGGTGCCCTGCAGCGTGAGGCGCACGCTCTTCGGCGCCATACCGTCGAGCGTGATGGCGCCGCCTACGACGACGGTGCCGCCGCCGACGGTTGCACGCACCGATTCGATCTCGATGCGATCGCCGCGGAACACGATCGTGCCGTTGATTTCATCGATGAGCTGCAGACCTTCGAATTTGATCTTCGCATCGCGCAGCTCCGCGGTGCCGACGACGCGCGGTGCGGCCATCGTTCCGCCGATGGACATGGCGACATCGGCGCTTCCTTCCGCGCGCACGTCGTCGACGAACAGTTGCAGCAGCGCGGCCTGCACGCGACCGCGTACGTCGACGTCGAGACGCTTGTCGCCGGTGATCTCCGCGAAGCCGGTGACGGCGAAGACGGAGTCGATGCGGCGCAGCGCGAACGAATCGAATTCGATGCGGCCGTTGCGCAGCGTGATGCGCAGCGGCTCCGGCGCGGTGAACTCCTGCTCGGCGATCTTGAGGTTGAACACCGGCGCGGTCGCTTCGACCACCAGCGCTTCGATCGGCGAGAGGCGGCCGCTCAGCTTGAGGTC
>DASYLL010000160.1:0-6116 GCA_036009605.1 Thermoanaerobaculia bacterium | reverse complement strand
TTCCGGGACCACGCTCGGGAACGGGCTCTTACCGCGCACCACTGCTTCGACGGCCTCGTCTGCGGGCACCGCTCAACACAGCATACGGTTCATCACCTCTTCAACGGCAGTCCCCTGCCGGTCTCACGCTCGGGATGACAGTGTTTTAGACCGCGTACTCTTCCCTCACCGTCGCCACGAACACCACAGTGCCGACCAGCCCGATCGCGGCGGCGAGGTAGAACGGGAGCTCCGGCGAGATGCGCCACAGCAATCCGCCGATGGCTGCTGCCGGTGCGACGGCGGTGCTGCGGATGAGGTAGTAGAGACCGATCGTGCGTCCGCGAACGCGCGGGTCGCCGAGGTCCATGATCAGGGCTTTGCGGGCGGGCTCGCCGATCTCGCGCAGGCCGGCGATCACGTACGCGAGGATCAGCATCGCGAAACTGTTCGAGGCGACGACCGCGAGCGGAAAGAGCGCGAAAGCGAGGAACGTACCGGTGACGAGCGGCTTGCGTCCGATGCGATCGGCGAGTTTCGCAGCCGGCAGATAGATCAGCATCGCGGTGACCATGTGAATGGCGATGAGCACGCCGAACTGCGGAGCGGAGATGCCGATCACCGTCGTCGCGTAGATGACGAGGAACACGTTCACCAGCCCTTCGCACGTGCGCACGATGATGTCGGACAGGAGCAGCGTGCGCAGCGGCTGCGGAAACGTGCGCCACACGCCGGAGACCTGCAGCCGCTCGTGCGGAACGGTCGGAATGCGCACGTATCGCAGGACGAACATCGCGATCGCGGCGAGCACGATCGCGAGGATCAGACCGCTGCGCATACCGCGTGTGATTCCGTATGCGGCGATGAGCGAGCCGCCGATGATCGGCGCGATTGCCATCGGGGTGCGGCGCAACAGCGCCTGAACGGTGAAGGCCATGGTTCGCTGCTCACGCGGAAGGACGTCGCCGATGATGGCGAACATCGACGGACTGGCCATGCCGTGCCACGCCATCACGAACAGCAGTCCGCCGAGAATCCACGGCCACGATGGTGCGAACGCGTAGATCGCGGAGCCGAGTGCCGCGAGCGCGATGAACAACATCAGCGCACGCGTGCGGCCGATGCGATCGCTGACTCTTCCGCCCGGATACTGGTAGATGCCGTCGAGCAGATCGTAGAGAGTTCCGTACAGGCCGATCACCAGAACGGGCGCGGCCAGATGCTCGAGATACTTCGGGACGAAACTGATCCAGAGGTTCTCGCCGAGGGTCTGGATGAGCATCACCACCGCGACGAGGGTGACGTTGCGCTCCAGGGCGAGTGCGTGGATCAGGCGTGCCCGAAAAGTCATCGCGTCAGGCCGCCCGGCATAATGGACATCGTTCCATTATTCTCAATGTGTGCAGCTCCCGATATGTGCTAGATTGCGTCGAACAGCAGAGACAACTGTAGGGAGGATCGCCCATGTGGAAGAAGGGAATCTATTTCCTTGGCGGCATCGTGGCCGCGCCATTCATCAAGCCGATTCTGCGCCCTGTGGCGCGTGAAGCGGTGCGTGCCGGAATGGCAGTCGGCGGTTACCTGAATCGCCTTGCGGAAGAGGCGAAAGAAGAAGTCGACGATCTCCGGGCCGAGGCGCGCTCGACCGGCGGCGGCAGGGGCCGCAAGGCTGAGCCGAAGTAACCGTCGCCATGGTGGCGGCGGAACAAGGGGCGGTTCCTGAAGCCACGCTCCGATCGGCCATTCCCGGTCGCGAACGATGGAACGTCCCCGCGCTGATCGGCCATCGCGCCGAAGCGGCCGAGGTCTCTTCGCGCCTCATCGCTTCGGGGGAGCTGCAACGCGCAACCGCGAGCGGCGTGACGGGGTCGGTACTCGTTGAGTTCGACCCCGATCTGCCGCGCATGCGCGTGCGCTCGCTCATCGTGTCGACGGTCGCAGCGGTGCTCGAAGAGCGCCCCGCGTCGAGACCCGCGCAAACCGAGTTGCCGGGTCATCCTCTCTATCGTCTGATCCGGCCGCATCGCGCGACGTTCTTCGCGGCATCGCTCTTCACAGTCCTCGAGAAGATCTTCAAGGTGGCCGTGCCGCTGCTGGTGCTGTTCGGCGTAAATGTGGCGACGAGCGGCGCGAGCGTGATGCTCGCCGCGTGGGGCTTCGGCACCGCGCTCTCGCAACTGGTGATCATCGGCGGCGCTCTCGTGCTCTCCGCCTCCGTCGCATGGATCGCGCACGACGCGCATTCGACGCTCTGGGCAAAACTCGGCGAAGCCGTTTCGGGCGATCTGCAGGGCGTGGCTCAGCAAAGCGAGCTCGATACGATCGAAGGTTTCTGGGAACACGGCAGCGCGCTCATTGGCTTTCCGATCCAACTCGGCGCGGCCGGTGGCGCGATGCGATTCGTCGCGAGTGGCGCCGCCTGGATCGTGCTCATCCCCGCGGCCGCACTCGGAGTCGTGGCCATCCTCCGGCCGCAGCGTCACATTCGCAAAGGCGAGCGCACGTTGCCGCGCGTGCTCCGCGAGTGGCTGCGTCCGCGTCATCTCTTCGCGTTCGGAGCCATCGGAGCCGGTGCGCTCATCGCCTGGCTCGCCGGCTGGATCACCCTCGGCACCGCCGGCGTCCTCTTCCTTCTCGGCGAGCTGGTGATCGTGCCCGCGATGACGATCGGCGATCGCCTGCTCGCCGCGCACGACGCGAACGAAACGGCGCGTCAGCTCGAGGTGAGAAACGAGCGGAAGGTTCTGGCCATCTCGTCCGGCGAGTGACGAGACGTCACGCGCGGCAGATCCTCCGGCTCGAGACGATTGATCTTCATCAGGATGAGATTCGGACCGGGCGTGTCGAACGACAGCGCCAGCGCGTCGCGCAGCTCTTCTTTCGTCGTGCAGTACCACGCATTGCGATAGCTGCACGCGCGTGCAACGGCAGCGAGATCGGTCGTCGACGACGTCGTGTGTTGATTGCCGGTCGAGCCATGCGCTTCGTTGTCGAGCACGATCTCGATCAGCGACGGTGGCAGATAGTGGCCGACGGTCGAGAGCGATCCCATGTGCATCAGTGTCGCGCCGTCGCCATCGAGCAGCACGACGCGACGTGAGGGATCGGAGAGTGCGACGCCGAGGGCGATGCCGCGTGCGTGTCCCATCGCGCCCTGCATGTAGAAGTTGCCCGGACGGTCGTGGCTCGTGAACGCCGCGCGCGAGATTTTTCCTGTCGTCGTGATCACCGCCGCGTCGCCGTTGTGGCGCGCGTGGACGGTATCGAAAACCATCGCGATCGCTTCGTCGCGCGACATCGGAAACGTGCGTTCATAGATCGGTGCCGGTGGCCCGCCGGTGAGGCATCCGCGCGGAACGATGATCGCCGCGCTTTGTTCACCGTTCGACACGATCTCGTCCGCTTCCGCGACGACCGCTGCAGCGGCGTCGGGATCCGCCGGAAGATCGAAGCGTCGGATTCCGAGCTCGTCGAGTAAGGCACGCAGCTTCGCGCCGATCACGCGATGTTGCGGCTCATCCCAGGAGCCGTCGGGATACCCGCGTCCGCTGATGAGCAGCAGCAGAGGAATGCGGCATGGCGCCGCGAGCGACGTCAGCGGATTGAGCAGATTGCCGACGCCCGAGTTCTGAAGCATGACCACGCTCTTGCGTCCGGAAAGCCACGCACCGGACGCGATGCCGAGGGCGGCGCCTTCGTTCGCGGCCATGACGAAGTCGAGGTCAGGGGAGGCGAGAACGTAGTTGATCGTGCCGTTGAACATCGAGCACGGAACCGACGCGTAAAACGTGAAGCCTCGGTCGCGCAGAGCTCCGCACAACTGGGCCGGGTCGATCACGACGCAACCGCTCGTTTGATTTGCGCCACTCCCTGCAGCTCGAAGATCTCTTCCATCGACGCGATCTGCTGCTCGACCGGTTTGGTCGTGCGCGCGAGATGAATGCGCGCCATCGTCTCGTCCATCGCGCGGACGGCGGAGCGCATGGCGTGATTGGCGTAGATGACGATCTGTACGCCGGCGCGCTGGAACTCGTCGGCGGTCAGTTCGGGATACGTGGTGGGCACGACGACTAATGGTGTGCGGCGTCCCCAGCGCTTCGCGAATTCGAGGACTTCATCCGCGGTGCACTTCTTCGAGTGAATGAGGATCAGATCGGCGCCGGCATCGGCGTAGGCATGGGCGCGACTGAGCGCTTCGTCCATCGGACGGCCGACGATCAGCGCTTCGGTGCGCGCGATGACCACGAGATCGGATCCATTGCGTGCACCGACGCTGGCGGCGATCTTGTCGCTGAAATCGGAGACCGATTCCAGATGCTGATGACCGCCGACGAAGCTGTTCATCTTCGGGAAGCGTTTGTCTTCGATGCAGACCGCGGCGATGCCGGCGGCCGCGTACTTGCGCGTCATGTACTCGACGATCGAGGCGTCGCCGAAACCGCTGTCGCAATCGGCGATGATCGGCAGCGAGACGCTCTCGTTCATGTTCTGCGCGGCGGCCAGAAACTCGGTCATCGTGAGGATGCTGGCGTCGGGAACGCCATACGCGGCGGAGATCTCGAAGCTGGAAGCCCAGATGGCATCGAAGCCGTGACGCTCGGCGAGTCGCGCGCTGATTCCGTTGTGCGCGCCCATGGCCAGCAATACGTTTCCGCCCGCCAACGCGGTGCGCAATGCAGTCGCTTTTTGCACGAAAGCTCCTCGGAGGCGTGCTGCCCTCACTCTCGAATTGTGTGTTTGCGCTGAAGCCTTGAACCTTGACGTGAATTTAACAAAAGTTCAATACAAAATGCAAACACGCGTAATGGCCGTAAATCGAGAGGCTGTTAAGGCCGGTCCCACGGGAGGGAATAAGTCTTCACCCAGGTCATGCCGCGGATCGCTTCGATCACGCCCTCTTTGTCGCCGAGTCCCGAGGCCTTGATTCCGCCGAAAGGAGACCATTCCAGGCGATAGCTCGGAGCCTCGTTCACGTTCACCGTTCCGGTCTCGAGCTCGGTGATCACGCGCTGGATCGACGGCCAGTGATTGCTGATCACGGCGCCGGAGAGACCGTAGGGTGTGTCGTTGGCGATGGCGATGGCTTCGTCGAGCGTGGAGAAGCGAATGATGTTCACGATTGGACCGAACGTCTCGCACGACACGACCGGATGATCGTTGCGCACGCGATCGAGCACCGTCGGCGGATAGAGCGCGCCGCGGCGCTGATGGCCGGTGAGCAGCACCGCGCCATCGCGCAGCGTTGCTTCGACGCGCGACTCCATCTCGATCGCCGCTGCTTCGTTGATGACGGTGCCGACTTCCGTTGCCGCGTCGTAAGGATCGCCGCAGACGATCGACGAGGCGCGCTCGGCGAGTCGCGTGGCAAATGCCGTTGCGAGGTCTTCGTGGACGAGCATGCGGCGGATCGCGGTGCAGCGCTGGCCGCTGTTGCGGAAGGTGCCGTTGATCGCGATCGTGACCGCTTCTTCGATGTCGGCGTCGGGGAGAACGATGCAAGCCGAGCTTCCGCCGAGCTCGAGGACGAGTCGCTTGTAGCCGGCGGTTTCCGCGATGCGATGGCCGGCCGCGGTCGAGCCGGTGAACGTGACCAGTTCCACGAGTGGGCTCATCACGAGCGTCTCGCCGACTTCGTCGGTCGAGCCGGAGATGACGTTGAGCATGTCGGGAGGAAGGCCGCAGTCGAGCGCGATCTGCGCGATTGCGTGGGCCGAGAGCGGTGTGAGACTGGACGGCTTGAGCACGACTTTGTTGTTGCTGGCGATGGCCGGCGCGATCTTGTGCACCACCTGGTTGAGCGGGTGGTTGAACGGCGTGATCGCCGCGATGAGATTCATCGGCTGGCGCGTCGTGTAGATGCGGCGCGGTTTTCCGGTCGAGGAGACGTCGCACGGAAACACTTCGGAATCGTCGAGCAGCGACTGCACCGCTGCGAAGCGCAGCACGTCCGCGGCGCGTGCGACTTCGTAGGTCGTGTCGCGTCGCGAGAGACCCGATTCCGCGGTGATCAGAAGACTGAACGCATCGCGCTCGCGCTCCAGCGCCGTGGCCATGTCGTTGAGGATTCGCGCTCGCGCATGTCGCGGAAGATCGGCGCGTGCGGCACGGGTGCGCGCGATGACGTCGAGCGCCGTTCC
>DASYLL010000159.1:0-2676 GCA_036009605.1 Thermoanaerobaculia bacterium | reverse complement strand
TCATCGCGGAGAACGTGAACCCGGGGTTGCGGGTGCGGATCGAATTGCCGGTGCGGTGACGGACAGGAAGAATTTTCATCCATGCCGCTGTTGCACAACCGCTGAGACAAACCCGGTGATGAAGCGCGTCCTGCTCTCGATCGCAGTCATGATGCTGGCGTCGCCGGTCGCGCACAGCGATATCGACGAGACCAAAACGACGCTGCGCGAGCACGTTCTCAAGCTCATCAATCGCGACCGGCAGATCTACAACCTCCCTCCCGTCCAGCTCGATCTCGAAGCCTCCGCCATCGGCGACGATTACTGCCGCCGCCAGATCAGGAACCGCACGAACGGCCACTTCACCACCGACGGACTCTCGCCCTACATGCGCTACTCGTTCGCCGGTGGCAACGACGGCGTCAGCGAGAACGCGGCGGCGTGGTCCGCGAACTACGCCTTCACCGAGCGCGCGCTGTACGAGATGGCGCGCCGCTCCCAGGACGCGATGATGGCCGAGTCGCCTCCGAACGATGGCCACAAGCGCACGATCCTCGACGCGCACGCGACGCACGTCGGCATCGGTCTGGCGTGGGAAGGCTCCGAGTTCCGCCTCGTACACGAATTCGTCCGCCGCTACGTTCGCTGGACGCATCCGCTGCCGCGCAATGCACGCGTCGGCGAGACGGCGCTCCTCGCGGGCAAGCCGCTGCCCGGCGGAACCATCGAAGCGATCAGCATCCATCACGAAGCGTTGCCGGAAGCGATGCCCGCTCTCGTCGCGAACGAACTGAGCAACTACTCGCTCCCCGCGCAACGCCGCGACTACTTCCCGCGACTCAAGCAGGAAACGAAACGCCGTCATGACGGCACACTCGAGATCATCCGCCGCGAATACCCGGGCGGCCATCGCGGCGATTTCTCCGTCGACAAAGACGGCGCGTTCTCGTTCGATGTCCCGTTCCAGATGGGGCCCGGCGTCTACACGGTCGTGGTCTGGGTGAAGCGCAAAGGCATCACGCTCCCCACCTCGGCGAGCAACATCTCCGTCCGCGTCGAAGATCCTTCGCAACCGCCGATCCGCGCAACTGTGACAGGCCCACGCTGATCGACATCGTGACCAGCGACGAGATCACGGAGCAGGCGCCGTTCGACGCCATCATCGTCGGCGGCGGCCCCGCCGGCCTCACCTGCGCCATCTTCCTCGGCCGCTATCGCCGTCGCGTGCTCGTCATCGACGACGGCCGCCCGCGCAACTACGCAACACGCAGCATTCACGGATTTCTCGGACACCACAACATCGCGCCGGCCGACCTGCTGCAACGCGGACGTGCCGAAGCGCAGGAGTCCGGCGTCGATCTGCTCGATGATCGCGTGACGGCGATCGAACGCGACGGCGACATCTTCTGCGTCGCGACGAAGAACGGCAAAGCACTTCGCGCCCGACGCATCGTGCTCGCGTACGGCATCCGCGACACGCTCCCGGACATCCCCGAGATCGAGAAGTACTACGGCATCACCGTCCACCACTGTCCCGACTGCGATGGCTACGAAGCGCGCGATCAACGCATCGGCGTCGTCGGCTGGGGCAAGAGCGTCGCCGGCCTCGCGCTGAAGTTGCTGCAGTGGTCCGACGACATCGTCATCTTCACGCACGGCCACGCGCGCGAATGGGACGAAGAGCTGCACAGCAAACTGCTCGCGGAACAGATCGACATCAAAGACGAGCCGGTGATCGCGCTCGTCGGCAGCGACGGTCACGTCGAAGCCGCGGTGCTCTCGACCGGCGAGCGCGTGTCGGCGAAACGCATCTTCTTCACCATCGGCTCCAAGCGCTCCACCACCCTCGCCGAAGACCTTGGCTGCGAATGCGATCCGACGAAGCCCGACATCGTCGTGAATGAGCATCGGCAGACGACGGTCGAGGGCGTGTGGGCGGTGGGCGATCTCGTTCCCGGCGCGCAGCTCGTGATCACGTCTGCCGCCGATGGCGCGATCGCAGCGATCGACATCAACAAGTCGCTGCTGCCGCCGTCGCGAGTCGTCTAGCCGGCACGGCCGGCAGCGCTGGTTGCTCCGCCGGTGCACGTGCGGCTGCCCAGTCGGTTCGTTTCCGGAGCGCAACCTAAACACCGAAGGCCGGGTGAGAGGTTCAGACGACAACCCACAACGGCTCGTTCCGCACGATCGCCTGCTTCGCGGAAAGAAACAGCTGCACGTATGTCTGCACGTCGAGGTCCGTGTCGAAATCCGCTTCGAGGTAATGCGCGGCGAGCTGCATCAACTCGACGTCGTCCGTCGGCAACGCGGCTCCGGCGGCAAACCGCCGAAGCTCATCGAGCAACGCGGGCAAGCTGCCGATCTGCAGCGGATCCGCGAGATTCGCGACCGGCACGTGCTCGACCTGTGCGTGCGCGACGGGCACGTACACGGCCTGATACGCGTCGACGGTCGTCAGTTGCGGCGCGGTGTCGAGCGTGCGCATCACGCGCTGCTGCAACTGGCGCCAGCCGATGGCCTCGACCGGCTCCGATTCATACGGCTGGTCGCCGTCATGCTTGACCGACGGAAACTGTCGGCGCATGACGGCATCGATCGCGTCAGCGAGATCGCGTGCAAACACATCGGCTGCAGCGCCGACGACGAATGTGAGGGACACGAGCGCGAATTCTACAAGGGTTGTCGGTTGTCGGTGAT
>DASYLL010000158.1:0-9545 GCA_036009605.1 Thermoanaerobaculia bacterium | reverse complement strand
GCTTCGAGTCGATGGTTCGCAAACGGACTGCCTACTATAATTTGCCGCAATGTCCGCCGCCCCCGAATCCACGCCCCCGCCCGTGCAGGGGCTTCGACGGCCTCGCCTGCTCTGGAAGCTCCTCGGCGCAATGGCGCTCGTCGCGCTCGTTCCGCTCGTCGTCTCGCATCTCATCCTCATCGGCATCAACCGCGATTCGCTCGAGACGCTCGAGAAAAAGTATCTGACGCGCTCGGCCGTGCAGATCTCCAACGACCTCGAAAATCTGCTGACCAGCAATCGCCAGCAGATGACCAAAATCGCCGGCAGCATCCTGATGATGCGCAAGGCGCTGCCCAACGGCACCGATCCCTTCACGTACGCCGCACAGACCGGCTGGATCGCGGACTCCATCACGCCCGATGGCGATCTCATCGCCATCCGCGCGCTCAACGCACAGGGTCAGGGCGCGGAAGCGGTACCGGCACAGCTCGACGCGACGATCGCGACAGAGATGGTCATTGCGCAGAAAGTCGCGCTCGCCGGCAATGAATCAACTGGCCGCATCCTCCACGTCAGCGCGCGCAACGAGCCGGTGATGGTGATGGCGGTTCCGGTACGCGATGGCAACACGACGATCGGCACGATCGTCGGTCTCGTGAGTCTGCGCCGCATCGTCGATCGCATTCGCGAAGAAGGCAAAGGCGACGTCGCGGCGTTTCTCGTCGATCGCGACGGCCGCGTTCTGATTCACAGCGAGCCCGCCATCGACGTCCAGCATCCGAGCTTCGCGCATCTCAAGCTCGTGCAGGAGTTCTCGAAAGCGCGCGTCCCGCTCCGCCTCACCGAATCGTACGAAGACAACGGCGTCAAGCTCCTCGGCACCGTCGCACCCGCCGCGCAAAACGTCGCGGTCATCGTGCAGAAACCGGAGCAGCGCGCGTTCGCATCGGTCGATCAGATGATTCGCGCCACCGCGCAATGGGTCGCGTTCGCACTGTTGCTGGCCATCGCAGCGTCGGTGCTCTTTGCCTCGGGCATCGCACAGCCGATCCGCATCCTCGCGCAACGCACGCGCGAGATCGCGGAAGGCAACTATCAACAGCGCGTCTCCCTCAAAACACGCAACGAGATCGGTGAGCTCGCGCAGAACTTCAACGTGATGTCGGAGTCGATCGAGCACGCTGTCGATCAACTGAAAAAAGCAGCGCACGAAAACTCGCTGCTCTTCCTCAACTCCGTGCGCATGCTCGCCGCGGCGATCGACGCGAAGGATCCGTACACGCGCGGCCACTCCGAGCGCGTCGCGCGTTACTCGATCGGCATCGGCAAGAACCTGCAGCTCTCCGACAAGGACATGCGCAGTCTGCGCATCAGCGCGCTGCTGCACGACGTCGGCAAGATCGGCATCGACGATCGCATCCTGCGCAAGCCGGGCGCGCTGTCCGAGGACGAGTTCGAAGTCATGAAAGGCCACCCCGTCAAAGGCGCGGCAATCATGAGTGGTGTGGCGCAGCTCATCGACATCATCCCCGGGATGAAGTATCACCATGAGAAATGGAGCGGCGGAGGCTATCCCGACGGACTCGAAGGCGAGCAGATTCCGATGCAGGCGCGGATCGTTGCCATCGCGGACACATTCGACGCGATGACCACGAACCGTCCGTACCAGAAGGCAATGGAGCTCGGCTACGTCGTCGAGAAGATCAAGAGCTTCGCCGGCACGCGCTTCGACCCGCGCGTCGTCGATGCGTTCGTGAGCGCGGTGAAGCGCGGCGACATCCAGATCGAAGAGCAAGTGCGAGGCGCCGCCTGATCCGGCACGCTTCCCTGCTCTTCGTCGCCCTCTCGCTCGCGACCCTCCCACTCGGCGCTGCAACATCCTCCGCGTGTGATCGCAGCGTGCAGCAGATCCTCCGCGGCAACTACGACGCCGCGCTACGCCAACTCGACGGCGCCAAGACTTCCGGCGCTGCGCCCGCCGAAGTCGAGAACCTCCGCGGACTCGCTCTCCTGCTCGAAGGCCAAACCGCGAAAGCACTCGCGAGTTTCGAGAAGGCGCTCACGCTGCAGCCGACATTGCACGCCGCACGTTTCAATCGCGGTCTCGCGCATCTCCGCAATCGCGACTACGCGAAATCCATCGTCGATCTCGAGAAGACCTACAACGACGAGCACGCCCCGCTCCGCGCCGACGCCGCCTATCACCTCGGCATCGCCAACGATCGCCTGAATCGCGCCGCCGAGGCCGAGAAGTGGCTCGATCGCGCGCTCAAGCTCGACGCGAAACTCGACTCCGCGCTGCTCTACGTCGGCATGCTGCGCGAGCGCCGCGGCGACTGGCAGAGCGCCGGTCGCGCCTATCTCGACTATCTCGAAAAGTATCCGAATTCGACCGCCGCCCTGTTGCGCTTCGGAATGTCCGCGCACAAAGCGGGACGCGTCGACGTCGCGAAAACGTACCTCGCAAGAGTCATCGCCGCCGCGCCTCGATCGGATGATGCGACCGAGGCGCGGAAGTTTCTCGTGATGTGGGAGTGATGCCGTGTTCCGAATGATTCTTCACGAGCTGCTCGCCACCACTTCGGGGGCGCAGGCCGCCCTCTTCCTCGACTATGAAGGAGAGACGGTCGAGCTCGCGTGCGAGCACGACCTCAGCGACCACGAGCTCCGCATCATCGGTGCGTACCAGGGCATCTTCCTCTCACGCCTCCGCGAGCTTTGCGCGAAAGTCGAGGCCGGTGAGCCGCGCCGTTTCAAGATCGAGCTCGACATCCGCGTGGTGCTGAGCTGCGACGTGAAGGACGGCTACTACATCGTGCTGCTGGCCGACACGTCGTTCAATGAAGGACTAGCGTGGCGCAGACTGGAAGAGTGTCGGACGCGATTGATCGCGGAGATGTGAAATCGGTTGTCAGTTGTCGGTGCGATGACTCGCAGACAACCGACAACTGAGAACCGAGAACGCGCTATTCAGCGCTCTCCAGTTCTTCGAGATTCGACAGAATCGATTCGATGCGATTGCGGATCTCGTCGCGCTCGCGTTTGAGGCGGTCCTGGGTTTCTTCTCCGGCTTCGAGCTCGGCGACGCGCGCGCGCAGCTGATCGCGCTCTTTGCGAAGTTCCTGAATCGTGGCGACTGCTTTTTCCACCCTCTCGGAAAGGCGTCCGAGGATCTCTGCTTCTTCCGTTCCGGCGAGTGTCATCGTTTCGTTCTCTCTGGTCTTTTTCATGAGCGCGCGAATTGTACTCAGAACGTTACTCGTGCGAGCACACCTTCCGCGGCATCGTGCGGATTGTTTCTCTTGCGCAGAACATCTTCGAGCAGATTCTCGTAATCAGCGCGCGCGATCGTGCGGCCGATGAGTTGCTCCAGGAATCGTTCCTTCAATTGCGTCTCGATGCGGATGCGCACGCGATCGCGATTGCGGCGATCGAGCTCGCCCGACGTCGCGAGATAGTCGAAGTGTTTGACGATCGCCGCGTCGAGCTCATCGATTCCTTCCGCGCGCGAAGCCACGGTCTTCACGATCGACGGCACCCAGTCGCCGTGCTCTTCGACAAGCGACATCATCGTCGTCACTTCCGTGACGGTCTTGTCGGCGCCGGGACGATCGGCTTTGTTCACGACGAAAACGTCGCCGATCTCCATGATCCCCGCTTTGATTGCCTGAATGTCGTCGCCCATGCCGGGCACGAGCACGACGACGTTCGTCTGTACCGTGCGCACGACTTCGACTTCATCCTGTCCGACGCCGACGGTCTCGACGAGCACGATGTCGAACCCTGCCGCGTCGAGAATGTCGACGACGTCATTCGTTGCCTTCGCGACGCCGCCGAGAAAACCGCGCGTGGCCATCGAGCGAATGAACACGCCGCGGTCGGTGTAGAGCTCGGTCATGCGAATGCGGTCGCCGAGAATCGCGCCGCCGGTGAACGGCGACGTCGGATCGACGGCGATGATCCCGACTTTCTTCTGCTGCCTGCGATAGTGCTTCGCCATCGCCGCGACCAGCGTCGACTTGCCCACGCCCGGCGAGCCGGTGATACCGATGAGGCGTGCGCGACCGGTCTTCGGATACAGCTCCGCGAGCAGCACCGCCGCCGCCGGATCGTGCGATTCCACGAGCGTGATCGCCTGCGCCAGCGCGCGCGAGCGGCCCGCGGCAACACCGGCGGTGATGGCGGCGAGATCAGTCATTGCGAAGCGTTACTGTTCGTTGAGCAGATTGCGCGCGATGACGACGCGCTGGATCTCCGACGTTCCCTCGCCGATCGTGCAGAGCTTCACGTCGCGATAGTACTTCTCGGCCGGGAACTCTTTGATGAAGCCATAACCGCCGAAGATCTGCACGCCTTTCTCGGTGGCACGCACTGCCACTTCCGACGCGTACAACTTCGCCATTGCGGAGAACTGCGTGACCTTCTCGCCCGCGTCCTTCACGGTTGCCGCGCGATGGCAGAGCAGACGCGCTGCTTCGATCTCCGTGGCCATGTCGGCGAGCATGAACTGAATCGCCTGGAAATCGGAGATCGGCTTGCCGAACGCGCGTCGCTGTTTCGAATAGTCGCGCGCTGCTTCGTACGCGCCGCGCGCAATACCGACCGCGAGTGCACCGATCGAAATGCGTCCGCCGTCGAGGACCTTCATCGCGTCGACGAAGCCGTAACCGATCTCGCCGAGGACGTTTTCCTGCGGGACGCGGCAGTCTTCGAGGATCAGCTCGGCGGTGTCCGACACGCGCATGCCGAGCTTGTTCTCTTTCTTTCCCGGACGAATGCCGTTGCGATCCATCTCGATCGCGAACGCGGTGATGCCTTTCTTCGAGTCGCGATCATTGACTGCGAGCACGACCGAGATGTCGGCGTAAGTCGCGTTCGTAATGAAGTTCTTCGTGCCGTTCAAAACCCAGTCGTTGCCGTCTTTGACCGCGGTCGTGATCAGGCCGCCGGCATCGCTGCCCGAGCCCGGCTCCGTGAGTCCCCAGGCGCCGATCCATTCACCCGAGGTGAGTTTCGGCAGCCATTTCTTCTTCTGCTCTTCGTTGCCGGCCAGATAGATGTGGCCGGAGCCGAGCGAGTTGTGCGCGGCGACGCTGAGCGCGAAACCGCTGTCGACCACGCCGAGCTCTTCGATCACATTTACGTAATCGATATACGACAGTCCCGCCCCGCCATACTCCTCGGGGATCGTGACGCCGAGCATGCCGAGCTCGCCGGCGCGCTTGAACGTGTCCACGGGGAAATGCTGCGCCTCGTCCCATTCGGCGAGGTTCGGCTTGATCTCGCTCACTGCGAAATCACGCACCATCTGCTGGATCTGCAACTGTTCGTCGCTGAGACGGAAATCCATTTGCGGTCTGCTCCTGATTTGTCTGTGCGGCGCGGAAGATGGGAAACGACACCGGCGCCAAGGCGGCGGATTCTATCTCACGCATTGCGCCTGTGCTAACCTCGGCCGGCGTCCGAATAACAATGTTTCAGGAGATCCCCATGCGCCGTCTTGCTGCGCTGCTGATCGTGGTTGCGGCATTCGCGCTGCCCCTTCTCGCGGCCGTCGATCCGAAGATTGATTACGAACAATCCCAGCGCTGGCAGTTCGCGCAGGCGGTCAACCTCCCCGCCGGAGGCGTCACGATCACGCGCGACACCGCGACCTGGACGCTTCAGTCCGGCACCGTGCGCCACATGCAGCCGCTCGCCGACGGCACCGTCACCGGAATCGTCTTCGAAGGTCAGGGCCGCTTCGTGATGAACATCCCCGACCGTTTCGAGCTGGCGCAGCTGCGCCGCTTCGCGAGAGACAAGAAGGACCAGATGACGGCGCTCGATCAGCCGATCACGCAGTTCGTGCTGCGCACGACCGATCGCGCGATCCTCGATCTCTTCCCGCCCGCGCCACCTTCGCCCGCGTACACTCGCAACGCGATCGCGGAAAAGCGTCACGAGACGTGGCTCGTGGAGCTCTTCGATGACGTCGACTCACGCATCCTCGCGGCGCTGATCAACAACACGCCGCGCCTCGTCATCGACATGCGCACCGCGGACTTCGACTGGCTGCGCTATGACTACGACGGCACGAGCGTCGAAGAGATCTCCGTCACCAAATTCGCCCCGGTGATGCCCGAAGTCTGGGTGAGCCTCGATCGCCCGGAGGATCGACGCGCCGATGGACGACCGGGCGCTCGTCCCAGCGCGCTCGCCGCGCTGCAACACATCGACGTGAAGGTCGATCTCACGAAGTACGGCAGCTCAGGCGAGATCGGTGATAGCCAGCAGCGCTCGCTGGACGGTCAATATGTCGTGACCTCGACGTTTGTCGGTCTCGCACCGAGCGTATCTGCGCTCGAGGTCGATCTCGACAACACCGCGCGCGAGTTGAAGGCATTCTCCGCGAACGGCACCGAGCTCGTCATCCTTCGCGATCACATCGGCAAGCGCGCATTGAAAATCGACGGCAGGATCTACGACGGCTCGATGGTCGTGCTCCTCGACACGCCGCTGAAACAGGGCGAGAAGCGGCAGATCCGCTTCGAATACAAATACGAAACGGCGAACTATGCACCGGGCGGCATGTGGTATCCGACCATCGCGGAAGGCCACGAACAGAAACACACCGCGCGGCTCGAGCTCACGGTGAATAAGAAGAACGAGCTGCGTTCGATGGGCCGCATGGACAGTCGGACCGAAGCGGACAAGACCGAGACCAGTGTCTGGATCGTCGATCGCCCGTCGAAGATGATCACGTTCTCGACCGCGACGCGTTTTCAGGAACAGAAGATCGACGTCGAAGGCGTTCCGAGTGTCGTCGCGTTCGGTCCGCAGTTTTATGGCGGCGGCAATGCAACGAAGGTGCGCAACGTCGGCGCCGACGTCAGCAACAGTCTGCAGTTCTTCCAGAATCTCCTCGGCGACAAGCTGCCCGGCGAGACGTTCTACGTAACCAACATCGCGGGCGGGCACGGACAGGCGTTCGACGGCTTCCTGCACATGAGCGAGTACACGTTCACCGCCGAGCATCCGGGCGCGTCGGAGCTCTTCCGCGCGCACGAAGTCGCGCACGAATGGTTCGGCCACAAGGTCGGCTGGCAGTCGTATCGCGATCAGTGGCTGAGCGAAGCGCTCGCCGAGTACGCCGCGATGATGTTCGTGCAGTCGACCGTCAAAGGCGGCAAGGGTTTCTTCGAAGAGATCCTCCGCTCCTACGACGGAATCGTGAAGGGCAATCTCTCGGGCGGTTTCTCGAAGTTCAATCGGCCCGGCCTCATCGAATTCAGCGCCGCCGAGCGCAACCGCGTCGGCCCGATCGGTCATGGATGGCGTGCCTCGACGACCGAGATCCCGACCGGCTATGTCATCCAGACGTACTACCGCGCGCCGCTCGTACTGCACATGCTGCGGGCGCTGCTGCTGTACAGAACGCAGAGCGATGACATGTTCATCAAAATCATGCGCGACTGGGTGCGCGATTACGGCGGCAAAGCTGCGTCGACCGCCGATTTCCAGCGCGTCCTGCAGCAGAACGTCGGCGGCGACTGGAGCTGGTTCTTCGATTCGTGGATCTACAGCAGCGACATTCCGACCATCCGCTGGCGTCATGAAGTACAGGAAGCAGACGGCGTCTACAACGTGACCGTACACGTCGAGCGAACCGGTGTCGCGGACGACTTCAGAGCGATCATTCCGATCCGCGTCGATTTCGACGGTGGAACTGCCGCGTACTTCTACATGTCCAACAAACAGCCGAAGCAGAGCGTGACGCAGAAGGTTGCCAAGCGGCCGAAGGGCGTCGTTCTTGCGCCCGATTATTCACTGCTCGCGAACATCCGTCGCGATTAGAATTTATCCTGATGAAAATCCTCCGGTCTCTGATCATTGCGCTTGCGATCCCAACCGTGGCGTTTGCAAGCGCGCAGAACGCGGCAAGACCCGCCGCGAAACCACAGCCCGCGGCGAAGGAGAACGGCTTCAAAGCCGAGTTCTTCACGAACCTCGATGACGCGCAGGACAAGATCATGCACCTCGCCGAGTCGGTCCCCGCGGAGAAGTACAGCTGGCGACCCGCGCCTGATGTCCGCTCGATCAGCGAAGTGTTCATGCACATCGCCGGCAGCAACTATTTCCTGGCGACGTTCCTCGGCGCCGAGGCGCCGAAAACGAATGGCGATATGGAGAAGACGGTGACGCGCAAAGCGGACGTGATCGCGGAGCTGAAGCGCTCCTTCGATCATCTCCGCAAGGTCGTCAATGCGACGAACGATCTCGAGAAGCCTGTCAAATTGTTCGGCAATTCGACGACGTATCGCGGCGTACTGGTGACTGTTCTCGGTCACCTGCACGAGCACCTCGGACAATCGGTCGCCTACGCGCGCATGAACGGTGTCGTCCCACCCTGGTCCCACTGACCGGCACGGCCGGCCGCGCTGGTCGCTTCGCCGATTGAACGTACGGCTGCCGAGTGGCTCGATTTCCGCGGCGCAGGTCCCTAAAATCGCTTCATGATCACTCGACGACTCGCACTCCAGCTCGGCCTCGGCGCAACCGCCGCGGCATTCGTTTCCGATCCGCTGCGCGCGAAGACGGATTCGAAAGAACTGGTCACTCGACCGATCCCGTCGTCCGGCGAGAAGCTACTGTTGATCGGAATCGGTACCGCACGTCGCTTCGATGTTTCTGCTGCCACGGACAAAGAGCCTCTGCGCGAGGTATTGCGCGCGTTGCCGCGACTCGGTGGACGTCTGGTCGACACGGCGCCTTCGTATGGTGTCGCGGAGTCGGTGGTCGGAGAGCTCGTCGAAGAGATCGGCAATCGCGATGCGTTGTTCCTGGCGACGAAAGTCGGTGCGGGACGCAATGGTGCCGAGGCGGGGCTCGCGGAGATGAACGCTTCGCTGCAGCGACTGAAGCGTATCGACCTGTTGCAGATCCACAATCTCGCCGGCGTCGACGTGATGTTGCCGATTCTGCGGGAGTGGAAAGACGCCAAACGCATCCGCTATCACGGCATCTCGACGTCGTCCGACAAGCAATACGCGGATCTCGAAGCAATCATGAAGCGCGAGAAGCTCGACTTCATCCAGATCGACTACGCGCTCGACAATCGACTTGCCGAGGATCGCATTCTGCCGCTCGCGGCGGATCGCGGAATCGCCGTTCTGACGAATCTCCCATTCGGTCGCGGACGCGTGCTGACTGCGTTCAAGGACAAGCCGGTCCCCGATTGGGCGAAAGAGTTGCGGATCGATACGTGGGCGCAGTTCGCGTTGAAGTACGTCGTGTCGCACCCCGCGGTGACGTCAGCGATTCCGGGAACCGCGAAGCTCACGTATCTCGAAGACAACCTCGGCACCGCACGAGGTCCGTTGCCGGATGCGGCGACGCGCAAGAAGATGGTCGCGCTCCTCGGCTAACTTTGGAGTGCGGCAGCCGCAGGAGGGCGTCTCAAAACACGGCGGAGCTGGTTTGAAACGATTTCTGGGGAGCTGAGCGCAGTGGAGGGAGGATCGAGTTCTCCGAACAACCGGTCGACGGCCAACCCGCGACTAACCCGAATGCGCCTTACGCGG
>DASYLL010000157.1:0-4154 GCA_036009605.1 Thermoanaerobaculia bacterium | reverse complement strand
GTCGATCCCCGACTGGGGCGTCACGCCATTCGCCGAAGGCCGCGATCGCGCGAAGATCGCATCGGAGATCGATCGCTACAACGCGATCAATCGCGAAGAAGCGGGGAAGGCGGGTGCGCGCTACGTCGACATCACGCCGATCTCGCGCGGCACCGATCCCTCACTCGTCGCAGGCGACGGACTTCATCCGAGCGGCAAGCAATACGCCGCGTGGGCAAAGCTCATCGCTCCATCAGTCCGATAGCACCTGCACTTCGGGGATGTTCCGGTACTTCTCCGCGAAGTCCAGTCCATACCCGATCACGAACTGCGGCTCGATCGGGAACCCGACGAAGTCCGGCGTGAACGGCACTTTGCGCGCTTTCGGCTTGTCGAGGAACGCCGCCGTCTTCACCTTGGCGGCGCCGCGGCTCTCGATGTAATTGTTGACCTCGCGGATCGAGAGACCGCTGTCGATGATGTCCTCGACGATCAGCACCGACTTGCCGCGCATGTCGAGCTGCGGCTCTTTGAGAATCGTCACGACTCCCGAGGAGTACTTCTGGTTGCCGTAGCTCGAGATCTGGATGAAATCGAGTGCGACGTCCATGCTCATCTGCCGGACGAGGTCCGCGCAGAAAAACATCGCGCCCTTGAGGACGCAAAGCGCGATCAGCTCGGTTCCTTCAAATTCGGTGCTGATCTCCCGGGCCATCTCGGCAACACGCCGATCAATCTGTTCGCGGCTGAATAACGTCGTCTGTGCCATTCGTGTCAGAATCATAGCATCGCGGATTCAGCATGACGGTCGATGCTGCTGGTGATTTGCAGACCCGCTACGGGCGCATCTCGGATCGCTTCAAAGCGACCTGGACGTCGCACCAGTTTGCCTCAGGCGTCTTCGGCCAGATCCTCGGCGAGGACCTGCCGTACGAGGTCGACTTCCGCCTCCTCTTCGAGCGCATCAAGAGCGCCGGCCGCGTGCTGAACGGCACGTATCCGAGCGAAGCGGGCTCGATGCTCGACAATCTCGAAGACGCACTCAACGCGACTGCGCAACAGATCCTCCTGGCGGACGCACGCCTCAGTCCGTCGCTGCTGCGACGCTTCTTCGATCGACTCAAGCGTCCCGATGACTCGATCGTCTCCTGCCTGATCAAGTTCTATCTCTACGCTGACGCAGTCGAAGGTGATCGCCGCGACAAACTCGATCTGCTCTTTACGCGCATCGGCCAGGACTTCCACGCCGAGCGCGAAGAGTTCGTCGTGCGCGAATCGCTCGCGTTGCGACAGACGATCATCGAACTGGTCTCGCTCCTTCGCGTTGCGGCTGCGCCGCGCGATGAAGTGGTGCGTCTGATTCGCGCGATCAAGACCATTCGCGAAGACATTCAGGCCGCGGCCGCGTTCGATGATTTTGCGGAGCGCAATCTGCTCAAGGATGCGCGCACGTTCAAGCATCGCGTCGGCGATCTCTACTTCGATCCCGACGTGCTGATGGCGATCATCGAGATGAACGTCGCCGCGAAGAATCGCTTCCATCGCCTGTACGGCGGGGAAGAGCGACGTCTCGTCGAAGATGCCGACAGGCTGATGGAGCACGGCGCCGCGATCGAGCGCAATTTCGGCGACGCGAATCCATCGCTTGCGGGCGAGTTCGCGCACTTCCGTCTGCTGCGCGAGCAGTTCGATTCATCGCGCGCGCAATCGAACGTGAAGCACGAGATCGTGTCGCGCCTCAAAGCGAGCATGAACACGATCATGGCGCAGCTCGACAGCGGGCTCGAGCCGGAGATCGAAACTGCGGAGCTGCCGCCGACATTTTTCGAAGAGGCTCGCAAGATCGGCAGCATGACCGCGCGCTTCGGTCACGGCGAGCCGCTGCTCGAGTATGTGCTGCGCATCGACGCCGCGATCGAAACCGCCGATCCCGCGCTCACGCCTGAAGAGCTCGTGCAAGTTCCCTCCGCGCGCGAGCTGCGACTGGAACCATGGGAAGTCGGCGCGTATCAGAAGCTCGTGGACCGCCTGGCGTCCGAGGCGGAGGAAGACAACGAGGAGCTGTGGCTGCTCTATGTGCGCGCGGCCGCGCTTCGACTCAAGATCGACGAAGAAGCGACGATCCTCGCGACCGCGACGACCGCGGACGCGCGCCCCGAACCGGAGCTGCTCGCGAAAGCGAAGAAGAGTCTCGATCTCGCAAAAGCGCTCGATGAGCAGTTCGCCGACATCCTGCAGGAAGCGGTGTACTACTCGAACCGCCGCATCCTGCACCAGCTCTATCGGTCGCGATTCCGCCTGCTGCGCGGCTTCTCGGGGTTGTGGCTGATTTACGATCAGCAGTGAAGCTGTTGCTGGTTGCTGGTTCGTGGTGCCTCAGCGCGAGAGCGGTGATGCTCGCGACGAGTGACCTTGAACCAGTAACCAGCAACCAGTAACGCTTCTCAAATTACAATCGCGCCCGCATGAAAACCTACCGCTACCTCCACGCGGGCCGCATCGCCGAATCGTCCACCGTTCCTGAAGGTGCCACGCTGTTGCCGCCGGTGCTGCCGTCGAAGATCGTCTGCATCGGACGCAACTACGCGGAGCACGCGAAAGAGCTGGGCAATGAAGCGCCGTCGGAGCCGGTG
This sequence comes from Thermoanaerobaculia bacterium, assembly GCA_036009605.1. Lineage (GTDB taxonomy): Bacteria > Acidobacteriota > Thermoanaerobaculia > Gp7-AA8 > Gp7-AA8 > QHVT01. Next base: position 1,542 of record DASYLL010000157.1, on the reverse strand, counting down.
CTGTTCTTCAAGCCGATCAGCGCGCTGCTCGCGCCGGGCGGCACGATCATGCGTCCCGCGCAATCGCAGCGTGTCGATTTCGAAGGGGAGCTGGCGATCATCGTCGGGCGCGAAGCGAAAGACGTGAAAGCCAGTAATTGGCGCGACTACGTCCGCGGCTTCGCGTGCGCGAACGACGTCACCGCGCGCGATCTGCAGAAGAAGGACGTGCAGTTCACGCGCGGGAAAGGCTTCGACACGTTTGCGCCGATCGGTCCGTGCATCGAGACCGATCTCGATCCCTCCGATCTGCGCATCAGCACGCGCGTCAACGGCGAGACGCGGCAGGACGGCCGAACGTCGCAGATGATCTTCGCCCTCGATTTTCTGTTCGAGTACATCACCGCGATCATGACCCTCGTGTCCGGCGACGTAATCCTCACCGGCACGCCGTCCGGCGTCGGCCCGCTGCAGGCCGGCGATGTCGTGGAGGTCGAGATCGAAGGGATCGGCGTGCTCTCGAATGCAGTGGCGTGACGAGCTGTCGCGCCGCTTTCCCGCCCTGATCAAACTCGGTGACGACTGTTATGTCGTCGGCGGCGCCATCCGCGATCTCCTTCTCGGACGCGAGCCTTCCGACGCCGATCTCGCCTGCAACGACCCTCTCGCCTCCGCGCAGCGCATCCGCCATCGCGTGATCCGCCTCGGCGACGACGAGCAGCTCACCGCGTACCGCGTGTTCGACGGGGTGCATGCGTACGATCTGGCGGAGACGCTCGAGCACGACATCGACGTCGATCTCGCGCGCCGCGACTTCACCATCAACGCGATGGCGTTTCATTTCGCGAGCGATCGTCTGCTCGATCCGCACGGTGGCCGGCGTGACCTCGAAGCGCGGCTGGTGCGGATGGTGCGCCCGTCGAACTTCGATGACGATCCGCTGCGCATGCTGAAGGCTGTGCGGATGGCGGTGATGTACGACTTCGCGATCGAGCCGGAGACGCTCGATGCGATTCGAGTGCGGGCATCGCGGATTGGCGATGTCGCAGCAGAGCGTGTGACGTATGAGCTCGCGCTGATCCTCGGCGCGAAGAAGCTGCGTTTCGCGATCGAGCTGTTGCGTCAGACGGAGCTTGCTGTCGGAATGCAGTTGCGTGATTTCGCGTCCGATGACGTTTCCCTGGCGGGCGCTTACGCGCTGCTCGTGGACGATCCTCGCACACACGCCGAGCGCTGGCGCTGGAGTTCGGAGTTGCTGCGCGACGTGCTCACGTTGCGGGGTCTGATCGAGGAACACGATCGCATCGCGCTCTACGACGCCCGCGAGTCGATCGCACTGCAGCTCCCCGGCGTGTTGCGCGCGCTTGGGCGTGATGAGCAACTCGATCTTCCCGATTTTGCGACTCGTGCGTTGCTGACCGGGGGTGAGATCGCGGAGTTGACGGGGGTCGTGCCGGGGCAGGAGTTGGGACGGATCAAGCGTGCGCTGCTCGAGGCGCAGATTTGGGGGGACGTGAAGACGAAAGAGGAGGCGGTGGCCTTCGTGTCATCCCGAGCGTGAGT
>DASYLL010000156.1:0-13982 GCA_036009605.1 Thermoanaerobaculia bacterium | reverse complement strand
CGGTGTGAACGACCGGAAGGAGTCCGAGCAGCAGTTCTACGACGACGCGTATCTCCGCGATTCCGCCCCGTCGCTCAACGGCTTTTATGAGCTCTCGCGCGGACGGGGTGACTACCTCCAGCGCGTCCTCGCCACCGAGCCGGGAAAGCACGTGCTCGAATATGGATGCGGCATGGGCGGATGCGCGTTCGATCTGGCCGCGCGTGGTGTGATCGCCACCGGGATCGACATCTCTGCCTCTGCGATCGAACGTGCCAACGAGAAGGCGAAGGCGTATCCGGCCGGAAGCCTGACGTTCCGCAAGGCCGACGCCGAAGCGCTGCCGTTTGAGGATGCGTCGTTCGATGTCATCTGCGGAAGCGGAATCCTTCATCACCTGGACATCGGCCGTGCAGTTGCCGAGATCCGGCGGGTGTTGAAACCCGCGGGTCGTGCGATCTTCTATGAACCGCTCGCGTACAACCCGGCCGCACGGCTCTATCGCGTATTGACGCCCGGGTCGCACACACCGGATGAGCATCCGCTCACCCGTGAGGATCTGGATTGGCTGCGCTCGAATCTGGGCCGAGTCTCATTCGACTTCTATGATTTCTTTGCGGTCGGAGCGATCCCGTTTCTCCGGCTGCCGCTGGGAGAGAACCTCCTGCGTTGGAGTGAGAAGCTCGACCGCGCTTTGTTCGGCAAGCTGCCGGCTGCCCGGCATTGGGCGGCAGCGATCGTCATTGACAGTACGGCCGCCGCAGCATGAGCGATCCAACGAAACGGACAGCGGATGGCACTCGCCCGGCGTAGCGCTGCGGAGTTGGTGGTCGGCTCCGGACTCTCCTCGTCATTGAGCATCGCGTTCGTCGCGCTCGCCGGACGAATCCTCGGCGCGCGGGAGTATGCCGATCTCGCCGCCGCACTCGCGCTGCTGTACATGGTCGGAGGTGCACTCAGTCCGATCGTGCCGACCATCTCCCATTTCGCGGCTTTGCATCTCGAACGCGGTGAGTCCGCCGCGATCGCGTCGTTGCGGCGAGCCGTCTGGCAGCGCACCATGATTGTGGGTCTGTGTCTGTTGCCGGTCGCTGCGACCGGTGCCTGGTTTGCGACCGGGATGCTCCGGATCCGCTCTCCCTGGACGATGCCTCTGGCGCTCGCAGCGGTATCTCTCTACGTGCTTCTAACCATTGACCGCGCCGTACTGCAGGGATCGATGCAGTTTCGCCGCTTCAGCATCAACGCACTTGCGGAATCGGCGTTGCGCATGAGCGGGATTGCGCTATTGCTGATCATTGCGCTCGCGCCGATGGCGATGGCCATCTATGTGGTATCGCTCGCCGCCGCGCTGCTGCTGGCGCGTCTGCAGTTAGGACCTCTCACGACGACCACAACACCGCCGGTCTTGTGGAAGCCGTTGCTTGCCGTCGCGGGCCCGAATCTGTTGCTGATGGTGAACCTTGCGCTTCAACAGAACACCGACGTGCTCGTAGCGCGCCGCTGGTTCGATGCCGCGGATGCCGGGTCGTATGGCGCTGCAGCAGCGCTGGTGCGAGGGATCGGTCTGATCGCCATTCCGTTCGCCGCCGCGGCCGTGCCCGCATTGACCGTCTTGCGAGAGCGCGGCCGCTCATTCACCAAAACGCTGCTCGGGTTGGGCGGTTCTTTTGTGGCATTGGGACTCGTTGCCGTTGCGGGATTCGCGTTGTTCGGTGACGACATTCTGAACTTGCTCTATGGCGCCGAATTCATCGCTGCCGCGCCTCTGCTCGAAGAGCTGAGCCTGGCCGCGCTTCTGAGCTGGCTGGGATATCTTCTCGGGCAGTCGCTGGTGGCGTTGCACCAGTTTCGATTCCTCTGGCTCTATTCGGCCATGACGGTCGCGCAACTCACCGGCTATGCTCTGTTTCACGAAACGCTGCGGCAGCTCATCCATGTGCAGGTCGTCTGTCAGGCCGTCGTCGTGGCGGGTCTCGTTACAATGACCGCGTGCTTGGCAAGTTCTTCAACGACCTCCAAGCCGAAGCCGCCGCACTGAATCGGTCAATCACATCAGCCTGGTGCGTCTCTGGTGGAACGGGTGGCGCGCTCATCGATCTGGCCTGCAACGACGTCGACTGGACGCTGCAGCTAGTCGACGTTCAATTTTGAAATTGTGGGTAGACGTGCCGGAGCTTGACGCGTGCTTGTTCGATGCTGAAGCGCCAGTTGACGCGTACCGTGTCGCGGTTGCGAGCGTGATCTCAGGCGGCGAACTCGGATGCCATTTGTCGATGGTACCGAGGCGACGTGAGAGACATTGCCTGGTAAGAGCACTCAACTCATTCTCGGCTATGTTCAACCAGCTTCCGTGTTTGGGCGTGTAGTGGATCTCGAGGCGCTGGACCAAGCGCCGGGCCTCGGCGGGGGAAAGGCTTCGTAGAGAGAGCCGATGCTGTGCGTGTTCAGGTTGTCGAGGGCCAGGACCACCCGGCTTGCTTCCGCATAGCGCCCGTCGAGCAAGTGGCGAACAGCCTTCGCCCAGTCGGCCTTGCTACGGCGTTCCGTGACCTGTGTTTGTCGCCATCCCGCAAGAGGCTCGCAAAACAGAAAGATGTTGGCCGTTCAATCGGCCGGCCCTATGGCGGTAGCGGGCTCAGGCTCTTCGGCTCGTATCTGGGTTCGGTGCAGAGCGCGGATCGTCCTGATCGAAGTCGCGGATCAGCCGACAATCAGCTTCCGAAAGAGCCAGTAGGTGATTCTCTTCGGGAGCAGAAGGAGAAACGCGTGCAGCGCGATACTCGCGAAGCCCCGCGGCGACGCTGGAAATCCATAGCGACCGATGGCGCGCAGCTTGACGCGGAGCGTGTCTTTCAGCGCCGGGCGGAGCCGTAGATTTTTTCCGGACTGCGTGTGAATGCGGTAAGCGACGAGGGGCTTGGGCAGATTGTGAAATTTGCCGAGACGCGCCACTCGAAGCCAGAGGTCATAGTCCTCTGCGAAGGGAAACTCCTGCGTGTATCCGCCTGCTTCGATCAGCGCCTGACGTCTCGCCATCACCGACGGCTGCGCGACGCAGTTGAGAGCGACCATGCGCGCCTTGATCTCATGATCCGTGTTCGGATAGACGCGGGTTCCAATGGTGCGCGAGTGCTCATCAATGTAACGAAGGGCACTGCCGACGAGCACGTGATCGGGGTGGGTGTCGAGAAACGCGACTTGCTCTGCCAGACGGCCCGGTTCGCAGAAATCGTCCGAGTCGATGAAGGCGATCAGTTCGCCGCGCGCCTCGCGCAGGCCGGCTTCGCGTGCGCCGCTCAATCCGAGTCGGGTTGGCGAGTTGATGATTCGAATGCGGGGATCGTTGTATCTCTGCTCGATGGCCGTCCCATTCGCAGCGTCGCCGTCGTTGATCATCAGGTACTCGAAATCCTGAAACGACTGGGAAAGAACGCTGGCGATCGTCTCGTCGAAATACCTCAGCTCCTGATAGAACGGCGTGAATACCGTCAGGCGCGGGGTCGTGGTGTCAGCGGAGCTCATGGCCGCTCTGCCTGTAGATACGATCGACGACGACCAAAGCCGCGCGGGCGTCCACAAGGCCTGCCGCCGGCGCGCGACCGAGCCGGATGTCTTCGAGGAACTCGGTTGTCTCCACGTCCCAGGACGTGTCGGCGCCGGGATACTCCCACGCTGTCGTTTCGGGTGGCCCCATCTCCGGCAGCATCCGATACCAGGTCAGTCGTTCCAGGCCATAGCTGCCGCCGAGGCCTTCGACGTGAAGCTTGCCCAGAGCGCCATAGATCTCGAGGGAGAACAGATTCTTCCACTCGGTGCAGCTGGCGTGCAGGAATGCCGTGCGGCCCGTCCCGGTGCGCAGGTGCAGAAATGCATTGTCGTCGACGGGCATCTTCCAGAAGAACGTCGTTGCTTCACCCATGATGTCGGTGAAGTCGCCGAGAAAGAGTCGTGCGAGATCGATCAGATGTACGCCCTGGTCGATGAGCTCCCCACCGCCTGAACGAGCGGGATCGGCGCGCCACTCCTGCTCGTAGCCGAGACGTCCACCGTGACCATAGCGGCCGCGGACGAACATCATCTCGCCAAGAACCCCGTCCTCGAACAGCTGTCGTGCTTTGAGCAGCGCAGGGTGATACCGGTGATTGAACCCGACCCGCACCAGTTTTCCACTGCGGTGCTGTGCTTCGATGACAGCGTCCAGTTCGAGCACATTGCGCGCTGCAGGCTTCTCGACGAGCACATGCTTGCCGGCCTCGAGCGCCGCGGTACAGATCTCCGCGAGCAGGCCGTTGATCGTGGCCACGAACACGACGTCGATGTTCTGTCGAAGAACGACTTCCCGCCAGTCCGCCGAGGCATCGGCGCCATGCTGGTTTGCCAGTGACCGCGCTCGCTCGAGATCGATATCAACGCAGGCGGCCACTTGCGCGCCGAGTGCGTTCGCGCGCTTGCGGCCGACCAGACCGCAGCCGACAATAGCGGCGCGGATGGTCATCGATCGCCCCAGTCGAAGCCGCGATCCTTCGGCACGATGCGGCGCAGGGTGTAGATGTCGCCGGAGAGCTCCCGGGCATGCTCCGGCAGGGCTTCCCACGGATCCCAGAGGGCACTCAGTAGTTTTCCGGTGATCCCGTCGCTTGCCGAGGATGCCAGGAAGATCGCCAGATCCGCGCCTCGGGTCAGCGGCGCGCCTCCCGTGGCTTTCTGTTTGAGAGCGTTCGAGAAACTGTCGACTCCCGCCTGATCGGGTCCTGCCGCGATCACGTCTTCAAGGAGTCGCGTGTTCAGAGCACCTGGTGCAATGGCGTTCACGTCGATGCCGCTTCCACGGGTTTCTTCCGCCAGCGTCTCAGCAAAGCGAACGACCGCCGCCTTCGATGCCGCGTAGGCGCTGAAGCGCGGCCTTGGATCCGTCGCGCCGCCGCCGGAGAGCTGAATCACCTTGCCATATCGGTGCTCGCGCATGTGCGGAACAAGAAACCGGCAGGGAAGGACAGAACCATGGAGATTGACCTCGATGGTGTGTTTCCACTGCTCCCAATCAACCGTATCGAAGGTGCCGATCGGACCGTGGATGGCGGCATTGTTCACGAGGATGTGCACCTGATCGAAGAGCGCAATCGCCCGCGTGACCAGTTCGCGCACTTCATCTTCGCGCGACACATCGCAAACCTCGCCGACGATCCTCTGATCGGGAGAAGCCAGCATCCGCAGCTCTTCCTCGGCAGCGCGTAGCGCCGTGGATTCGCGTGCGCAGATCATGACGTTCGCGCCTTCCGCGACATAGGCTCGTGCGATGGCGAGGCCGAGCCCCTGGCTCCCGCCCGTGACGATCGCGTTGCGCTGCGAGAGGGAGCCGCTCACGGAGTCCCCAGGAGCTGTGGATGCTTTTGCAGGTAGTCGACCGTGCGCAGTACGCCCTCGCGGATCGTGAGTTTCGGAGTCCATCCGAGCGCACGGATGCGTGTGGTGTCGAGAAAGATGAAGGGACTGTCACCGATCCATCCGCGTTCGCCACCGGAGAAGGTCAGGGTCGGTTCGATTCCGATCCGCTCGGTGATCCATCCGATGGAGTCGAGCACCTCGCAATGAGCGTCCGTTCCAAGGTTGAGGATGTTGACCTGTGCTGACGCTTTCTCGAACGTCAGGAACATGGCGTCGACGCAGTCATGCACGTAGAGGTAGGACTTGCGCTGTTTCCCGTTGCCAAGGACGCGCAACGTGGTCGGATCAGCACGCAGGCTCTTCACGAAATCATAGACATGGCCGTGGGTGTAGCGTTCACCGAGGATGGAGACGAATCGAAAGATGAAGCTGCGGAAACCATAGGCCTCAGCGTACGCCTCCACCAGACCCTCACAGGCCAGCTTCGAGGCAGCGTAGAACGACGTCTGGATCGGAAACGGCGCGTCCTCGGGCGTAGGAAAGACCGTGGCCTCGCCGTACACCGAGCCGGTCGATGCAAAGGCGATCTGACGGATTCCTTCCAGTCGCATCGCGTCGAGGACGTGGAACGTGGCGAGCGTGTTCTGTTCGAAGTCGCGGCGTGGATTGAGCGAGCCGAAGCGAACGTCGGCATTGGCCGCCAGGTGGATCACGAACTCGCACCCGCGCATCGCAGTGCGCAGTCCATCGAGATCCAGCGTGTCTCCGCGAATCACCGTGGCGCGCGTCGAGCGTCGAGCCTCATCCAGAAACTCCTCGCGTCCCGTCGAGAAGTTGTCATAGACGACGACCTCATGCCCGAGAGCCAGAAGGCGATCGGTGACGTGACTGCCGATGAACCCCGCGCCGCCTGTGACGAAGAACCGCAAAGCGGAGGGAGTATAGCGGGAGGCGCGCGGGGCTGCATGCTATCCTCCCGCCGCTTTATGCTCATCCTCATCACCGCGGTCGCGTTGCTCGTGATCGCGACCGAGGTCACGTTCGCGATCTGGCCGTCGGGGTCGGAAACCGCGCCCGGATTCTGTGAGCGTGCAACCGCTGCGGCAACGATTGGCGGCGGCATCTGGCTGGCATCGACCTGGGCGCTCGCGCTCGTCCATCTGCTGACGTACGAGGCGCTCGTAGTGCGCACCGCCATTCTGGCGATCGTGGCCGTCGTCCTGCTGATCCGCCGACGCAAGACGAACATCAAACTCGATCGGAAGGCCCTGGCGATCATCGCCATCGCAGCCATTCCTCTCGGGATCTGGCTCGAGTTCATCATGTGGCGCGGCGCAGTCGTCCCGCCGCTGAGCCACGACGCACTCTCGTACCATCTCCCGAAAGCGGTGCTCTTCGCGCGCGCGGATGGGTTTCGTTATCTGGCCGAGCTCGACTCGCGCCAGCGGAACATCCCGGCCAACTACGAAATGCTGTTGACGGAAATGCTCGTCACGCAGGGCACCGACGACTACACCGAATGGCCGAGTGCCGTGCTGTTCGTGCTCTTCGTTCTCAGCTGCGGCGCGCTGGCCGAGCGATGGTGGGGACGCAATCTCATCCGAACGCTCACCGTCATGATGCTCAGCGCGGGCGTGCCGGTGCTGCTGCTACACAGCGGTGCCCACAAGAACGACATCATGGTCGCCTTCTTCACGGTCGCGGCGATGGTATTTGCCGGTCGCTACCTGCGACACAGCGAAACGGCCGCATTGCTGTTGTTGATCACCGCCGTCGCTCTCGGACTGGGGACGAAGCCGCAGGTAGCGGGGATGGCGCTGTTTCTGGCGCCCTTCGTTCTTCATCGCGCGTTTCGTGCGTTGCGACCGCGCGCGTGGATCGGCGTGATCGCCTTCGGCATCACTGCGTTTCTGCTATTGGGCGGTGTCGTCTATGTCGTCAACGTGATGCACGAACGGGCGGTGATCGGAAAAGCGGCCATCCCCGGGTCGAACGCGATCATCGCCTATGGCGACTGGCGCAATCTGTGGGAAGGGCCGTATGTCCTCCTGGCGGCGCCTTTCGCGCAGGATAGTGAGGAGCTGGCCGTTCCGTGGGAGGAGCGCCCGTGGTTCTGGCGCCGCTACGAGATCTTCTTCTCGCACCTCGGCATTCCGTTCGCGATCTGCGCGCTGCTGGCGCCGCTCGCGGCGTGGCGGTCGCGACGGGAAGAGGGAGCCTGCGAACGGTGGGCGATCACGATTGCCGCACTGGGAGCCTTCGCATTGATGCTGCCTGTGGTGTTTCGCCCGCATGGCATGTTCGCGATCTCGCTGCCGCGGTACGCGTTGTTCTTGGTCCCGATCGTCTTTGCCTGGGCCATTGCGCCGATTGCCAGGGCGCGGTCGCTCGCCATCGGATTGCTGATCGCCAGTTCGGTCTCGTTCGTGATCTACGCGGCGGACAACGCCGTGAACGACGCCTTCGTGCCGATCGACTACGTGATGTGGGCCAGGGATCATCGCGGTACGCGGCAGATCCCATTCGATTCCGGGCGCGCGGCGAGCTTCGTCGATCGCGTCGCCGGGCCGCACGACAAGATCGCACTCGATGTTTCGTATGCATCGTGGATCCATCCCGCGTTCGGCGCGAAACTGACTCGCCCGGTGTTCTTCATCCCGCCCGGGGAAGGTCCGCCGGTCATTCCGGACGACGCGAAGTGGGTCATCGTCGATCGCAGTTTTTCCATCATCTGGGAAGCACCGGGTCTCGACGACCTTAGTGATGCGAGAGGACGGATCCTGCGGGGCAGCCCCCGACCCGAGGAGCTCCGCGTGCGTCGTGCGCTGCTGCGTGATCCGAGGTTCCGGCTCGCGTACGTTGCACTCGGCACGAATCAAGTCGTCTTTCAGCGCATTCGATGATGACTACAATGGACCTGTCGTGAAAGACACGACGTTCATCGTCATCCCCGCCTACAACGAAGAGAGCGCCATCGGTACGGTGGTCTCTGAGTTGCGCTCGCTATGGCCGAATCTGGTCGTAGTCGATGACGGTTCTCGCGATGCGACCGGTGTCGCGGCGCGTCGGGCCGGTGCAACCGTCCTCACACACATCGTCAATCGCGGGCAGGGTGCTGCGCTGCAGACCGGCATCAGCTACGCGCTGCGGCGCGGCGCGCAGATCATCGTGACGTTCGACAGCGATGGCCAGCATCGCCCGGAAGACATCGCAGCGCTGGTGGAGCCGATCATCACCGGTCGTGCCGAGGCGGTCCTCGGTTCGCGCTTTCTGGGCACGACCGAGCGGATGACGCGGCGCCGCCGTCTCTTGTTGCGCGCGGCGGTGATCTTCACGCGAATCAGCTCCGGCGCGCGCGTGACGGACGCGCACAACGGTCTGCGCGCCTTCTCGCGCGTCGCGGCGTCGCGCATCCACATTCAGCTCGACCGGATGGCGCACGCCAGCGAGATCGTCGATCAGATCGCCGCGCGCGACATTCGCTTCGTCGAGGTGCCGGTCCACGTTCGCTACAGCGACTACTCGCGAAAGAAAGGGCAGTCGAGCCTCGGCGCGTTCCGCGTGCTCTTCGATTACCTTTGGAGCCGCTGGCTTCGATGACGACCTTTCAGATTGCCGCCTTCGTTCTGCTCGGTCTCGCGCTCGCGGCGACCGTGACGCTTGCCGCGCGACATCGCATTCCGAGGCGCGTTGGTGTTGCGTGGTCGCTGCTGTGGATCGCGGCGATCGTCGCCATTGCCCGGCCGCAGCTCACCGTCACGCTCGCCAATGCGATCGGGATCGCGCGCGGTGCGGACCTCGTTTTCTATCTGGCCATTCTCGGCATGCTCGTCGGCTTCTTCGCGCTCTTCGTGCGCATGCGACGCTTCGAGAGCGAGATGACGCGCATCGTGCGCGAGCTGGCCCTGCGCGCACCGAAAGAGCCCGACCCCGCCGGCGACGTCGACCGCACGACCCCCTGCTAGAATCCGCGCCCGAAAGGCCTCCCGATGACGAAACTGAAGATTGCGATTTACGGCGACGGCGCCGACGTTCGAGACATGATCGCGGCGCGCGACGGCGGCGTCGTCACGGGCTTCACCACCAATCCGACGCTGATGCGGAAGATCGGGCTCACCGATTACGAAGCATTTGCACATGAAGCGCTGGTCGCCGTGGCTGGCATGCCGATCTCGTTCGAAGTTTTCGCCGATGAGTTCGACGAGATGGAGCGCCAAGCGCAGCTGATCGCGACGTGGGGCGACGGCGTCTACGTGAAGATCCCGATCACGAACACGCGCGCCGAATCATCGATCCCGCTCATCGCGATGTTATCGGCTGCCGGCGTGAAGCTCAACGTCACGGCAATCCTCACGCTCGATCAGGTTCGCGACGTCGTCAACGCGCTCGACGCGAACACGCCCGCGATCGTCTCCGTCTTCGCCGGCCGCATCGCCGACACCGGCGTCGATCCCGTTCCGCTGATGCGCGAGGCCGCCGAGATCTGCGCGGCGAAACCGAAAGCCGAACTGCTCTGGGCCAGCCCGCGCGAGCTGCTGAACATCTTTCAGGCGGATGAAGTCGGCTGCCACATCATCACCGTCACCTCGGACATCCTCAAGAAGTACACGACCATGGTCGGCAAGCCGCTCGATGAGCTCTCGCTCGATACCGTGAAGATGTTCTACAACGACGCAACCGCCGCCGGATTCAAACTGTGATCGTCACCCGCACGCCCTTCCGCGTCACTCTCGGCGGCGGCGGTACCGATCTGCCGTCCTACTACTCCCAGCACGGCGGCTTCATCTTCGCGATGGGGCTCGACAAGTACATGTACGTGATCGTCAATCGACCGACGGTCGGCAACAAAGTGCGTCTGCACTATTCGCAGAGCGAAGTGGTCGATGACGTGAGCGAGCTGCGTCACGAGCTCGCGCGCGAGGCGCTGCGTGCGCACGGCGTGCGATGGGGATTCGAAGTCGCGTCGATTGCCGACCTTCCCGCCGGCACCGGCCTCGGATCGTCGAGTTGTTACCTCGTCGGACTGCTCAACGCGCTGCATCACGATCGCCGAGACTACGTTCCGCTGCAGGCGCTGGCCGAAGAGGCGTGTCACATCGAGCTCGACATCCTGAAGCAGCCGATCGGCAAACAGGATCAGTACATGGCTTCGTACGGCGGGCTGACCGTGCTCGACATCGCAAAGGACGGCATCGTCACCGTGCGCCAATTGCGGCCGAGCAGCAGCGACATCGCCGATTTCGTGTCGCACACGCACATCTATTACACGGGTGCGCAACGCGACGCGCGCGAAGTGCTGCACGATCAGAACGTCGCCATGCAGAAGACGGAGAACGTCAATCACAACCGCGTCTCCGACAGTCTCCATCGCATCAAAGACCTCGGCTATCGCATCCTCGAAGCGGTCGAGAATTCGAACTTCGATCAATGGGGCCAGTTCCTTCACGAGCACTGGGAGAACAAGAAAAAGCTTTCCGCGAAAATCTCGTTGAGCGCGGTCGATTCCATCTACGACGAAGTGCGCGAGCGCTTCGGCGTCCTCGGCGGCAAGATCATCGGCGCCGGCGGCGGCGGGTTCCTGATGCTGTACACGCCGACGCATCACGCGCAGCTCGAGCGGTTCATGGAACAGAACGGTATGCCGCGCATGCACTACATGATCGAGCCCGAGGGGACGAAAGTCGTGGCGCAGATGGGACGCGGATTTTTGTCGCCGCGGCATTCGATGGCGATGCAGGAGTCGACGTGATCCGCAAGCGGATCGGGATTCTCGGCGGCGGCATCAGCGGCATCGCGCTGGCAGCGCATCTCGATGACAACGTCGAGATTCTCGAGAAGAGCGATCGCACCGGCGGCTTGTGCGGCACGATCATCGAAGACGGGTTCACGTTCGATGCGGCCGGCCCGCACATCATGTTCAGCAAAAACAAGGAAGTGCTGAATCTGATGATCGAAGTCCTCGGCGACAACGTGCATCAGAACCGCCGCGAGAATCGCATCTACTTCAAAGGCAGCCTCGTGAAGTATCCGTTCGAGAACGATCTCGCGGCGCTTCCGAAAGAAGACAACTTCGACTGCATCTACGGCTACATCGTCAATCCGCGCGCGCACGAAACGCCGGTGACGAATCTCGCGCAGTGGTCGTACGTGACGTTCGGCGCGGGCATCTCCGAGAAGTACTTCATCCCGTACAACGAGAAGATCTGGAACTACGACGCGAACAGGATCGGCACGGAGTTCGTCGAGCGCATCCCGAAGCCGCCGATGGAAGACGTGCTGAAGTCGTCGATCGGAATCTCGACCGAGGGCTATCTGCATCAGTTGTACTACTCGTATCCGACGGTCGGCGGCTTCGAAGCGATCGTGCACGGATTCGAAAAGCGCGTTCGCGGCACGATCGAGACCGCGTGGCCCGTCGCCTCGGTCGAACGTGTTGCGGATGGCTGGCGCATCGTGTCGACGTCGGGCGAGGAACGCGTTTACGAAACGCTCGTCAACACGATTCCGATTCACGAGCTGCTGAAGATCTGGAAAGACGCGCCGGATGCGGTACACGAAGAGGCGGCGAAGCTGCGTTACAACTCGCTGCTGAACGTGCTGATTGGATGCGATACCGATCCGGGTCACAACTACACGGCGCTGTATGTGCCGGACACGAACCTGCTCTTTCATCGCCTGTCGTTTCCGAAGGCGTTCAGCGAGAAGTGCGTACCTCCGGGCGGTTCGTCGATCATGGCCGAGATCACGTCGAATGAAGGCGACGGCATCTGGGAGCTGTCGGACGAGGCGTTGATCGAGCGCGTCATCGGCGAGGTCGAGTCGATCGGATTCGTCGATCGCAAGTCGATCGTCTACACGCGCGTCGCGCGATTCAAGTACGGCTATCCCGTGTACGACTTCGAGTATCGACGCAACGTCACGGCGATGCGCGATGCGGTCGCGCCAACCGGCCTGCACCTGCTCGGCCGCTTCGCGCAATTCGATTACATCAACTCGGACGTCTGCATTGAGCGCGCGTTGAAGCTCGCCGGCGAGCTGCGCAATGGATGAGCACGCGCCGTATCAATATTTCGAGGACGTGAACTGGGGTCTGCTGCGCCTCTGGAACGGGCGGCGCGGCCTGCGCGTGCTCGATGCCGGCTGCGGATTCGCGACGACGAGCGCACGGATCGAAAAACTCGGCAACGAAGTCACTGGAATCGAAGAGAGCGCGGTCGCATGCGAAGTCGCGGCGAAGCGCATCTCGCGCATCGTCAACGCGGATCTGCAGCAGGCGGACCTCGGCGACGAACAGTTCGACGTGCTGATTTTCGCGGACGTGCTCGAGCACGTGCCGTGGCCGGCCGGCGTGCTGAAGAGGTACCTGCGCTGGCTCAAACCCGATGGCAGCGTGATCGTGTCTCTGCCGAATGTCGGATTGTGGTCCGTCCGTTTCGCACATCTTTTCGGACGCTGGGAGTACGAAGAGACCGGCGTCCTCGACCGCACGCATCTCCGCTTCTTCACACGCAAAAGCGCGCGATGGCTCCTCGGCTCATGCAGGCTCTCGCCAATCGCGACGACGTACAACCCCGGTCTCGTGCGCCCGTTCGTGCCGCTCGCGAAAAAGATGCTGTCGAGTCCGCGACCGACTGGCGCTCAGCCCGCCGACGCGCTGCTCAATTCGCGTTCCTACCAGCTGTACCTGAAAACCGCATACCCGATCGAGCGCGCCGTCGCGTCGCTGTGGCCCGGTATGCTGGCGTTCCAGATGATCTTCGAGGCAAAGCGAACCCCATGAAACTCACGGTTTCCATGATCACGATGAATGAAGAGGGCGCGGTAGCGAAGGTCATTCACGACATTCGCCGCGTGGCGCCGGATGCCGAGGTGCTGCTCGTGGATTCGAGCAAGGATCGGACGGCGGAGATCGCGCAGGAGTTCGGCGCGCGCGTCATCAAACAGTTTCCGCCGCAAGGCTACGGTCCCGCGATGGACCGCGCGGTGCGCGAAGCGGCGGGTGACATTGTGATCACGCTCGATTGCGACGACACGTATCCCGTCGAAGCGATCCCCGAGCTCGTGCGCCTCATCGACCAGGGCTACGATCTCGTGAACACGACGCGTGTCGCGAAGCGTCCGAAGGCAATGCCGTTCGCGAATTTTCTCGCGAACCGTTTCTTCGCTCTCGGCGCGCGCGTCCTGCACGGACTGAAAACGACTGACGTACACAGCGGCATGCGCGCGTATCGCAAGTCGATGATCGACAAGGTGCAGTGGGTTGCCAAAGGCGCGGCGTTGCCGGTCGACATGTATGTGATCCCGCATCGCCTTGGGTATCGGACGGTGGAGATTGCGATCGACTATCGCGAGCGCATCGGCACGACGACGCTGCATCGTTTTTCGAGCACGGTGTGGACGTTCAAGCGGCTGTGGAACGCGCGGAAAGTGAAGCGCGCGTGAGCGGCTCGCGTTGCTCGCGCGCAGTTGTCGGTTGTCGGTTGTCGGTTGTCTGCACGGTGTCGCCACAAGCCACAGACAACCGACAACCGACAACTGACAACACACCCAGGCCAGATCACCGCAATCGTGGGCGTCGCGGGCAACGGCCAGACAGAACTGGCCGCATCACTCCG
>DASYLL010000155.1:0-16131 GCA_036009605.1 Thermoanaerobaculia bacterium | reverse complement strand
GTCTTTTTCGTACGTGCGCGCGATGTCGTCGATCACCGCTTCGATCGTCGTCGCGTCGACATCCGACGGCGCACGCCTCTTCCCTACTGCCCGCGCCTTCATCACATGCGCGCGCGCTTCCGCGTTCACCGCATCGCGCTCGCTCGCCCAGCGATTCGCGTTGATGACGAGCATGCGATTCAACTCCGCGGTCGAGAGAAATCGCGCGGCCGCAAACGGCTCGAGGCCTGGCGTGAGAATGAGATTCGCGGGCCAGCCGCTGCCGTCCTGCATCGACCGCAGCACGGCCTCATACGCTTCCGCGACTTCGGGATACTCGATCCGATCCAGCAGCACCGGCACGAAGTACGCGTTCAGCGCCTCGGCATTCTCGCCATTGAGAAACGCCTCGCGATGCATCCGCTGGCAATCCCACGACGCGGCAAATCCGATCGACACGAAGAGCGGGCGCTTCTCCCGTTGCGCGCGTTCGATCGCAGGTTTACCCCATTCCTGCCACTGCACCGGCCCCGCGCTGCGATCGGTGACGTAGCGCGACGTCGCGCTCGCGGAGCACGCGAGGGATACGACGAACGCGAACACGACGCTGCGGACCATGCCGCCTGAGGAACAACGGAACCGACGCGATGTTTCCGATCGCGACGCTACGCCAGCGGTCGAAATTTCTTTGACTCGATCACGCCCTGCAACGCCGCCTCCGGCACGAAGTACTGAAAGTGGCCGCAGGTGCAGCAGACGTACACTTCGAGAACGGCGCCCTTCCACCACGGATGCGCGCCGGGCAGAAGATCGGGTGCGTATCCGCCGCCTGCCGAAACCGTCGTCGTTCGAATGTTCGAGGTGCCGCACTCTCCACAGCGTTTGGTCCGCTTCATTCCGACAGTTTCTACCATCTCCCCATGAAGATCAGAGCAAGTGTGATGAGCACGGCCAGCGTAGCCGCCGCGGGGACGTAACGATCCTGACTTGTCGCCTCGGATGATGTTCTCTTCATGCCTCGCCCTAACGCGAGCCACATGCCGCGCGGCAAAACTCCGATAAGCGCCTCAATCCGTTACAGATAGCGCGATTTCGCCACTTTTGGCGTTTCGCGCGAGCGTGCATTCGTCGGTCACCCGTTCGGATTGTGTACGCTCGTTCCGAGTGCGTTGAGGAGCAGCGCCGTGTCGAGATACTCCGTGACCTCGCGAATCAAGCCATCCTCGAAGCGGTACACGAAGCAGTACTCGTTGTTGTAGGGGACGCCGAGCTTCGTGGTCGCGTTTCCGATCGCCTGCACGATGACGAATTCGCCATCGGACAGGACCCGCTCGGCCGAGGCGCGGTAGCGATCGACGAGTTGTGCGCCGAGGGGTCGGAGAAGGTCGTAGATCACACTGGTTTTGCCGACATAGGTGCGTGACCACGGCGTCGTGCCCATGACGCGCCACGTGACATCGTCGGCCATCAGGTCGAGGAGCGCGCGCGAATTGCCATTGGACAGTTCGTCGAACGCGACGCGAATGAGATCTTTGTTTTGCAGTGTCATGGTCTGGTCTCGAGGAAACCTACTTGCTTCAATAGTCGGAAATGGCTGGCATATCCCGCGTCACGCGCGGCGGGATCGGGATCAAAATCGCTTTCCTGATTTGCGAGATTGCGCGTGAGCAGGTGCCCGACGCCATCGAAGACGTTGAGATGGCACTCGCTTCCCGCTTCGCGAAGTCGATCGCAGAAACGTTTCGTGCCGGCCAGCGGCGTCAGAGTGTCTTCGGCGCCGATGACGATGTTCGTGGGAGGCGCACCGGCGCGCACATGATCGACCGGAGAGTAAGCCTCGGGAGTCGCCCGCTCCTGCAGCTTGCGACCGAACCACGCGTCTCGCGCGAGATCGACTGCCGGTGACAGCAGCAGCATGACGTCGGGCGTTCCTCCACCATCGGGACAACCAACCGTTGCAGTGCTGGCGACGAGATGGCCTCCGGCAGAGATTCCATAGCCTGCGACGCGACGCGGATCGATTCCGAGTTGCGATGACTGCGTGCGTACCCAGCGAAACGCCGCGCAGACATCCGAAAGCGCCTCGATCGGCGTTACGGTCCCCTGACTGAGGCGATACTCGACCGCGATCGCGACCATTCCCACGTCGACAAAGCGCTGCGCCGCACCGAAGGTCCACTCCGGACTTCCCTCGCTCCAGCCGCCGCCGTGAACGAGGATGACGGCGCTGCGTGGTCGCCGATCGTGCGAAGCGGGCTGGAAGACATGGGCCTGAAGCTTTCGGCCATCCACCTCGCGATACGTCATCGCAGTGGGATCGGTCGACGCAGGGACGGCCGTTCTGCATCCGGCCGAGAACAGCACGAACATCACGAATAGAGCGGCGCCGTTCGAGCGTCGATTCATGGAAACGACATTCTACCGATCAAATTTTGCTCCGCGCATTTGCGCGTTCGACCATTCGAGCTGACCTCGATGTCGCCTGCATCGAGTGTTGCTCGCGACGGGTGAGCACCGACGAGCGCACTTTTTTGGGACGCGCGCAGTATCATCGCGCGACATGAATTCGATCAACAGAACGTCGCGAATCGCGGGACTGCTGTATCTCCTGATCGGCGTGACGGGCGCGTTCAGCATCCTGTACGTCCCTTCCACGCTGATCGTGCCGGGAAACGCCACCGCGACCGCCAACAACATCGCGGCATCGGAAGGTCTCTTCCGCCTCGGCATCGTGAGCGGTCTCATTTGCCAGGCCACGTTCCTCTTCCTCGCGGTCATGCTCTACAAGCTTTTCCGCGACGTGGACAGAACGCAGGCTCTGCTCCTGCTGACACTCGTCGTGGCTTCGGTTCCCGTGGCTTTTCTGAACATGGTCAGTCAGGCGGGAGCGCTCGTGGTTTTGAGCGGTGCCGATTTCCTGTCGGCATTCACTACCGCGCAGTTGCATGCCTTGGCGATGACGTTTCTCCAGTTGCATCAACACGGCATTGCTGCTGTCGAGATCTTCTGGGGACTCTGGCTCTTTCCCTTCGGCGTGCTCACCTACCGATCCGGATTCCTGCCTCGCATTCTGGGGATCCTGCTGATCGTCGCGTGCTTCGCGTATCTCATCGGGAGCATGACCGCTCTCCTCGTGCCGCACTACAAAGAGACGGTTTCGCAAATCACCTCGATCCCGGCTGGTCTCGGCGAGTTCGCGATGATGTTATGGCTCGTGATCCGAGGTGCACGCGTGCGTACTCAGGCGAGCGGCTTGTAACGCGAGGCCAGAAGCCCCGTTGCGACATCGAGGTCGAGATCGCCGATCAACAATCCTTCCTCGCCATACGCCTGAAAGCTGAGCACTGTGCCATCCGGGTTCACGATGGCCGACGTTGTGGGCGAGCCGACACTCGCATAATTGACGGTTGCGAAGTAGCAGGTATTTTCGGCCGCGCGACAGAGCGCCGCTTTCTCATGAAACGTATTCAAGGGATCGCCGAATGCGGTCGGCCGAAATAAACCGGCTTCGGCTTCATGAAACTGTGGATGAAACACGACCTGTGCACCACGCCGCGCGGCCCAGCGAACCGTTTCCGGATAACGCCACCCCTCATGGCAAATGACGATGCCGAACGTCAATGAGCCAACGCGAAAGATCTGGCGATCCGCGCCCGGACTGTAGAGACCCTCTTCCGAGGGATCGATTTGAACCTTGTCCTGAAAGCCTGCGCGCGATCCATCGGAGTTGATGACGAGCGCGGTGGCGAGCAGCGCGCCATCGACGATGCGTTCCGTGCCGAGAATCACGGCAATGCGTCGCTTGCCGGCCTCTCGCGCGATCGTTGACCAGGCATGCTCGAGAAACTCAGCGTCGGGCGGCGGAACTTGTTTGCCGGCGGCGCGATAGCCGGGAACGAAACATTCCGGGAAGCAGACGATCTCCGCTCCGGCAATGGCGGCGTTCTCAATCGCGTCAATGACGGAGCGAATTGATTGTTCGGGGCTGGTCGGAAATCTGATGTTTGCCAGTGCGATGCGGAACGGTGTCACGAAGCTCGCCTCCATCTCGCGGCAAAGAAAAGGATTGATCCGAGGATGAGCGCCTCGATCCCGATGCGCGCGAACAGCGCGCGCTCGTGCGAGATGCCCGCCTCGAGAGAAACGATCGCCCATTTCACGATTTGCCAGACGGCGGTTCCAAGCAATACAGCGCCGCCAAGCCGGAATCTCTCCGACGCACGGAACCGGTTGTGAAGAACCAACGTCGCCCCGACGATCGCACAGCCGGCTATCCAGCCTGAGGTCGCCGCGAGGTCGTTGAGATGAAGCCGCCACGCCAGCCATTCCGCGATCGCGGCCAATAGCGCAGCAGCGCAAAGCGCGGCGAGCACACTCACGAATAGTTCGAACCAGCGCATCATCGCGATGTTAACTCTGGTGCCTGACACGGGACCGGATCTCACCACCGATAACCCAGGCAACACTGATCGCTGCCAGCAGCAGTACGAACCCCAGGAGCACTCGGGCAATCGACCACGTGCCGCCGGACAACGCGCCCATCGCCAGATCGACAGGCCGCAACGACAGGAAGGGCGACGACACGACTGGCAGAAACGCGACGACGAGAATCCCTGTCGAGAGAGCCAGCAACATGTAGCGCATGGGTTTCATGGTACGCCTCAGCGTCCCGACTTCACCGTGGCGCAAGAAGCTCTGCGAGATCAACCGCCGCGCAATCCGCACCTTCACCCTCCCACGCCCGCAACAGCCGCCACGCCTCATCCGTCGACGGCGCTGCAATCCCGACGCGTCGCTCCTCTGCAGCGTGCGACTCGGGGTGACCATGGCCCTCATGCGGTCGACCCGCGCTGCATTGTTTGCAGATGTACGTGATCGAAGACCAGTCCTCCGCTGCACAATCGAGCGACATTGCGATCTTCTCGAGCGAGATCAGGTCATCGACACTGCCCACACGCACAATTGCCTCGAACGTTCCGAGCGGTGATCGCGAAAGAATCTGCAACTCGTCGAACACGGACACTTCCCGTTCACGCAGGAGCCGATAGCCATTCGGTGCTCCGTCATGGAGGAGAAGATCGCCGTGACGATGTCCGGACTTCGGGAATGGAACGCTGCGAACAATGCAGCGGGCCGGGTCGATCCTTTGTGCCCAGATCACTTCGCCATCCTCTTCCGGGTTGATGCGAATCGGTGTGTAGCCGAAGTCGCCCCGAATCTCACCGTCCCCGCCCGGCAGTTCGATCCCGTATGCCGTCCACGCGCGACGCGCCTCGTTCCAATCGGACAACGCCGTCGCCGCGATTCCCAGATTCCACCAGGCCGCCTCGCTGGAAGGATTTCGCAGCACTGCTTCCTGATTGCAACGAAGAGACGCTTTCCAATCACGCCGCTCTTTGTTCAGCAAGCCGAGGTTGTACCAGGGCGTGCTCCATGCGGGATCCGAGACGGCTGCTTTCTCGTAAAGCCGGACCGCCGTTGCGAGATCGCCGCGGTCATGCGCGGCCATCGCTCTCGAGTTTCGCCAGTTCGCGATCCATCTCATCGCTGTAAGCGTATACCGGGCGTTTCTCTTGCACTTCCGCGCGGGCATGTACAAACGCAATACGACTCTCGCGCTCGTGCTCGTCACGTTCGTCGCCGCCGGATGCGGTTCGACGGGCGGCGGCGGCGATTTCAACCTCATCTCCATCGAAGAAGAGTGGCAGCTGGGCGCTCAGCTCTCACAGGACGTCGAGAAGCAGGTCCGCCTCAACAACGATGCCGCTGCCAACGCCTACATCCGCGACCTCGGCAGCCGGATCGTCAGGCAGGCCGCGCCTCCCTTCAATCAACTGCCCTGGGAGTTTCACGTCGTCCAGGACGACAGCATCAACGCCTTCGCGATCCCCGGCGGCCACGTGTACGTGAATACCGGGCTGATCAAAACAGCGGACAGCGCGTCGGAGCTCGCCGGCGTGATGGCGCATGAGATCGCGCACGTCCTCGCGCGCCACTCGACCGAACAGCTCTCCCGGCAATACGGCCTGAGCGTCGTCGCCGGCGCCGTCCTCGGACAGAATCCGGGGCAGCTCACGCAGATCGCGGCGCAGATCGTGGCTGGCGGCACGCTGGCGCGATTCAGCCGCGAGGCGGAACGCGAAGCGGACAACATCGGCATCCAGGCCATGTCCGCCGCGGGCTTCAATCCGAACGGCATGGCGTCGATGTTCGAGAAGTTGCTCCAGCAGCGGCAGGGCCAGCCCGGCCGCCTCGAACAGTTCTTCTCGACGCATCCGCTGACCGAGGAACGCATCCGCGATTCGCGCGCGCGCGCGGAGCAAATTGGCAATCGCGGGATCACGGACGAGCCGCAGTTTCAGGAAGTGCGTCGACGACTGTAGTTTTGATGCGGTTGTCAGTTGTCGGTTCTCGGTTGTCTGTGCCGCAGCGCGCAACAGCACAGAGAACTGACAACCGACAACGGATAACCGCCGCAAAGCCGTCAGGCGCGCGGCACGAGCAGCCGCCGCAGCAGCGGAGGCGCGATGAAAGTCGTCAGCATCACCATCAATGCGACGGCGCTGTACAAGCCGCCGCTGATGAGCTGCGTCGAGAGTCCGATCTGCGCGAAGATCAATCCGACTTCGCCGCGCGGGATCATGCCGACACCGATCACGCTGCGGCGCATCCCCTTCTGCCAGACGACGTAACCCGCGGCGACTTTGCCCACGATGCCGATCGCGGTCAGCGCGAGTCCGATCCAGAGGAACTGCCGCGCGTCGGGATCAAAGGGATTGATGCTGCGCAGGTCGACGGCCGCGCCAACCACGACGAAGAAGATCGGGATGAAGAACTGCGCCACATCGTGGACTTCCTCCTCGATCTCCTTCCCTCGGCCTGTGCGCGCGAGCACGAGACCCGCGGCGAATGAGCCGATGATGATCGCGGAGCCGACGCGATCGGCGATGTACGCGAGCAGGAACGCGAAGATGACGGACGCGAAGAAGAGTCCGCGTTTCATCTCGATGCGATCGATGGCGCGGATGAGCAGCGGCGCGAGCTTCGAGCCGATGAGGATGGCCAGGATCACGAAGCCGAACGCGGTGGCGACGATCTTTCCGACGCCGAGCGCGGTGAGGCTGCCGCCCGCGGCGAGCGTGCTGACGACGGTGAGCAGCACGAGGCCGATGATGTCGTCGACGACGGCGGCGCCGAGGACGACTTGCGATTCCCGGTCCTGCAGATGGCCGAGATCGGAGAGGACGCGCGCGGTGATGCCGACGGAGGTCGCGGTGAGTGCGGCGCCGAGGAAGATCGAGACCATCATCGGGAAGCCGAGGAGGTAGCCGAGTGCGGCGCCGCCGATGAATGGAAGCGCGACGCCGACGATCGCAACCGCAGTCGCGGCGCCGCCGACCTGCATCAGTTTGTTGAGGTCGGTCTCGAGTCCGATCAGGAAGAGCAGGAGGATGACGCCGAGCTCGGAGAGGAGATGGATCGTGACGTCGTGCGGGTCGACGAGATGCAGGCCGGAGACGCCGATGAGCACGCCGCCGAGGAGCTCGCCGAGGACGGCGGGTTGGCCGAGGCGCTCGGCGAGTTTGCCGAAGAGCTTCGCGGCGGCGAAGATCGCGATGAGCGCGAGCAGTAGGTTGGCGATCGACACGCGCGAAGGATATCGCGCCGGCACGGCCGGCAGCGTTGATTGCTCCGCGACCAGCGCTGCCGGCCGTGCCGGCTAGAGTGCGGCTTTCACCGCCGCGAGTTTTTCGACGAAACGCGAGGGCTCATAGTCGTCGCGATTTTTCACTTCATCGAACAAGGCGTCGATCGATTTCACCATCGATCCGCGAAGCAGCCGCGGGTTACGCCGCGTGAGCGCGCTGGAAAGACTCTGCAGCGACAGTGCGGCTTGTTCGGCGGCGTGAACGTCCGAGGTGAGGATGAACTCGCGATCGCTGGCGATGGCGGTCATGAGTGCGCGAATGTCGGCGTCGCTCCAGCGCATGCCGTCGATTTTCGAGATGAGCGCGTTCGTGATCTTGCTGGCGCGATCGGCATTCGCGGCGAGGTTGGGATCGTTCATGCGCGAGACGCCGCGTGCGATCTGACGAACAAGCGGATCGAGCTCGTCGCGCGATTCGGTCGAGACGCGGCCGATGAGCAGACGCAGCATCGCCCAGTGTTGCGGCGACCATGATGGCAAGCCCGCGCGATCGGGCCAGCCGCGCTGCTGACGCCATTCGCTGCTCTTCAGATCGTGATGGCAGTTGTAGCAGCTCATGTCGGAGAACTCGGGCCATTCGTCGCCGCGCGCGTGCCGTGCGAGATTGTCGAGCGACTGGCGGAACTTCACGACCTGGCCGACGGCCCATGCGCGCACGCCGTGCGTGTCGCGGCCGCTCTTGCTATCCGATAACCAGTGCGGCGGCATGGAGAACGTGTAGTTGTCGAGCTCGAACGCGAGAATCGGATGCCCCGAGGCGATGAGCTCGTGGTCGACTTCCTTCCTTGCGTTGCCGACGTGGCAGCCGATGCAGGTCGTGCCGCGCGTCTCGATGCTGCGCAGATCGATCATGCCGCGCGCGACGCTCTGCTCGTGCGTCCATCCTTCTTCGGTGTGCTCCGCGCGCCAGCCCGATGCGGGACCGTGACACGCTTCGCATTGAATTCCGTCTTCAGGATCGATCGCGCCTGCTACCTGCGATGCGGGAACGTTCGTCGTGTGGCAATCGAGGCAGACATTCTCTTCCCACGCTTTTTTCTTCAGGCGCATGTTGCGCGCGATGCGCGCGGAGCGGTCGCTGAGGAGGATGTTGTACGCGCCGGCGTGGCGATCGTTGTTCAGCCAGGTGTAGAACTCGTTCTGCAGGACGCGCGAGGCGTTGAGAGGCTCGGTGCTGCCGTGGCAGCCGGAGTTGACGCAGGAACCGACGCCGATGTAGTGGCCCGGTTGCGCCGCTGGCGCCGCGGGCGCGTTGCTGGTTGCTGGTTGCTGGTTCGAGGTCGTGGCGGGTTGTTGGGCGAGCATCGTTGCTGCGATGAGTGTCGCGACCACGATGAGCGCTGGGGCGAGGCGTTTCATTTCTTCACCTCTTCGACGGTGTAGATCGAGCCGTTCCGAATGTAGAGACGCTGCATTTCGGCGAAGGTCATGGGGCGCGCGCCGATGCGATTGAAGATCGAGAGCTGGTTGCCGCTCTCGTCGGCGGCGCGGTCGCGGTCGAGTCCCTTCGAGATCGCGAGCGCGGGGCCGTGGGTGTGGCGTTTGGCGATGAGACGCGGCGAAGGACGCGGGCTGAAGCCGGCGTAGGTCGGCGTCCATTCGGGCGACGTGAGCTGCAGGATTTTCAGGCCGTGCTCCCCATCCGCGACGTACGCGAAGACGCTCGCGTTTGTCGACGCGACTTTCACATCGTGGACGTCGTGCAGATCTTCGTTGAAGACCTGATCGATGAATGGCTTCTCGGGATTCTGCACGTCGACGATGACGACGCCTTCTTTGCCGCCGGCAACGTATGCATAGGTGCGTGCGATGTAGACGTTGCGCGCGTCGGCGATTTCGACTCCCGCAGCGCGACGCGGTTTCGTGGGATCGGTGATGTCGACCGTGTGCAGACCGTTCGCATCCGTGACGAAGGCGTACCGGAACTGCACGGCGACTGCGGACGGTTTGTCGAAACCGTCGAGCGTGGCGACGATGCGCGGCGCGAGCGGCTTGTCGATGTCGACGATCACAAGACCGGCATCGGCGCCGATGAGGAGCCAGCGACCGGCGACGGTGATCGCGTTGGCGCCGTGGAGTGCATTGTCAGGATTGAACGTCAGCGCGCGACTGAGGAAGTTGTTGCTCGGGTTTCCGTCGGTCAGTGTCGTCACGTCGACGACGACGAGTCCTTCTTCGCGATCGGCGATGTACGCGTAGCGATAGAGTGGATGGATCGGCTGCTCTTCGTTCTCGGGGATGAACTGCGTCTTGCGCGTCGGATCCATCGGCATCGTCGACGGCAGCGCAACAGCCGCGGCGAATTTCGTTTTCACGAACGTGCGCTGGCCGACCGGTGAGACGGGCGCGCTGACGATGCGCTCGGAGAAGTCTTTGTTGTCGACGTTGGCGACGTCGAAGACTTCGAGGCCGGCCTTCCCGCTCGCGACGAACGCGTACTCGCCGCGCAGCTGAATGCCGCGCGCGTCGTCGGCGTGATGATGATGCGCGACTTCGAGCTCTTTTGCTGCCTTCTGATGCTTGGCGTAGTCGTCGGGATAGACGATTTTGTGCAGCGACGAGCCGATCACGGTCTGGGGCTCGTCCCACTCCGTCACGGCGACGGCTTCAAAGCCGTCATGACCGGTGGCGACGTACGCGAAGCGTCCGACGAAGTTGACGAAGTTCGTGCCCTGCAAAAGCAGCTGCGCCATCCAGGCGTTGTTGTCGTTCGCTTTTGTGAGATGGCAGCTGCCGCAGCTCTGCGTTTCTGTCTTGCGCACGGTGTGCGGCACGTGCGGGTTGAACGCCTGGCTGCTGTAACCGGCCGCGGAGATCGGCGGCTGCTGGATGTAGATGCGCTGGCGTTGCGCGTTCGTCGAGCTGATCACGAGCGCGCTCGATGAGCGCACGGGCGCGATGCGATGGCCTTTCGTCGTGCCGTTCACGCCGAGCATGAACGCGTCGGTGCGGATGACCTGCGGGTTGTACGACGCGTAGTTGCGCGTGACCGCGCCTTCATAGTGTTGCGTCGCGCTGCGGACGTTCTGCTCCTGCGGCAGATGACATCCGGAGCACGACGTCATCCATGACGTGTGACACGCGTAGCACGTCATCTTCGCGTTGTCGTGCGCGATGCCGCCCTCGCCGTTTATGATCGTCTTCGCGTAGTGCGCTTTCTCGTTGTAGCGCACGTGGCCGGGCGTGACGCTGTCCTTCACCTGCGCGACTTCCCACTCCATGCCCGGATTCACCATCGAGCGTTGAAAGAGCTTGCCGGCGAACCAGAGGAAGCGGCGTTGTCCGAAGGGCGTCGTGCCCATGCGCAGATCGGTGCCGATGCCGTCTGCTTGAAGCGGCGCCGCGGGTCCTGAGGTGCGAAGGTTCGTATACGCGGTGGTCGTGCCGTGGCAGTCCTGACACTCGATCTCGATGTTGTTGCCGTACTCTCCGTACAGCTGGCCGTTGCCGTGCTCGTCCTGCGAGAAGTGGCAGTCGGCGCAGTGCATGCCGCGCTCGAGATGGATGTCGCGCAGGTGCACGCTCTTCGCGAATTTCTGCGGATCGTCGAACGGAACGACGTTGTCTTCCTTGTCGAGGAGATTGCCTTTGCGATCGCGTTTGAAGACGGCCATGAAGTTCCAGCCGTGGCCGTGATAGTCGGCGAACTGTGTGTGCTTCGCCTGGGAGTTCAGCGACGTGACTTTCTCGAGGAAGTCGACGTTCGTCCACAAACCGCGCGTTGCCGCGCCTTCGGGATTGTGCTCGAGGCTCGTGCGCTTCTCCGCTTCGGTCGGGCGGCGTTGTTCTTTCGGCCAGAGCAGCTCGGCGTCGGTTTCGTAGTCCCACATCGTGTAGCCGAGGTAGGTATTCACGAAGGAATTGGGCTGATGCATGTGGCAGCTCATGCACTGGCTCGTCGGCACCGCGCGCGTCAGCTGATGCTTGATGGGATGACCCTTCTCGTTTTTCGGGATCGATGCGTCGCCGGTTTGCGAGAGTCCGGTGTGGCCGGCCGCGGCCCATGGACCGGAGTGCAGCGGATCGCGATCGTTCGCATAGACGACGTGACAGGCCGTGCAACCGCTGGAGCGGTAGTCGCCGGGATGATCGTTCGTGCCGAGGAAGGAGAGATGCGGATCGTTGAGCCGGGTCTTCTGCAGATTGATGAGGCCCGGCGAAATGCGCGAGCCCGTGCCGCGTCCGCGATTGCTGAGGCGAATGTCGGGACGACCGGCGTCTTCGAGCTGAAACGGATTGCCGGTGTCGGGCGGCATCGTGCCGTTCGAAATGCCGCCGCGCTCGAATGCGCGGAAGTATTCGCCGCCGGGCTGGAAGAGCTCCCAGCGGGGCAGCGGCAAAAGTTGTGGCAACGCGCCTTTCGCGACTTGATCGGGCGTCGGCGGCCAGGCGGGCTGGAGGATCTGGGGCTTGCCGTCGCGGTTGTACGACTCGCCGAGGAAGGCGCGCTTCTGGCCGGTGAGTCCGTTGGCGTAACTGACGGCGGCCCAGAAAATCGCGCTCGTCGTCATCGTGCTGCGCGGGACGGCCGCGGTTTGCTGCATATGGCAGCCGCCGCACGTTTCGCGTGCGACGCGAAGATCGCCGGGATTGATGAAACGGACGAACTCGGGCGACTCTTCGAGGAGCGCGGTGTACGTGCGCGGCGGATTCGCGGAGGTTTTCCAGAGTTCGGGATTGCGCGGTGCGATGTGCGCCTGTTCTTTCGTGATCGCGCTCGAATTGCCGCCGTGGCAATCGGTGCATGCGAGTTTCACCGCGGCCGACGCGTGCATTGGCTCGATGCCCGAATGGCATGCCAGGCAACCGCGCGATTTCGCATCCGCCTGTGACTGCTGCTGACGCAGCAGTGTTGTCGGTTGTCGGTTGTCGGTTGTCTGAGCGGCACCGCGAGGGGCCACGGACAACTGACAACCGAGAACCGACAACAACAAAGCGACAGCGTGTGCGTGTCTCATCAGAATTGAAGAATCACATTCATGAACGCGTGGTACAGCGGGTCTTTCGTTTCGTAGATGTCTTCGAAGCCCTTGCCGGGTAGCAGCACCGCGGCGCCGCCGACAATCGCGACGTTGTTGCTGAGGAATGGCCGATAGCGCAGGCCGACGCTGAGATCGGTGCCGATGTCGTGATGGATGTTGTCCTGAAAGAGAACCTGTTCGACTGACTCGACGGCATCCAGTCGAATGTAGTTCCCCGTGAGGACCGCCTTCAACCGCGGTGTCACTTCGGCATCGAGTCCGATCGTCGCCAGTTGCACGCCGGGGTTCACGTAGTTCGGCTGTCCTTCGTCCTTGCTGCTGCGCAGTGACGGCAGAAGACTGCCGCGTTCGACCAGAGCGACGCCGCTGCCGGCGAGCCGGATGCCGAGGCGATTGAAGAACGAGAAACCGCCGCCTGCGAATGCGGGTGCGTCGAAGATCGCGTCGAAGCCGGTGCCGGTGCGATCGCGCGGGTTGCGGTCACCGGTCGCGTAGAAGAATCCGATGCGCGGACGCAGCCAGTCTTTGTCGTACGAAAGCTCGACCGCGGCCATCCCTGCGCTGACGTCGATCGCGTTGCCGCGTCGCAGTTGCGGATCGGCGCCAGCGATCGGATTGAGCGAATCGCGACCGAAGACGTAGTAGAGCGCGTGATCGATGTTGATGCGGCCGAAGTGTCCGAGTCCGGCCATGCCGACGTACGTCGCCTGCACGGAATGCGGCTTCGCATCGCCCACTGGCGCGGGTCGCACGAGGACGCCGTTGCGGTCGTAGTGCAGCGACGCGTCATCGCGCACGTGATGCAGTGAGAACTGTTGTGTGTAGCCGGGCCGCAGGAAGTCCTGCCAGTAGAAGTTGGCGATGGCGACGCGCTGCTCGCGCAGTTCGTGAAAGATGTTCAGGCCGCTGTTCGTATCTTTCTCGAGGCGGTCGAAGATGGCGAGGTTGTACTGGTATCGGTTCGATGCCCAGTTGCCGAAGAGACGGAATGCGAGATTCGTGTCGGAGAAGATGAAGCCGCGAAAGTCGCTCGCGAATGGCTGGATGCCGGCCCGGAAAGAAACGAAATCGTAGTTCGGCCCGAGGTCGCGGAGCTTGCGCTCGTAGAAGAGCTCCTGCAGTGAGACGCGCGCGTCGGTGCGCTCAGTACCGCGGCGCGGGCTCGGCTTGATGATCGCGTTCTCTTCGACGCGGAGGTGATTGAGATTCGCGACAAGCGTGATCTTGAGGCGCTGTCGCACGGGCTGGAAC
This sequence comes from Thermoanaerobaculia bacterium, assembly GCA_036009605.1. Classification (GTDB taxonomy): domain Bacteria; phylum Acidobacteriota; class Thermoanaerobaculia; order Gp7-AA8; family Gp7-AA8; genus QHVT01. The sequence continues at coordinate 2,211 of DASYLL010000155.1, read as the reverse complement.
GTCGTATCGCCTTCGAATACGTCCGCGGAGACGATCACGTTCTGCGCGAAGAATCCCTGCCCGTCGCTGCCGAAGAAGCGGAAGCTGCCGGGACGATCGGCGCTGACGCCCGAAGGCGTTGGGAGCGTGCGTGATTCGACGAGCGAGTCGCTGATGCCGGTCAGGACGAGGAACGCGTCGTCGCCCATGAACGGCAGGCGATCGCGGAAACGCTCGGGCGCGTAATCGCGAAGACGGATCGGACGATCGCCTTTGAGAATGTTCTGGTTGTACGGATCGAAGCGGCCCTGCGAATGCTCGTCGAGCTCGTACGGCGGCGGCACGATGCGCCAGCGATCCGTCATCTCCTGCATCGTCGGCTCGGGCGGAAGCGGATCGGGAAAGCGCGGCTCGACTTCGATGCCGCTCTGGCGCGCGACGAGTCCGGGAAGTTGCACGCGCAGGAGTCTCGACTCGATCGTGTCGCCGACGTCGATGGTCATGTCGTACGTGCCGGTGGCGAATGGTGCGGTCCAGAGAATCGACCACGTGCCGTCGGGCTTCACTTGCGCTTCGGCTTTGGCGTTTTCGACGATCACGATCACGCGTGTGTCGGCGGGCAGAGTGGATTTGCCGGAGATGACGAAGGGGATTTGTTCGGTGAAAACGACGTCCTGCGCCGCGGCGATCGTGCTCAGAGCAAGAGCGACCAGCAACGCGGAAACACGGAGTCGCAGAGTCTCAGAGTCGCAGAGTCTCAGAGGAGCGCACTTCTCGCGAGAAGTCCCTCTGAGACTCTGAGACTCTGCGACTCTGCGACTCATTCCGTGACCCCTTCGGGTTGCCGGGGGAACTTGAACATCGGCAGGCGTGCGCCGTTCACGATCAGCTGATCGGCCCAGATGTTCATCGGCGGCAGGAAGGGGCCAGCCGCGAAGTACGTCACGTAATCATCCTGCTCGATACCGTCGCCGCTCACGCCGAGGCCGCCGATGAGCGTGCCGTTGCGATAGAGAGGTGAAGATCCGGCGAAGAAGACGATGCCGTTCTGATTCGGGTTCGAGAGCTCGTCGCCTTGCGTGCAGACGTTGCTCAGATCATTCACGAAAAGCGACTGGTACCACGGACCCTCTTCGGGATCGAAGACGTCGGAGTCGATGCCGGGTGGGAAGAACGGCTGCGCGCCGAAGCCGATCGTACGATTCGTGACTGCCGTGCCGGCGGGTACGAGGCCGCCGATGCCGTTTCGGCTGAAGCGAATGACGTTGCGCGCTTTCGCGACGGCGACGTCGACGGAGAAGACCGTCGCGTCAGGCATGCGATGCAGCGCGAGGATCGAGCCGTCGGTGTCTGCGACGGCGATGACCATGCGCGCGTAGCGATTGAGCGGGAGCCGGATCGCGGCGCGCGTGCGTCGCGCGGTTTGCACGGCGCGCTGCACGATGCCTTGCACGTCGGCCTGCGCGAGTCCGCCGGCGCCGGCGCGTGCGAGGACGAGATCTTCATTCGCCGCGCAGCCGCCGTTGAACGGGCCGAGCGCGAAGGGCGGGACCGGCGTGAACGGCGGATTCGCGACGTTGATCCCCTCGAGCGTGACGCCATTCGGAACGCCGTCGTTGTTGAAGCGCAAACGGATGTCGGGCCCGAGGAACGGGAGGCGGATGCCGTCGATGAAGACGTTGCCGGGGAACGGCAGCGGGAAAAACGGCACGGGCACGATGCCGGTGGCGATCGAGGCAAAAGCGCCGCTCGCCGCCGCGTATTCGTTTCGTTGCGGATCGGTGCTGCCGACGACGCCGACGGCGCCGAGAAGCTGACCGTTGGAGACGATGCTGCCGTTGACCTGCACGCGATAGAGCGGGATGCCGCCGGCTTCGACGCTCGCGGTATCGCGATCGTTCGGCGACAGTTTGCCGGTGACGATGCCGGTGCCACAGCCGCTCGTGTCGCCTGCCGCGCACGTCGCGCTCGTTGCGATCGAACGCGCACGCGGAATGCACTTGCCGGGCTCGAACGTCACGTTGAAATCGCAGCCGCGATTCGTGTTCTCGATGCCGTACAGCGCGGCGCTCGCGGTGTTGGTGATGCCGGGCGGGAAATGAATGCCGCTGATGAAGCGCACAGTGCGCGACGACAGCGGGGCCTGGTTGTGGCTGAAGAACGCGGCAGTGCGCGCCACACCGACCGCGAGATCGTCGTTCGCAGCGGAGACACCGGTGCTGCGCAAAATTG
>DASYLL010000154.1:0-8459 GCA_036009605.1 Thermoanaerobaculia bacterium | reverse complement strand
CGACGGAAGTATCTAAGGCAAAAGGAGAAACTGTATGGCTATTTCCCACTACATCGTCGCGAGCATGCTCGCTCTCGGTCTCGCTGCTCCAGCGCTGGGCCAAGCGTCCGACCGGTCGCCCGTCAAGCGCTATGTCCTCCGCGACGCGACAACCAGCGCGCCCTCGTTCGACGAGGCGCTGGGATATCCGTCTCTCGCCGAGGATCAGGACCGCACCGTCGGACGCGGGCGGAAGGTCACCGCTAACGAGATCCGGCATAAGGACGTTGCACCGCCACCGTGCGAACCGTCGTGGACCAATCTTTGGTGCTTCGGTTCCTCGACGACGGCCTGTAAACTGAACCGCATCTGTCAGCCGGGAGAAGGGCTCTGCTTCGAAGGTGGAGCGAAGTGCTATACATACAACGACGAGGCCGGACACCAGCAATGCGCATCGTGCAGTTAGCACGAATCGCAATAGCGGTGCTGCTCGTCCTGCCGCTCTGCCCTGCCCGGGCGGAGCGGTATGAGTTTCTGCTCCGAAACGGCGCAACGCCGGTGAAGGGCGGCGAAGTATGTTTCTTCCCGGGCTATCCGGAGTCGTTCGCGACGCAGTTCCTGCAGAGTAACGACATTCGCTGCGTCGACGCGGATGGACTCATCACGATCCCGCCCGGCGGCTGGAACATCTTCGCCCGCCACGCATCGGGCCTCGTGAGCTCGCATCCCGATTTCTTCATCGTTCGCTCGAATCTTCCGGATATCGTCGATCAAACAGCGATCTCGATGCTCGCAGCGGGGACGATCGACATCCGGAACGCGACAAGTACGCTCGAACCAGGCGAATACGTCGCCCTCTATGTAGCGAACGATGGCCGACCGCATTCGACGGCGACCGTGCGGCCCGTGCCAGACGGCGATGACATAGTGCAGGTTCCCGCCGACATGACCGTGGTGCCGCTCGCCGTACACGCCGGACGAGTAACGGCCGTTGGCGAACCTCTGCGCGTGGCCGCCGGGAAGACCGCAACACTTTCGCAGTTCGTGCGCAGCCAGACCGGAACAACGGTGCTTATCGAGGCCACCGTGGAGGAGCCGTGGTTGACGCAGCTCGGCAAGCTGCGAGAGGTTCCGGAGGCGGTGCTCGAGACTGCGGGAGGAACACCACTGCGTCCGATGCTTCCGCTGCGTTCCGGCGGCGAATGGGTGAAGTCCCTCCTGATCTTCCGGAACGTACCACCAGGGAAGGCGGTGCTGCGCATGAGCGGCACGCTGTGGCAAAAGACCGAGGCCTCCTTGAGCGTCAGCCGTCAGGCGGTGCAGATCTTGGCACCGGCGATCGCGCTCGCCCCGTCCGGCGCGCTCTCAGTCGCTTGGCAAAGCAGCGATCCGCAAGCGTTTCTCTCTCGAAGCTCCAAAAACCAATGCAACGAAAATTCTGAGGCTGGCAAAAAGGAAGAGCCTCTTCGAGGCGCGGACGAGGTACGTCTCATAGCCTGTGCGACGCTTCCACCGGAGGATCCGGCTCAGTGCTCGCTCTACGCCAGCGCGCCAATCGAGGCGGCAGCTTCAGCGGGTGCGGCGACGTTCCGCGGAGTTCCGGAGGGTGACTATCTCGCAGAAGTGCAGCAAGGCGCGATCACTCGCCGCGAGACGATCCACGTTGCGGTCCTCGAACACGCGGAGAAGCGCGTCATCCTCGAGCGCACCGGTATCCGCGGCCGGGTTACGCGCGGGCAACAGCCCGTCGAGGCCGAAGTCGTGTTTGGCAGCAAAGGACGCGCGGTCAGCGATCCGACAACCGGCGAATACTATGCGCCGATTGACGGTGACTTTGCGTCATCGCTCGTGACAGTGCGTCCCTGCGTAGCGAGTAGTGCATACAAGGTGCTCGGGCCTGCTGGGACAGCCGATGCCTTCGATATTGAGCTCCCTGACAATAGCGTCTCGGTCGCGGTTCTCGACACGCGAACAGGAAAGCCGGTCGACGAGGCGACCGTCACGTACGCGATCGCGACGAGCGCCACTTCGGCGGGCGTAGCCTTCTACGACAGCACGCGCACCGATACGGACGGCGTGGTCGAGATCGTCGAGCTTAGCACCGTCGGATTCGTCGAGATTTGTGCCGATAAGACGGAGTATGCGCGCGCCTGTGCGCCGCGGTTCCAGCTCGGCTCCGACGAGAAGAAGCAGGTACGGGTTCAGCTCGACGCCGCCGGCGCGCGGGAGGGACGGGTCGTCTTTCCTCGCCCGATCGAGGCAGGCAGGATTTACTTCGTGATCAGTCCAGGTCGGATTGTCGCGTCGGCACGCATCGAGCGCGATGGCCGGTTCACGTACGAGCTTCCGTCACCGACCCTCCCAATGTATGTGGCTTTTTTTGGACGGAATCTCCCGTTGTTCCTTGCGTCCTATCAGGAACCGACGCTCGGAGAACCCTTCACCGTTACGGTACCGCCATCGGGTCGGCCGCTTACCATCCGCAGGCTCTCCGGAGCTGCCGCCGCGCCGTTCACGCTCGCGTTTGGAGGGTTGACCGTACCGCGTCTCGTCTTTGACCAACATCAACAGCTCCGCAATCGCGAGTCGCGCCTCCAAGCGGGAAGCGCCCTCATCGTGCCAGACGTCGCCGCGCTTGGCCCGGTAGAAGTCGTGATGGGGCCTGAGGTCTTGCCGCCGGACTTCCCTCCGCCGCCGGATGTCTACACCGATATTTTCAATACGCCTGGCTTTGCGGAGACGCTCCGCAGAGTGCCGGTCGGTGCTGACGGATCTGCGACGGTTCCGTAGTCAATACACGCTCCAGTAGGACGTGACGTCCCAGGGCTGGATTACACCTATCTGCGAGCCGTCGATGGCGGCCCAACGGCTTGCTTGAAGATTCAGCTGTTCAATAGCTCCATGTCTTAGTGGGTCGACCCGACCTTCTGCTCAGCTTGGAGACCACGACCTATAGCTACGACATCGCGAACCAGCTGCAAACTGCAGGCATCGATGGTTTCCAGTACGACGCGAACGGCAATCGGTTCCGCAAGGCCGCGAACACCGTGACGATGTCCGCCACGTACGACAGCAGCAACCGCCCCACGCGAATCGCGACGTCAACCGGAACGGAGACCAATCAGTACGGGCCAAACGGGGAGCGCTCCAATATGAGCGGCGACTCGATCGAAGGCGGCGCGGTCTCCCCTCAGTATGATCGAACCGGAAACCCGGTCACCGATATCGATGGAAGTCTCGGTATCTGGACCCGCCGTCTATATGGTCCAGGCATGGATGAGCCTCTCGCCGAGTGGCGCCGCCTTCAAAACCGCGTCACCTACCTGCATCGCGATGCACTTGGTTCCATCACGTCCGTCTCCAACATCGCCGGCCAAGTCGCATACCGTTCCACGTACAAAGCGTTCGGTCAAATGTACCGGAGCAGTTACGACGTCCCTACAACTCGGCTGAGCTACACTGGCCGCGAAACCTCTGTGGGCGGACTGATTCAGTATCGCAGTAGGCACTACGATACTTCGCAAGGTCGCTTCTTACAGCAGGACAGTTATCGCGGTAGCAATCTCACACCACCATCCTTGCATCGATATACGTATGTTCACAATCGTCCCATTGACTTTGTGGATCCCTCCGGCCACTACAAGATGTCTGCCTCTGAGATTTTCTTCACTGGCGCCGATATCGCGTTACAGTTGACCACCTTTTTTGCATTACTAGGCGGCGCCGTAAGTGCGTATTACACGCTTCCAATCGCGCAAGCCGTGGCATGGATCCTTGTCGCCGTCGCCGTCGCAATCAAAGCTGCCGCGACCGTAGCGGCATTCGCGCAAGCATTTGCGCCGGGCGGGAATCCATTGGGACTCTTCGCGCCGGTGTACTTTGTATTTTGGACGCTGTTCTTCGTCGGCTTCGCCGTCGGCGGTAACAACTTCGTCGAGCATCTTGCGAAAAGCGGATCACCGCAGGGATGGGCAGTGCTTGCGATCATGGCCTACATAACAGCCATCACGATGATCATGGCTGGCATTGACGTGCTCGGATGGTACGTTGGATTTGGACCGGACGAAGACCCCGCTAACGAAGCACGGTTGAAAGAACTACTTTGGATGGAGGCACATGGTTAAAACATACTGGTCGCGCCGCCTAATAGCCTTCAGTGCGGTAATGGCAATCGGTATCGCCGCCTTGCTAGTTATGATGCGCATTGCAATAAGGGCACAACGGTTCGACGCGGTTCTCGTTTGCGCGGGGGCCATCGGATTGATGATTCTCGGCGGCACCGGCTTGGCATGGATGCTGGGACTTACTCGTATTCCCCGCGTAACGTCGGACGGGCTGACATGGATCAGGGTTGTACGACGTAATGAGATCGACGTCACGGCAATGAAATCGAACGTGATCGAGCTCGAAGAGGAAGAGCGACGAGCGCGGATAACGACTACCGTCGGCGATTTCACTATTGACACCGACTGTGCGGGCTATGACGAGATTGTCGCGTTGGTACGCAAGTGGCTGCCGAAATCCCCGAGGCCGTAGGGGCATAGAGGAGACATATGCTCAGCAGCGGATGGCTTCATTCCGCGACTGTCCTTGCGCCGATCGCCTATCTTCTGATCTTCATTATGTATAGGGATTGGACTCAAGAAACACCCAAGACAGTTTTGCCGAACTGGATAGCTCGAGCACGGCGCTCACTACGTATTGATCCAAGTCGATTGATACTCCTGAATGTTCTGTGGCCCGGTCTCGGCCTGATTACGCTGGGAGAACAGCTTTTCGGTACGTTTGCTGCGGTGTTTCACTTGTTAGTCCTTTCGCTGTGGCTCCTCGAAAGAGGTCCGTGGGAACTTCTCGCGCTTGTTTCAATCATGTTGAACTACGCCATTTCACTCGGAGTGACGTTCAAGCTCGTCGACCTTGGTAAGCGCTTTGGTTCGAGCCTACTACTGCGCTTCGGCACGTCGGACTAGCGACGAAGGAAATGGGCAAGGTGGGTGAACAAGCGAGCGATCGAACTGGGCGCGTATTGACCCGCGGCGAACGCCAAGTTGAACAATTCCGGCGCGTGTATTCAGGATTCACTGCGGCCGACGTGGTTACGGTGATTGTGGTTTTTGGATACCTCGTCTTCTACATGATGACGAAGGAAGCGGAGCGTGGAATAGCCGTGGCGCCGGCCAAGTCAGCCGTGTCGTTGGCAGTGATGCTGTTTGTTCTATTCGTTGTCGGGGCTGCGTTTCAAAGTCATTTGACTCTTTTATACAAAGCACCGTCGGCAGCGCTGGGACGCAACTTGTCGCTACTTCATCGCCGGATCGTCGGAGCGCTTCTGATAGGTTGTCCGCTCAGCAGCGCAGCAGGTCTAATCGGAACAATCAACCCAATAGCCTTGGTCACGTGGTGGTTTCTGTGCGCCAATGTCGTGGCGGTATCGGTAACTGTGATTATGCGCACGAGACAAGAAGCCGTTGACCGATCATCGCGCTCGGGATCGAACGCGGAGTGAAGTGTCCCACCTGTAGTTTGCAAGGCGGCTTGATCGAAGTACCGTAGATTAGATACTCGCAGAGCGGAGTGCGCTCACAGGGCTCGGCCGCTGAAAGCGGGATGTCTATGCATCGTGCTGCTGGTTCTAATTTGACGCCTGCCCGTGCCAATGACTCTCTCTTTAACTAGCGCCCCGCTGTCGAAGCCATGCATAAAATCCCTATCTGTCTAGGCTGTCGTGTGCCGCTACTACACAGCACAGGGCGGATATTCTGCTGCGACGATTGTGCAGCCGACTTCGCGGCATCGGCTCGACAAAACATGCTAGAGCGTATGGCTTTGCCACGGGCGCACACGGATGCCTGCGTGCAAGAACGCTTGGCCATTCTGGAGACAATACGAGTCGGCAAGGATGGTGGTTAGGGCAATGACCAAAGAGATTTGCTACGACTCGAGGATCGACCGTTGCCGCAGACGCTACGGGGTGAAGCCGCAAGAATGGGCCAACGAATCCGGCGTCGACCGTAAAGTGCTGATCCGTTACAGGAGCGGCGAACTTGTGCCTGGTGTCGCCAATCTTGCGAAACTTGTCTTAGGTCTTTGGAGAATCACAGGGCTACCCATCCGCGCGTCAGAGTTGTATGACCTCGGAGAGAGCGAACCTCTCGGAAGGAAAACGCAGAATAGATGCAACACGCCATTCAAGGGGAAGAGATTCGCGACCCGATTCGATCGTTTTCTCGCCCTTCGCGGAATCAATCCTACCTGTCTGGCCGCTGCGATCCCGACCACCCGTCAGACGATCTACAAGAAGCGCAGTGGAGCCGAATCATTTACGATCCGCCAGATCGAACGCGTCGTACGCACTCTGCGACGAATGGGATACGATGTTCGAGCGTCGTACATTGTCGACGTCGGCGAAGACGTTCAGCATGAAGAGCGCGCGTCAGCGCGTTGGCGTAGGTAAGCCACTGGCCTGACAAATGCGGCTCGGTTGCCTCAACGCGAGAGCTTTGCTCCATTCTCCAACAGCAGAGTATCCGGGACGGCATAGGATTAGGACGGAGTTGGAGGGCTGAGAACGCCGTTACCGATGCCAGAGGATGCCTGCAACGGCCGGACGAGCCTCGAGCGAGTTGCGCGTGGCTCAATCTGCGTTGACGCACGACTTGGGAAGAACGATCACTCCTTTACATACCAATACTGCGCCACAGCTGAGAACTGCTTCGGCTCGACGGTTCCTGATTTGACGTATCTCACCCGCATCCGATCGCTGGTGCGGTCGAGCGAGGTGATGGTCGCCTCATGCTTATAACTGCCGTCATAAAGGCGCTGCCCGACTCTGGCGTTTGCCCAGGAAAGCTGCTCGAAGCGAGGCTCCTTCGGCCGTGCGACGGGCTTTTCGGACGAAGGATCGAGTCTGGCGGCGATTGCCTCAGTACAAAGCGGCGCGGTGCGAGCCTGTTTTGGCGTGACACTCGACCCGCCAAACGACTTGGATTTCGTGTTGCTCGGATTCGTATAGACCACATCGCGGAACCCGGCATCGAAAGCGTGCTTGTTGACTCCGCCCGGCAGTATTCGGCCGTACTCGACGGTGCCGTAGCCGAGCGCTTCCATCATCTCCGGATACAAATTGACGTCTCCTTGGACATGCAATAGATCGCAGTTGCGCCCACGTACGGCGAATTTGAGCTCGAATCCCTTGAGGTCGGAGGAATCGAAGGTGCGTTGCAGTTCGGCCGCTGCGGCGAGCCGTCGCTGTGCGGGTGTCAAACTTTCATGCGGCACCTGTGTGGCAGCGGTTTGCGCAGTCTTAGCCGTAACCGCTGTACGTCGCGCTTCGGGCCTGCGGGAAGTGGTTACCAGATACTGGCCAATGATCGCGGCAACGACGAGAAGAGCGATCAAGACGACGCAGCCGATACCAACTGAGCCGAAGACGACGCCTTTCGTCAGGCCTCCGGATGAGGCAACGAGATCGCGCAATGCGGGTACATCGCCGATACGCGACCATTGACCGGTCGTAGACGAATAGACCTGCTGCGAAGGCACGACCTGACGAGTCCGTACCCATTCGCGGAGCGTTGGCAGATCAGCCGGATAGTCGTGTCCGTCTGCGCCACGCACCGTGAACTGCGGTTGCGGTGGAGGATAGGAAGTCATACGCGGAAGTATAAAACCGGCAGTTGGTTTGGTAAGAGTGTCTGACGCTGAATAGCGGTCTTTGGACGTTGGCGATCCCTCTTGCGGGTGAGCGGCGGGCGGCCTGCTGCCACGAGTACCATCCGGTATCGAAAAGTTTTCGTGCTTGACATGGTGGCACTCGGCGAATGACAGCCGCTGTTGGGGTCCTCCTGGCAGGCGTGCACGCCGTCAGGTGTCGTTGGGTTGAAAAAGTTTCGTTCCGCTGTGTACCTCTGACCCGTCCATGGGTGGTTCGGAAGCAGAGACTGAACGACTCGTCGACATTCGTTGAAGTGCGAGGTTCAGCCGCTGGGGCATCCTCGGGGTCTTTCGAGAAGATCGAAGAAGGGATTGTCGTATGGCCTACGATTCCCGCGCTCTCACATCCTCGACGATGAATCTACTGGCATCAGGGGACCAATCTCTGAGAGTGTCGGTCCTTTGTGCGTGCTCAGATCAGAACTGCGTTTCCATGAGAGTTGGCGCCGTCGCGCTAACTCGGCCTCGGTGTTCCCGTCATCCGCCAACTGACTACTTTATCCGTTGGTAGTGAAATCGAATGGAAGAATTCAACAGGCTCCGCGAAGCAAAGCTCTGGACTGGCAAAATCTGGCTGCAGTGGGGCCATGACTGTCGGACTGCTGCTTATGACATTGACAAAATAACTAAAAACTGATAAGCTAAGCGTTCGCGGTTTCGGGGTTGCCTTTCCCTAGTTCTCCTAAGATACCTTAGAGATTCTTTTGATCTTCTAGTGGTTTTGAACTAGGCCTAGTTACTAGTACAACCCTAAAACCCTTGCACCT
>DASYLL010000153.1:0-21013 GCA_036009605.1 Thermoanaerobaculia bacterium | reverse complement strand
GTCGCGGTCTCATTCAACTGGTAGTAACGCTTGGTGTCCAGGTCGACGAGAACGCTCTCCCCACCTTCGAACTCGGTAACCACGATGTGTGCGTGGGGCATGGGAAGTAAGGAGCTCATGTCGGGACAAGTTTACTGTTCGCGGCATGCCACGGAATCTTTCCAAACGTCTGCAGGCAGAGAAGACAGGGCGACGCCGTGTAAGGATCGACCTCCGGTCCGCGCGCGGCCATCGCCGCGAGCGCGGCTGCGCGCCGTGCGACCTGTTCCGAGGCCAGGCGATTCACACGCAGCCAGGCTGTGGTGAAACTCTCTTCATTGAGATCGGCCACGACGTCGGAGTACTCGGACGCGCCACGAAAGCCGGACATGTTGCAGCAGAGGGTGAGACGGCCCTGATAGTCGACGCTGAAGCTCGAACCCTGCAACGGCGAGCAGGGCGGAGCGGGATTGGTGTTCATGTAGCCGACGTCCAATGCAACGGGCATCTTCAGAATCTGCCGCAACAGCGCGATCTCCTCCTCGGCGTGATTGCGTTCTTCGAGGTTCATCGCCGACTCGTCCTCGACCTCACTGGAGGTGGGCAGCACGTGCGAGAAATGAACGGCCTGCGCTCCCATCCGTGCGGCGAGAAGAGCGATGTCCTGAAATTGCGGAACCGTGTCGCGACGGACCACGGCTTTCACGGCGAACGGGATGCGTCCCATGCGGCAACGCGTGAACGCACGAATCAACCGGTCGAATGATCCTGCACCACGCCATCCGTCGTGCGACTCGCGTGTCGCTCCGTCGATACTGAAGGAGACGACATTCACCGCCGCGCGATTGGCGTCGAGTGCCGGCCAGACGCGATCGAAATGCCAGCCGTTCGTGACGAAGCCGGCACGCATTCCTTCGGCGCCGACAGTCTCGAGGATCTCGGCAAAACGCGGATGAAGTGTCGGCTCCCCTCCCGTGAACGACACGTGACTGACTCCGGCAGCTTCGCGTGCATCCCGCAAAATGCGGCGCAATAGATCGATCGGAAAAAAGCGCGCACGCGTCTGGTACAGCGCCTCATCGTCGCGCAAACAATAGCTGCAGTGCAGATTGCAGATATTCGTCAGCTCGATGACGATCCGCCGCAGAGATGAATCCGGCTGGGGCAGTTCCGAGTCGAGAATCATCGCGCACCCATCGAGAGCGTCGCGAACAGTCGCGGCGCAGCCTGAGCGTCGTACAGGAGATCCGTTCCTGCCAGCAGCACATACGAAGCACATTGCCGGGCAAGGCGTGCCAGTGCGCTCAGGTGCGGCCGCGCGACCGTCGTGTCGTAAGACGCCCACGGGCACATTTTCAGGAGGCGCGTCAGTGCGTCCGGCGCCGCAATCGGTCGTGTCTCCGTTCGCGCCTCGCCGGTGATCACCGGGAAAACCAGCACCCGCGGAGTACACGACGCAGCAAATCTCCCCGGAAACAGCACCTCGGGATCGAGGCGTCGTTTCAACGGCTCAAACTCGTTCGCCTCGCGTGTCGCCTCTTCGATTCCTGGAGTCGGAATCGCATCCAGCGTCATCTCCGTCGCGGCGAACACACGACGGAACGCAAACGCTTCTGCCGCAGCCGCGTTCTCGCGAATCAGCACGAGATCATCCGCGACATTCAACCAGCCGGCGGCTGTGAGACGCATCGCCAATGTGGTCTTTCCACTCCCCGATGCGCCGACGATGAGAACGCCGTTCTCACTGGAAGGATCCACGACGGCCGCGGTGTGCAATTCGAAGAGGCCACATTGACGGAGTGCGGCTTGCGTCGCGTAGAACAACAGACGCGCGAATGCGATCGAGGATCGCTCCGTCTCCGCACCGATCCAGACATCGACGCGACGCATCGAGAGAGGATGAACACGCATCCACGAATCGCTGGTCGAGAGAACCCACGAGTCGCCGTCTGAAAAGCACTGTCCATTGTGGACGGCAAAACCCGCAGGCCCCCGCGGAATGGCAGGAGCGGCGTCTCTCGACAGATGAATGGTGAACGCGCTGGCGGGATCGTCAGGACCGGCGGCGAAGTGCCAGCCGGCGACGAGCCGCGTCACTTTCCCGGCCGTCCCCGCGTCACTGCATGCGAAGGTCACGCTCTGGCCGGCGACGGTGTAGCTCCGGCAAAGCACTTCGACCAGGGAAAGCGTCACGCCCGTGGGGTTTAGTTCGTTGCGCCGGACTCGACCGACTGAAAGAAGGTGGTCGCTTCCAGAACGTCAACAGGGACCGAGATGCTCGGAGCGACGAACGGTTTCTTCGTGGTTTCGGGAGTCTGCGCGGTCACTGCGTCCGTGTTCTCGGTCTCGATCATCTGACTCAAGCTCCTGACCTCCAACTGCCGATGTATCCTCTGGAGGTATTTGCGCGAAAGTAACACGCGCCTACCCCGAGGTCAACGCATTCGAACGGCAGCGCAGAGTGAAAAAACAGCTGCACCGTGGGCGGCAAAGTCTGCCGCGGCAGCTGCCTTCTTCGTGCTCTTCCTCTTGATCCAGATCGGAGTGCCGCTGGTGCGGTTACGGGCGCCGCGTCCGGCCCGGTTTGGATGGCAGATGTTCTCCGCGAGTCCGCAACGCATCCGCTTCTCCCTCCTCATGCAGGACGGTACAACCCAGCCCGCAAACCTCGGCAAATACGTTGCGCAATCCCGAGGGGAAGTGAATCTGGAAGAAGCGCTTCCGCGGCACCTCTGCCGCATGGTTTCCGATGTCGTCTCGGTGGAGATCACCACGCCCGATTCGAAACGAGTCTATCCGTGCCGCTGATGGGACGACTGCATCGAATCATCCAGCTGCGCGCGAATCCGCAGTGGCTCGCGGCCGCGCGAATGCTCATCGGCGTCAACGCCGCGTTTGCGTCACTGGAAACGTGGCGGATGCTGTCGCGGGTGCTCCAGCCGCCCGTCGTCAAGATCCCGTTCTTTCCGTGGGTTCCGCTGCTGCCTTCGAGCGCGCTTCCTGTCTTCCTCGCCGTGTGGTTGCTCGCAGCGCTGCTCTTCGCTCTCGGCTGGAAAACACGTGTCGCCGGCGCCGTACTTTCACTCGTGACGGGCTACACATTGATCATGGATCAGCAGACCTACAGCAATCATCTCTATCTGCTGTTCCTGGTCATCCTCCTGCTGACGATTGCGGAATGCACGCGAAGAGATGACGTCGCGGCGTGGCCGATCCTCCTATTGAAGATTCAGATCACACTCGTTTACGTCTTCTCGGCCATGGCCAAGATCACGCCTCAGTATCTTGCGGGAGAGATCCTCACGCGGAGTTTGAAACAGGAAGGATGGCTGGCTGTGCCGCAGTCGTGGCGAGCGCCGGATGTCATGAGCGTGCTGGCGGTGATTTCCATCGCGGCCGAGCTCTTGATCGCATTCGGATTATGGTCGCGACGCCTGCGGCTTTACGCCATCGTCGCCGGAATCGGATTTCACCTGCTGATCATCGCGACGCTGGACTCGAGCAGGCTTTCACTGGCGATCTTTGCGCTGGATATGTTCGCGGTCTATCTGCTCTTTGTGGACGCAAAAAAGAAAGCTCCCACGGAATCGCAGGAGCATTTTTGTCCAGACAAGGAGATAAAGCGCTGACGGGCCGTCAGCGCGAGCCGCGAAAAAGATCCGTCGCGCTTAGTTCGTGGCGCCGGATTCGACCGACTGAAAGAACGTGGTCGCTTCCAGCACGTCGACAGGGACAGAGATTTTCGGGGCGACGAAGGGCTTCTTCGGGGCGGCTTCCGGGGTCTGCGGCGCAACCGCATCGGTGTTCTCGAGCTTGCGATCAACCATCTGCTTCAATCTCCTCGCCCTCCACGTGATGACCGCATGGAGGGCGCTTGAGGCAAGGTAGCACGCGCTTCAACCAGAGGTCAACGCTCTGCACAAAAGTCAGTGCATGTGCTCTTTTTTGCCCAATAAACGAAATGGCCGGCTCACGTAATAGAGGAACTGCAGTGCCCGCGGAACACGAAAAGCGCGGACGTCAGCGTCCGTGGGCATCAGCAGATAACGGAGGTAGTTCAGCTTCGCGATCCAGGCGCGTCGGGCGAGCAGATTGAAGCGCAGACTCGAGATCATTCCGGGAGGCCGCGGCGGCTCGGAAAAAATCACCTGCTTTGCCTGAGCGACCAGACTCGCGACCGCGCGATCGGCCTCAATGGCCACAGCAGCAGGCGCCGGCAACGGCGCATCCAGCAATTCAGCCGCAAGCGAAAGGCCGACGAGGAGCATCCGTTGCTGACCCGTGCGCTCCGCCCGCGTCAGCAACTCGGGCCACGTCATCTCGGGATGCGCTGCGAGCCACTCGGCGATGTCGCAGACCCACGCCAGCCGTTCCCACAGATGCTTCGAGCCATGGACACACAACGAGAGAAGCATGTCTTCGGGCGCGAGAGCCAGCATCTCGCTCCCCCCCACCGTGCGTGTCGTGGCCTGCTCCCACAAGTTCTCTGCAGCCAGCTCCGTCGCGAACAGCCGTGGCGCCACTTCCCAATGGAGCTCGACGATCATTCGTCCTTCGTCTTGTTTGAATGCGAGATCGTGCTGCGTCCGAATGAGAAAGGCCTGCTGCACAGGCGACACAACCGGCTCGGCTCGATATCCGAGGTGCGTCAATGTACCGATGGCTCGTTCGACGTCGTCTCTTCGCACAATGACATCGAGGTCGACGAAACGTCGCAGCGATAGATCACCGTAGCCCGCGATGGCGAGGAGCGGACCCTTGTACGGGATTGCAATGATGCCGTCTTCCGCGAGCGAACGGAGAACGCGCTCGAGCTCCCCCAGCAGAAACAGATTCCGCGCAGTGTTCCCCTGATAGAGCTCTTTCAGCCGCTCGAGCGACTCGGGCGGAACATCCTGCGGAACGACTGCAGCGAGCTGCCGGTACAGGAGAGGAAAGAGGGAATGCCGCCGGCCGAGGGCCAGGAGCGAATCCCAGTCCAGCGCGCTCCGGGACAGCTCCTGAAGGATGCGAGCATGCCGTTCGTCCATGCGCGATCTCGCGCAGGCGAGAAGCATCTCGTACTCGGGACTCAACGATCGATTCATGTCCACAAAAAGAAAATGGGCCGCCCGGAGAAACCGGGCGGCCTTTGAATGGTGCGGGAGAAGTGCGTTACGGCAGCGCTTCGATGTTGACGTAGAACTTGAAGTTGCCCGTCTGCTGAATTCCCAGGAGGAATCGCAGATTGATGGACGCGCCGTTGGGCAGCGGCGTTCCCAGCGTGATCGTTCCTGCGGAGAGACTGGTGTTGAACCCGCCACCATTCGGCTGCGAGGGCGGCAGCTCCAGCGTCGAGCCCTCGACGCTCACCGTACAGGGAGGCGTCGTAGGAGCACCAGTCGCGGTGCACGTCGCCGAATCGTTGATACCGGCGACGACGACCAGCGTCGAAGTGCGAGGACGCAGGTCGGCGATGCCCGAAGGAGATGGGAACGTCGTGATGTCGGTGATGCGGAACCGAAGCCGTGTCACATTGGCGCCGGTGTTGTTCACAAATCGCCGGCGGATGTCGAGCGTGCCGAAAGTCGAGTTCTGGCCCGGATTGGACGTGAAGTCACGGACGCGGTTCGGAGGATTCGCGGACGAGGCACTCGCGTCGAGCAGATTCGTGGAGAGTGATGCATTGCGCTGAATCGGAGAGGAGAGGTTCTCCGGTCCCGGCGCGCCCAGGCGCTGTCCGGCACCGGCCGAGGTTCCATTGGTGTCGACGAAGATGAAGTCGACCGCGTTGTCGTTCGTGTCCGAGGGAGTCGAGATCGTGCACGGGCCCATCGCCGTAACGGAGCCGGCTTTTCCGCACTGGTCACGGGAGAAGGAATAGTCGATCGGGAAGAGCGCCAGCGCCGGATAGCCCGTGCCTTCTTTGTAAAGCGTGTTCGCTTCACTGGTGGAGCCGACCGCGTCCAGCCGATTGGCCAGAATGAAGTTCCCTGCCACGCTGGTGTTGAAGATCGCGATTCCCGCGTTGTTGGGGATGTCGGTGGTGTACGTCGCGTCGCCCGTTGCCGTCGTGCCGTTTCCAGCCGGATAGGACGCGAGTGAGTAACCCATGCTGTTCACGCAAAGGTAGTGTCCCCGGTTCGGAATGACCGTGCCATTGGGGATGACGCATCGAGCAGTGCCGTCCGAGGCGGCAACGCCGTAGCCCGTGCCGCCACCCGCGACCGTGTGATCCGCACCGCTGTTGTTGTAGAGCTCGATGAACTCGTCGTTCGCACCGTTGGGACCACTAAGGCGCATCTCGCTGATGATCAGCTGACCGAACGCGGCCGGAACGGCCAGGAACGTGCTCAGACCGATCAGTCCGAGGGTGAGCACCATGCGAGTCATTTTCTTACCGGGGGCAGGGTGAAACATCTTCATGAATTCGTCTCCTTTGGAACCCTCTTCCGCAAGCGGCACTCTAATGCACGTTCGGTGCGCGGCGAGTCTGTCTCGTTGCGGACAGAACCGCTACGCGATCGATGATCCGACGCGATCATTCTCCTCATCCTCGCGCGTACGCAGCGTGATCGCAGTCACGACTGCGATCACGTACAGCATCTGCCGAAGACGGAAGAGTGTGCCGAAGTTGTTGACCGTGAAAATCATCGGTCCGGCCGTGAGCACAAAAACGAGAATGCACAAGACGAAGAGCGGCGTCGCGCGCGCGGTTCCGCTGCGGAGCACGCGTACGCAATAGACGATAACGTAGAGCAGCACGAGATCGAACACGATCGTATCCACCTCGGCGAAGAGCCAGAACCCGCGACCGCCGCCGATGTGAATCAATCCGAGTGACTGTGCGAGGAACCGCGGAAGAAACGTCGCGGAGAAGCCGGTGACCAGGCGCGACGCGAACTTCGGCAATGCCTCCACACTCGGGCCCGGCACGATCGTCGTCGCCGCCGGCGTCGTGTCGAACCCGCGCTGCGCTGTTCCCGCGAGTTTGGTCACGACCGTCGGTTTCGATTGCAGCGTAGTCGTCGGGTTGAGAATCTGTTTGATCTGCGGCGGCATGTCGCGTCCGCCGAGACGCACGGCCTGCGCGAGCAGCACGAAGAGAATCACGCTGACGGCCAGTGCCCGTCCTCTGTGCCGGGCCGTCCAGATCACGAGCGCGAGGAAGATCGCCGACGCGCCCCAGACGCTCGCGGCGAAGTACCAGCGAATGCCTCCGAGCGCAAAGACGATCGCAACCATCGCCGCCGCGCATGCGATGAATTGTCTGACTGTGCCGCCGCTCCGCCACAGCTCCTGCCATCGCCGGAAGATGGCGACCATCAGCACGATGAACAGAAAGAAGAGCGTGTCTTTGAGAAGCTGCGTCGAGAAGAGGATCGCCGCGGGGCAGAACGCGATCGCAGCGAGAAGAACGTCGTTCTTCCCCAGCCGCACGAGGATCGCGCACGTCAGTGCGTACGCGGCACAATTGATGAGGATCGCCACCGACGCAAAGGGGCCGAGGTACATCACGCAGATGGCAACGAGTCGCGTGAAGACATGCGAGGAAACGCGAGCCTCGGAGGTGAGGATCCCCCACAACCCATGTCCCGCACCGCCCTTCGCCATCAACAGGTACTCCGGTCCATCAGCGGCAAAGAACCAGAACCCGTCGCCGATCTGGAGCGAGGAAGCGATCGGAAGGCGCAGCCAGGAGATCCAGAACAACGCCTGCCCGAGGAATGCGCGGACGAGAAAGCCGGCAACGATGATTTTGGCGGTTCTCGTCACGAAGGCATTCTAAGGGCGAGGGTCACCCGTCATCGAGCGAGAGGATCAGGCGAGTTCGTCGTTCTTCCTCTGCCGTTACACTCGCTGTCCGGAGCAGGATCGGGATAAAAGTTCGGACTTTCAGGCAAGGTTCGTGCGGCTGAAGACCTTACATTGACGCTCGTGAAAGACACTGACACACCGAAGCCCGACATCGCGAAGCTGGCGAAACTGATCGGCGCGCATGCTCCGTACGACGGGATTTTCGAGCTGCGCGTTCCCGGCGTACGGGTCATCCGTTCCTCGCGAACGAATGCGGAGTCGGTCCATGGCATGGCGCGAGCCGCTCTCTGCATTGTCGCGCAGGGCGCCAAAACCGTCATGGTCGGTGAGGACATCTTCCAGTACGAAGCGTCGCAAGTCGCCGTGTTTTCCGTCGACGTGCCCGTGGTTGCACAGATCACGCGAGCCAGTCACGCCGAGCCGTATCTGACGCTGGCGCTCGATCTCGATTCCGAAAGACTGACCGAGCTGACCGCGAAGGTGTATCCGCACGGTTTGCCGCAGCCGCGCGACCACCGCGCCCTCTATGTCGGCGACGCGAACGCGTACCTCATCGATGCCGCAACGCGGCTGCTCGAGCTGATGGCGCAGCCGGCCGATGCGGAGCTGCTCGCGCCGCTCGTGATCGACGAGATTCTCATCCGCCTGCTCCGCAGTCCGATGGGCAGCCGCGTCGCGCAGATCGGCCACGCGGAGTCGAGCGTGCACCGCGTCGCGAAGGCAGTGTCGTGGCTGCAGTCGAATTTCGATCAGCCGGTGAACGTGGACGACCTGGCGAGCCTCGTCAACATGAGCGTCTCGTCGTTCCATCGGCAATTCAAATCGGTCACGGCGATGAGTCCTCTGCAATACCAGAAGGCGTTGCGCCTTCAGGAAGCACGACGTCTCATGCTCACGACGATGATGGACGCGGGAAGCGCGAGCCGGCGCGTCGGCTATGTGAGCGCTTCGCAGTTCAGCCGCGAGTACGGACGCTTCTTCGGTACAGCCCCCACAAGAGACATTCACCGATTGCGCGAGGAGGGGCTGACGTCAGCAACAGACGCCCCCAACTAAAAGCGCTTCCATTCACAATCAACAGGAGAAATCGATGTACAACGCAAAAGCCTATTCTGCCGACAGTGCAACCTCGCCTCTCGCTCCCACAACAATCCCGCGCCGCGATCCGGGCGAGCACGACGTCCAGATCGAGATCCTCTTTACGGGCGTCTGCCACTCCGACCTGCACATGGTGCGCGGCGAATGGGGCGCTATGCCCAACGTCTATCCGATCGTCCCCGGCCACGAGATCGTCGGCCGCGTCACGAAGGTCGGCTCGGCAGTCACGAAGTTCAACGCAGGCGATCTCGCCGGCGTCGGCTGCATGGTCGACTCGGACGGTACCTGCCAACACTGCAAAGACGGTTTCGAACAGTTCTGCCCGAATCAAATCCTCACCTACGCCGCCCCCGACAAGCACCTCGGCGGCGTGACGTACGGCGGCTACTCCGAAAGCATCGTCGTCGATGAGCGCTTCGTGCTCCGCGTCCCCGACAATCTCGATCTCGCCGGCGTCGCACCGCTTCTCTGCGCCGGCATCACGACGTTCTCGCCACTCCGCCACTGGGGTGTGACGAAGGGCAAGAAAGTCGGCGTGGTCGGTCTCGGCGGACTGGGTCACATGGCGGTGAAGTTCGCTCACGCGTTCGGTGCCCATGTCACCGTCTTCACGACGTCGCCCGGCAAGACGGACGACGCGCTGCGTCTCGGCGCCGATCAAGTCGTGATCTCGCGCAATGCCGATGAGATGGCGCAGCACGCCGGTACATTTGATTTCATCCTCGATACAGTCTCGGCCGACCACAACATCGAGGCGTACATCCAGCTGCTTCGCCCCGACGGGAACCTCACGCTGGTCGGCGCGCCCCCGAACCCGCTGAGCGTGTCGGCTTTCGGGTTGATCATGGGACGCCGCAGCATCTCCGGCTCCCCCATCGGCGGTATCGCCGAAACGCAGGAAATGCTCGATTTCTGCAGTGCCCACAACATCACCGCCGACGTGGAAGTGATCCCGATGCAGAAAATCAATGAAGCGTACGAACGGCTATTGAAGTCCGACGTGAAGTACCGCTTCTCGATAGACATGGCTTCACTCTGATGTGAGACCGATCGGGGGACCAACCAGCGCTGCCGGCCGTGCCGGCCCGCCGGAAGCCCCCCGTCGGTCTAGAATCCGCGCCGTGCATATCCGACGTATCGAGCTTCGCGAGATTCACCTTCCCCTCCTCCATCCATTCGAAACCAGCTCCAGCCGAACCACGGAGCGCCACATCATCGTCGTGCGCGTCGAAGACGCGGACGGGCGGGAAGGCTGGGGCGAGTGCGTGGCGGATGAGAATCCGTATTACAGCGAGGAATGGACCGAGTCCGCGTGGGCGGTGATGACGCACTTTCTCGCGCCGCTGCTCGTCAAGGAATCGCTCCCCTCGGCGGAATCGGTCGACGAACGCTTCGCCCACATTCGCGGCAATCGCATGGCCAAGGCGGCGCTGGAAACGGCCTGCTGGGACCTCGAAGCCCGCACGCGCAATCTCCCCCTCTGGCAACTCCTCGGCGGCACACGAACAGAGATTGCCAGCGGCGTCTCGATCGGATTGCAGCCCACGACCGACGCGCTTCTCGATCGCGTGCGTGACGAGCTCGCAGCTGGCTATCAACGCATCAAAATCAAGATCAAGCCCGGACACGATCTCGAGCTCGTACGCGCGGTACGGGCGGAGTTCCCCGACATCCTCCTGACGGTCGACGCAAACTCCGCGTATCGCCTCAGCGACGCGCCGTTGCTGCAGGAGCTCGATCGCTACGACCTCATGATGATGGAGCAGCCGCTCGCGCACGACGACATCGCCGAGCACGCGAAACTGCAGCCGCTGCTCGCGACGCCGATCTGCCTCGACGAATCGATCCGTTCCAGCGACGACGCACGCCACGCCATCGAGCTCGGCGCGTGTCGCATCATCAACATCAAACTCGGACGCGTGGGCGGTCACGTCGAGGCGCGACGCGTCGAACAGGTCTGCCGCGAGAACAACATTGCGGTGTGGTGCGGCGGCATGCTCGAAGCAGGGATCGGTCGCGCGCACAACATCGCGCTGTCGACGCTCGCGGGATTCACGCTGCCGGGCGATGTATCGGCAAGCGCGCGCTATTGGGCCGAGGACATCATCGATCCGCCGGTGACCGTGTCATCGCGCGGCACGATCACGCCGCCGTCGGGTCCGGGTATCGGCTTCGCGGTGAAACGCGATCGCATCGAAGCACTCACCAAAAGAAAGATCGTGATCGAGTGATGGACATCCGCGAGATCAAAGGTCGCGACGAGCTCCGCGCGGTGGAAGCGCTGCAGAAAGAAGTGTGGGGCGTCAGCGATCTCGAGATCGTTCCCGCCATCGAGCTCATCGCGACGCAGCATGTCGGCGCGATTCTCATCGGCGCCTTCGACGGCTCCGATCTGGTCGCGTTCGTGTACGGCTTCCCGGGCTTTGAAGGAGAGCGTCGCATCATCCACTCCGACATGCTCGCCGTGCGCACCACCTACCGCGATCGCGGCCTCGGACGCACCTTGAAGCTCGCACAACGCGACGCTGCGCTCGTCCGAGGCGTCGAGCACATCACCTGGACATTCGATCCGCTGCAGACGCGCAACGCGTTTCTCAATTTCGAAAAACTCGGCGTCACGTCCGATCGCTACTTCCGCGATTTCTACGGCGAGACCACGAGCCCGCTGCACGAAGGCGGAACCGATCGATTGTGGGTCACGTGGCATCTGCGCGAGCGACCGGCATTCGAGCCATCGACGGAACGAATCGCCGTCACCACGCGCGAAGAAACGCGACACGCGTTCGAGCGCGCGTTCGCATCCGGACTCATCGCGGTCGGCTTCGATCGCCAGCGTCTTGAATACGAACTGGCCGTCCCGGCGTCGCACCCGTGACCGCACGATCGCGCCAGACTTCGACACCGTTCACGAACACGCGTTCGATGCCTTCGGCGATCGCCTGCGGATCCTGAAACGTCGAGCGGTCGATCACGCGCGCGGCATCGAAGAGAACGAGATCGGCCTTCATGCCGGCCTTCACCAGACCGCGATCGGAGAGCCGCAAACGCGCCGCGGGAAGCGACGTCATCTTGCGAACTGCATCCTCCAGCGTGAGCCACTTCAGCTCGCGAACGTAGCGGCCGAGAATGCGCGGATACGATCCGGCACCGCGCGGATGGCGGAGACCGATGCCGCCGTCACTGCCGACCATCACCCACGGCTGCGAATAGAAAACGCGGATGTCGTCTTCCTTCATCGAACGCCCGACGACCGTTGCACCGCCGTCGCGCACGATCTGCATGTACACCTCGACCGGCGTGGTCTGTTGCGCATCGGCGATCTGCTGCAGCGTCTTGAACTCGTAGTCGCGATGCGCGCTGCAGTTCACGATCGTGACGCTATCAGCGCCGCCGGTCTCCGCAATCGCGTCCGCAACGTCTTTCGGATCGTCGTGACGTCCGCTCGGCACGAGCACGCGAATCGTGGCGTGCCACGCATCGTACGGATACGCATCGGCCGTGACGTCCTGTCCGCGCGAGCGCGCGCTTTCGATCAGGCGCACCGCTTCCGGCGCGCGACCCCACACCGACTTCGATCCCATCTTGATGTGGGAAATCTGCACCGGCACATGCGCCTCGGCACCGATGCGAATCGCTTCCTCGAACGAAGGAAACGTCAGCTGCGCTTCGTCGCGCACGTGGCTGATGTAGATCCCGCCGTACGGCGCAGTCGCCGCAGCAAGCGCGATGACTTCATCGGTGCTCGACTTCTTCGCCGCTTCGTACTCGAGTCCCGTCGAGAGACCGAACGCACCATCGCGCATGGCCTGATCGACCATGACTTTCATCGCTGCGATCTCGTCCGCGGTGGCCTCGCGATCGGTATCGCCCTTCATCGCCGCGTCGCGCACGGTCGCCTGTCCGACGAAGGTCAACACATTGACCGCCACCGGACTTGCCTCGAGCTTGCGAAGGTAATCGCCGACCGGCAGCTCCGATCCGCCGTCCTGCCCGAGGGCGAGGGTGGTGATGCCTTGCGAGACCTGCGTGGTTGCAGATGCATCGCGCTGCAGACCGCCACCGGAGTGGTTGTGCATGTCGATGAATCCCGGCGCGAGCACGAGGCCTTTGCCGTCGATGATCGTGGCGCCGCGCGGAATTGATCGCGGCCCCACTGCATCGATACGGTCGCCGCGAATCAGCACCGCGGTCGTGACGAAAGGCGCGCTGCCTGAGCCATCGACGACCGTCGGATTCACGATGGCGATGATCGGCGCGTCCGGCGTCGCGGGTGCGGTCGCGCAGGCGGAGAGAAACAGCAGGACGAGGACTGCGAGAGATTTCACGAGGGTCATTCTATGTGTCATCCCGAGCGTAGCGAGGGACCTGGGTGGGCGGTGCGACAGGCACGAGCTTCGCGCCCCACCCGCTCAGGTCCCTCGCTCGACGCTCGGGATGACAGCGTTGTGCTATGCAGCCGATCGTCTCAGTTTCAGCACGCGGTAGACCGGATAGCTCACCGCGAGCAACGCGAGCGCCCACAAACTCCGCGTCGTGTCGCCCGCAACTGCGCCGGCGAGAAACGCGATGGAGCCGATGAGAGCGATCGCGGGCGTGAACGGATAGCCCCACGCTTTGTAAGGACGCGGCGCGTCCGGCATCTTGCGGCGCAGCACGAAGAGCGACGCGAACGAGAGCGTGTAGTTCGCGACGAAGAAGAACGAGAGCACCGCGATCACTTCGCTGAACGTGCTGTTGACGATGAACAGGACGGCCACCATGGCACTCAGCGCGAGCGCGACCGTCGGCGTGCCGCCTTCGTTGACGACCGAGGCGCGGCGGCTCACGAGTCCGTCGCGGCTCATTGCGAACAACACGCGTGAGGCCATGAGGTGATACGCGTTGATGCCGCTGATCATCGAGATGATCATCAACGCGCGCACCATCGGATCGCCGAGCACGCCGAACACCACCTGCGCGGCACTGGCCAGCGCGAGGTTCTTGCCGGCGATCTCGCTGATCGGGAGCACGTAGAAGATGGCCAGGTTCACGCCGATGTAGATGGCGATGATCGAGAACACGCCGACGAACAGCGATCGCGGAATGTTCTTCGCGCCATCGCGAACTTCTTCCGAGAAGTAAATGACCGCGGCCCAGCCGTCATAGGTATAGATGACCGCCTGCAGCGCGACGATGAGCGCCGCGAACATCGGCGTGGTCATCGAAATGGGTGCGCTCGCAACGCGTTCCGGCGCCCAGAGAAAGCAGGCGATGACGACCGCGGCGAACGCGGCCATCTTCAGGAAGCCGGTGATCTCCTGCGTGCGACTCCCCCACTTCACGCCGCGCCATTGCAGGATCGCGAAGAGGATCGTGACCGAAAGCGCGATCGCCACGACACGACCTTCCAGCCCCGGAATGAGCGCGCTCGAATATTCGCCAATCACGATCGAAACGGCCGCCGTCGTGCCGCACGTCGAGAGCCAGTCGCTCCAGCCGACGACGAAGCCCGCGTAGTCGCCGAGCGCCGTTCGTGCGTACACGTACTGCCCGCCGGACGCGGGAAGCAGCGTTCCGAGCTCGGCGAGACAGATCGCGCCGAGGAGCGCGTACAGGCCGCCGAGAATCCAGACGGAGAAGAACGCGAACGGAGTAGGAAGTTGCGCGGCAACTTCGCCCGGCGTTCGCAGAATGCCCGCGCCGATCGTATTGCCGACGATGACGGTCACACCGAACGCGACGCCAACTGCCTGCCGCAGTCGAACCGTCATGAGTTGCTCCGATCGCGGACGCACGAATACCAATCGATGAGAAGCGGCATGGCGCAGAGAGTACCGCGATCGGTGATCGATTTTGGTAACGGAATCCGTTCGTGTGTTTGAAGCCACACCAGTTTCACGGAGGAGCTGTACACATGCGCATTGCCGTTCTGATTTCGTTCATTCTCATTTTGTTCGCGGCTCCCGCGGCAATCGCAGCCGATTCTTCCGGCACCGACTTCTGGGTCGCGTTCCCGCGGAACGTCCCGCCCGAACAAGCGATCTACCTGCTGATCACCGCCGCGACGCCGACGTCGGGCGTGGTCTCGAACGCGTCGTTCGCGATCAACGTCCCGTTCAACGTCGTACCGGGAACGCCGACGAAGGTCACCCTCCCGTATGACGCGCTGGATCTCGACGTCATCGACACCGTCGAGAACAAAGGCGTCCATGTGACGTCGCTCGCCCCGATCACACTCCACGGATCGCTCTATCGCTCGCAGTCCGCCGACGCATTCATGGCATTGCCCGTCGATGCAATCGGCACTGACTACGTGCTGATGAGCTGGGGACCGGGGCTCGGTGTTGGCAGCGAGCTTGTGGTGGTGGCAACGGAAAACGACACGACCGTCACGATCACGCCGACCATCAACGCCGCCTCGCGGACCGCGGGCGTGCCGTTCCAACTGGTGCTTCAACAGGGTCAGACCTACTTCCTCGCTCCCGCCGGCGGCGATGGCGATCTCACCGGGTCGACGATCGTCTCCGACAAGCCGATCTCGGTCTTCGGGGGGCATTCGTGCGGCGAGGTCCCGACGGCGGACACCGACTTCTGCGATTCCCTGATCGAGCAGATGTTTCCGACGAGCGCGTGGGGACAGACCTTCATGACCATGCCGCTCGCCACGCGTACCGGCGGCGAGATCGTGCGCGTGCTCGCTTCGCAGAGCGGAACCGAGGTGACGTACAACGGCTCGGTGGTGGCGATTCTCAACGCCGGCCAGTTCTACCAGACGTCGGCGACGCAACCCGCGCACATCACCACCACCCAACCGGCGCTCGTTGCGCAGTATGCAAAGGGCACCACGGTCGACGATGTCACCGGCGATCCGTTCCAGATGCTCATCCTCCCCACCAGTCAGTTCGCGTCGTCGTACATCGTCCCGACAGGCCCGGGCGACATTGCCGGCAACTTCCTGAATCTCATCGTTCCCACCGCCGCCGTCGACAGCGTGGAAGTCGACGGTGTCGCCGTTCCTCCGGCGAGTTTCACGCCGATCGAAACCAGCGGCTACTCCGGCGCCCAACTCCCCGTCTCCCTCGGCGAACATCGCATCATCGCATCGGCGCCGCTCGGCGCATGGATGTACGGCTTCGACAACAGCGAAGGCTACGGCTATCCCGCCGGAGCCTTGCTCGCGCCGCTCGGCGCGAATCTCTCGATCGTGAAAACCGCGGGCTCGCCAGAGGTGGTTTCCGGCGGCGCCGTGAGCTACACGATCGTCGTCTCGAACAGCGGGCCGGAGACGGTCATCGGCGCCACGGTCACGGATGATTTCGACGCGGCATTGACGAACGTCAGTTGGACTTGTAGTGCATCGCCTGGCGCGTCGTGTTCGGCGAACGGTGTCGGCGATCTCGAAGATCTCGTCACGCTGCCTGCGGGCGGAAACGTGACGTACACCATCACTGCGACAGCTCCTGTTGCGCCGACGGCGATCAGCAATACGGCGACCGTGACTCCACCGGACAACACAAACGATCCGACACCTGCGGACAACAGTTCATCCGCGGAAGTGATCGTGTCCGCCGCGCCTTTGCCGGAACCGATTCCGACCGCGTCGGAGTGGGCGTTGATGCTGTTCGCGATGGTGCTGGGCGGGATGGGGATGGTGGCATTAAGGAAGGGTGATTGAGTCGAACCTTCCAGGGAAGGCGACTATTGTTTGTCAGGGCATAAAGGCCGATATGGCTCTGAGCCCATATATTCACTCCACTCCGCGGTGGAGAGATTGCGGTTTGCAATCGCGCACGCACGGGATCTCAACGTATCGAGGTCACGTCCGATCATGGCCAGGTTTGCAGGGATCGTCCAGAGCCTGATCGAGCCGTCATCTTGCCCGGAGACGATTCTGCCGTCCGCCGTGAATGTAACGCTGCGCATCCGTGTGTCACGGTGGCCCGGCAGACGCGCCACCATCTCGGCGCTGGTGGCTGACCACACTTGGATCACACCGTCTTCGCCCGCTGCCGCGAGGTGGCTTGCGGCTGCGTCAAAGGCCAGAGCGCGGATACCACTCGCCATGCGAAACACTTGCTCTGTCCATGTATCGGCCACGGCCGACCATAGATGCACGACGCCATCAGCCGTGCCCGCCGCAAACATCTGGCCATTCGAGCTGAACACGATGCAGCGCACGGATTCGCCTCGTTGCTTTACCAAGCGCGCGTCAGCCGGACGAAACGGAGATGAGGATAGCCGAATCGAGCCGTCCGCGCTCCCCGTCGTCAGCAAGTGTCCATCAGAGCTGAGACTAAGCGTCTCGATCGGCGCCTCGCTTATCTTCAGTGTTTCTGCCTCGCCTGTGAATGGCACCCGATGAATGTGTACTGCTCCATCCGTTGAGCCGACCGCGATCATCCCGCCGTCGTCGGTAATTGCGACGACAGAGGCCCCATCCACGCCAAAGGAAGCAATCGGGAACAGATGGTCGAGCGTCGATCGAATCCGGACTGTTGAATCCGGAGCCACAAGTGCAAGCACCCTACCGTCGCCGCTGAACACGACATCAGCAATGTTCCCCCAGTCGGCACGCATCGGTGCTGTAAGGGAACGACGCTCCATCCCGGACCACGACCTTACCCAGCCATCGAACGACGCAACCGTAATGGACGTTACTGCCACATCGGACATCGTCCTCAACACCGGGCTCGATGACCAGCCAATGAACATTCCGTTGGCCTCTGGCGCCCGAAGGTTTTGAACCAGTGCGGAGTCGGACGATTCACCTCCGACGTCGAGCGCACAGATGCTCAGCAACAGACTCAGGTCGAATCGGCTGGAGCGCAAAGACGCTGACTGCTCGGTCAACACGCCTGCGCGTGAGAGTCTCCTTTGTTCCTGGCGCAAACGCCAACCCGACCCAGCCAACAGTGCCAGTAAAGCGACACCTACTGCAATTGCCACCGTCTTCCACTTGAGGTGCCGTCGTCGGTCGACTTCTTCACGCCAATGTCGTATCGCAGTCCCAAGTGATTGATGGGCGATTTCGTAGAGAATCGCCGCGTTGGCGCCTGACACGGCACGCACCACGCGAACCCTGGAAAGCCGTGTCAATACGTCCTCTACGACTTCAATGCGCAGCCGCGTGTACGCCGCAAGATCCATTGCTGTCAGAGCATTG
This sequence comes from Thermoanaerobaculia bacterium, assembly GCA_036009605.1. Classification (GTDB taxonomy): domain Bacteria; phylum Acidobacteriota; class Thermoanaerobaculia; order Gp7-AA8; family Gp7-AA8; genus QHVT01. The sequence continues at coordinate 2,997 of DASYLL010000153.1, read as the reverse complement.
ATATTTCCGATCGGCGTCACCAGGAAACGCAACACCTCGGCGGCAACACTCCGTTCTTTCCTGGAAAATTCAGACAGGGTTTCGTTGAGATGTTCTTGAACGATGTGCGCGACGCCTCGCAAATTCTCGAGCGTAGCTTTTCGCAATTGGTGAGATCCGAGGCTGACCTCGGCCGCCCAAAGGCGCCGCATAACCACCTGCAGGTAGGCCGTTCCAATCGGCGAGTCAGCCGACTCTGCGGACAAGTTGTTTGCTAATAATTGCCCGAGAAGTTCAGCAATCAAATCCTGCTCGGCCCGATACGCACGCTCCGGCGGAATATCGTGCAAGTCATTCCACGTCTCAAGAGGCCCCACGATGGCACTCTCCACGCCCCTCGGGTCCAGCGGTTCGAGCCGAAGGGCACGCGCGAACAATCCCGGAATCCGCGCTTCCAGACGATCCAGACGCGCCAGGAATTCTTCCTGTATGGAGATCAGAACGCGAATCGAAGAGTCGCGGGCATTGACGATTCCGTCCAGTGCCGCTTCGAACTCCTGATCGTCCTCGCGTCGCAAGTAGTCTTCAAATTGATCGAGAATGAGAAAAAGTATCCCACCGGACCGCGAAGCATGGCTCTCGAGCGCCTCCCTCAATTCTCCATGCGGCGCACCAAGAGTTACCTGACGAATCACGTCGGACGGTTTTCGGCTCCATGAATGGATAAAAACGACCGCTACCTCCCGAGTACCGGCTCGAGCCATATTCTCGTCGCCGATCCCGAGCAAATGACCGATCAGGCCTGCCTGGAGAAGAGAAGATTTGCCCACTCCACTCCGACCGTAAAGAATCGTCAAACGGTGAGATCGAAGATGCGCATACAAAACATCTCGCTCGACTTCCCGGCCGAAGAAGAACGGAGCATCTTCGGGCGTGAACGGCGACATGCCGTGGAAGGGCGCGCTTTTCTGAACTTCCCGGTCACGCACCAAGGCCCTCCTCGGTCAACACTTCATCGATGAGTTCCGCGTAGCCGGCCAATGGCCAATCGATGATTCTGACTTTCTTGGAATCCCAGAATTTCCGATCGAGAGGCTTCGGATCTCTCTGTATCGCCCACGACCTGAACTCCGGGCGACCATTCCAGAGCTGATGAAGAATGACTCTCAGGTTCCAGTCTCGCAAGGAATGCCCGAGAAAAAGAACATGACGAGAGACTAGGAGGTGGAGAATGGGTAGCGGAACATAGGGCGGTGTCGTCGTTGCGAGATATTCGATGTAGTGATCTTCGGTGATCACGAAGCTATCCCGGTTTCGGTCGGACCGATGCAGACCGCCATGAAATTTCATCAATACCGGGTATTGCGAACCGGGGAGAGGGTCGTTGAGCTTCGGCTTTGGCGGAATTGCCTTTTCCTTCCCTTCCGGCGATCGGTAGGTAAACGTGCCTGGTTTGTCTGCTTCATAAGTATATGTGTGAAAAGGCTTACCGTTCTCTTCGAGAGCTCTCTCCATAAGATCATCATAGTTCGTCGATACTACAAGAAGCGGACGGAAGGACACGGCTCCGGAATGCTGGCCAGCAATTCTGCCGGGAAGGGAAGCAATCAATCGATGCAGGCTTGGGATTCGCGACTGAAGATTGAGCACTTCTCGCAGTTCGGCCTTCAGAAGCCCTGGCCCCAGCTCAAGTGCGATAGCCTGCGCCACTCTGGATAGCTCGTCGGATGCCTGAATTTCGAGACTGGGCGACCGCGCCAAAAAGCGGTGCCAGAGATGATTCGAAAGTTCGCTTCCATTCGGCAGGTCGCGCTGTTGGCTACTCCAGACAGCGCCGTCAGGACGGTCACAGAGATTTGCACCCGCGCCCAGGAATATGACGAGCCTGTGTCCTCGCAACGCATCGACGACATAGTGAACATTTTCACGGACAGTCTCGATCGAATCCGACAAGAATCAGTTCCTCATCTTTCTGGTGTAGCCTCGCCGTCAGAATTTACAGATGACAGGTTCAGGCGAGAGGAACCAACACCAAGAACTTGCCATTGCCCCCACGCGAGTGGGGATCGCCGTGCTGGGTTACGGCTCCGCAATTGTTCTAACTGCGTCTGACGCAATGCACTTGCGACATCGTCGCCCTGAGCGTATCGGCGATGGAACGCGGCCATGAAATCGACCGTCTGTCTGTCGTTGACCGACCAGAGACTGCCGACGACTGCTGCTGCGCCGGCGCCCAGAAATGCAGTTGCCGGAAGCAGGCTAGTGTCAGATCCGGTCGAAGGGAAGCCAGTACTGCAAAAGGACAACACGACGAGCTTCGTGGACGTTAGATCCACCTTCTCGAGCACATTCTCATAAGTGAGAATCCCGGAGTCGCTGGCTGAGGGACTCAGTAGAAGCAATGACTGCGAAGGGAGGCGAGTATTGTTGATGGAGTGTGCTGCTATGTGCATGACGACGCTCTTCGGCCCCATGTCGAGAAACGCTCTGACAGTACTGGCCTGCCCCACGCGAATGATCGGCTTGGCGCGATACTCGTACGATTGGCTGATTCGTTGAACCTCGTCGCGCGCGCCCGGCAGTCCCACGAGCCCGCGTGCAACTTCCAGCGACTGGTCGATAGACGGATCGGCCATTAGTAATACCTGAGGATGAACGGCCGTTGGAGATGCCCTGTCACGCAGGAAGTACCTGATGTATTGCGTGGCACTCGCTGCTGTGGCGATCGAGACATCCTCAATCAGGTAGCGTCGGGTCTCGGGATCCCGGAGCGCTCCGAACGGCAGTCCCGTCATCGCGCCGTCGGGCACGATCACGACCGACTCAAGAGGGCCGGACCTGGCCAAATCTCGGAGAGAGGTCGCAAGCAGTCGGTATGGCGCAATGACACCACGTTCGAAAGCATCCGTGTCGCGTCGATCTGCCGCAGTCTGGAGGTCGGTAGACCAGCGTTCGATCGCTGCAGCGCCAATCGGCAATTCATGAAAATTGAAACTGTCGCTTGAGAGCGTCCATACC
>DASYLL010000152.1:0-10916 GCA_036009605.1 Thermoanaerobaculia bacterium | reverse complement strand
GCGGGTGGGGCACCAGGCTCGTGCCTGTCGCATCGCCCACCCAGCTCCCTCGCTCCGCTCGGCATGACAGACATCACGGGGGCGAGACCGCACGGCGTCGCGCTGCGCCCGCCGAGCGAGGCACCACGAACGAGGCCTGGCTCTGGCTTTCCCACGAGATCTGCAGCGATGGCGCGTCCGAGTTCTCGACGAACTGCACGCTGATGTCGTACGACCGACCCGCCAGGAGCGGGACCTCTGCCTCGGACTTGCCTTCGCCGTTCGGCTCCCATGCATCGACGAGCAGCTTGCCGTCGAGCATCAGCCGAACCCGATCCTCGGAGCGAACGGTGAAGCGATAGCTCTCCGAAAACCGCGGTGTGACGGCGACCGAGAACCACGCCGCAAATCCGTCGTTCGGAAGAACCGGGATCGGCGCGCCGTCGCTCCAGTCGAACTCCAGCGCGTACTCGCGGTGTACGTCGGTGGGATAGCTGTGGTGCTCGCTTTCGAAATACGCCGCGACGACCGGTGCCGCACTGCCTCCGGCGAAGACGCGCCGTGCGTGCGTCACCGTACCGCGCGGTCCGGAGACGGACTGGCGGATGAGATACGTCCCGCTGCGTCGATAGCGATGCACGGGATTTCGCTCGCTGGAGCGCATGCCGTCACCGAAGTCCCAGGAGATCGATTCGGTATCCGGGACGTCGGAGCGGTCGGCGACCGCGATCATCAATGGGGACACGAATCGAGCGTCGAAGCCGGCTGTCCCGACCCAGCGAATCCGAAAGACGTTGGCGCCGGCCTCCGTCGGATCGCTCTGTCCGAAGTCTTTGTACAAATCAGTGAAGAACAGCCCCTCGGGACCAGCGATCAGACCGGCAGCCGTGGCCTTGCCGCTCCCGTTGTACTCCGCGAACGTTGAAGGACCGCTGATGAGCGACCCGTCGAGTCCGATGAGGAACTCGCTGATGCGTTTGCCCACCTGCTGCGGGCCGGTGGCCCACGTCGCACCGGACTCGGTCACGAACGCGGAGCGAAGTTTCGCTTCGGGGAAGCCGCTGCCGCCAAAGCGCTCCGGTTCGGTGAACGCGATCTGCACGGGAGCCGCGGGCTGCGGCCAGTTGTAGATCGCGAACGTGCGCATGCTCTCGTCGGTGCCGTCCCACAGATAGTTCTGTCCCTCGATCACTCTGGCCAGCCGGTCGACCGACGGTCCATTCTCCACTTCGTACAGCGATCCGTCGGCGATTCTCCAGGCACCGCCGAACGGATTGCGGAACCCCACCGCGAAGATGTAGTCGGTGGCCGTGATGCCGTCGCCCGGGTCGTAGAACGGATTTTCGGACGGCGCGGAGCCGTCACGGTTCACGCGCAGAATCTTTCCGTCGATCGTGTTCGTTTGCTGCGAGAGCCATTCGAACGTGCTGCCGACGTGAACGTACAGCTTGCCGTCCGGTCCGAACGTCACGGTCGAGATCTGATGCGACGGAGCGACGGTCTCGTTCGGAAATTCGAGAAGGGGAATGACGCGGGCGGCCGTGCGACCTCCGTCGTCGCTCTGCAATCGCAGGACGCGTGCAGCAGCCCACGGCGAGTTCGGGACGGTCTGATAGACGCCGGTCACGATCAGGTCGCCGTTCTCGGGATCGATCGCGATGCCGCCGATTCCGCGCTCGCCGTTTCCGGGGATCGGAGCGCGCGGATCGAAGTTCAATAGTCCGCTGGCAAACTCCCGGATTTCGCCGGAGCGCGTGAGGACCTTGATCCTTCCGTACAACTCGGCGACGTACAGGAACGGGCTGTCAGGCGCGTCTCCCGGATGAGGCACAGCCGCGAGACTCACCGGCAACTCGAATCCCGATGCGAAGCGCTCGATGCGATATCCGCGCTCGATCGTCCAGGGCACCGGTGCGCCGCGGACGATGCGCGTGAAGTTCGGCGTGCGTTCCGCCGCTGTCGCCGCGTGCGTGCCGCCGTTGACCGAGATCCAGTAAAAGACTTCGCTCTCTGCTTCGAGAGAGAGCTCCGGAAGATAGACGGTGTGGGGTTGAGCGTCTCCGTCTTCGAGCGTCACCGTGCTTTGCGGCAGCGACCATACCTCCGCGCCGGAAGTCACGCGCACGCGGACGAGCGTGGGCGTCGAGCGCGGTTCGCCGTACTCGATCCCCGAGTCGGTAAAACGCAATAGCGCCACACCGTCGACGGTCTGCAGTGCGAGCGAGGCGCCGGCCGGAATGGCGACATCTTCGCGATCGGTGTCATCGAGCGTCCACAGCGGTCGCGGCTCGGTCACGAGATTCCGGAGAACCATCGCTGCGATCGGCGTCGGCAGAACGGTTTGAAACCGACGCGAGGTCCACTCGCTCCATTCGGTTTCGGGATCGCCGCTGTCGTCGCGATGACGAACGCGTACTTCGAACCGTGAAGCAGCACGCAGCTCGCGCACGCCCGTGTGGCTGCCGGTAAAGGAGCCGTCGCCGAGGTGAAGGTGTGTTGCGAGCGGGCCTTCTGCGCATGGTGAGGACCACACCATGGCCTGCTCTTCCCGGATCTGCCAGTCGCTGCAGCGATGCCGGTCACCGTCTTCGTCGGCGAACTGCGCGGTCACCATGTGCACATCGGCGCCGTTGAGTCCCTGAAGCTCCATCGCGGGCTCGAGCAGGACAGGCGCCGCGGGAGGGGAGTTGGCGAACGCAAAACGGTTCAGAAAGAGAACGACGATGAACAGGTTACGTCTCATGGCGCGCGACAGTGTAGTGACACTCGACCATTGCGCAGGCTGGCCTGGCCACGTACGCATCTCTCTGCGCGTACGAAAATGACGCGTGAAGTCTGCTCGAAGTGTGACGCCGGCAACTTCCGCGGACGACATGAATTGTCTATGCTCGCGCCGTTACGAAGGAGCAGCGCATGCGGCGAATCGTTACTGTCCTGCTTTTCCTCTCCGTTCTCACCGTGCCGTTGATCGCGGAAGAGCAAAGCGTCGGCACCAAATTCGCGGTGGCGATCGAAGATGGCGATCTCGATGCCGTCAGGGCGCTCATCGAGCGTGGCGCCGCGGTCGACACGCCGATCAGCTACGGCGAGCACTCGATCACGCCGCTGCTGAAAGCGTCGTGGGATGGGGAACTGGAGATCGTGCAGTACCTGATCGGAAAAGGTGCGAACGTCAACGCGCGCGCCACCGACACGCAGGAAACTGCGCTGATGAATGCGATCACGAACGGTCACATCGGGATCGTGAAAGCGTTGCTCGCGGCGAAGGCGGATGTCTCGCTGCGCAACAGCTACGACTTCAATCCGTTCACGTCCGCGGTCGCGGCAGGGAATCAGGAGATCGCAGGGATGCTGCTCGATGCCGGTGCGAAGCCCGACGACGGCTCGAGCGGCCTCACGCCGATGGCGTTCGCGGTGAGCACGGGCGACACGTCGATGATGCGCTTTCTCGTGTCGCGTGGCGCGGATGTGAATCACGGCGCGAAAGAGCAGGAGCAGACGGCACTCATCAGCGCGATTCTCGCGGCGAAAGTCGAGGCGGTAAAGACGCTCATCGAGCTGAAGGCGAACGTCAACACGAAAATGAAAGACGGCACGACGCCGCTCAAGCTCGCGCGCAAAGGCGATCAGACAGAGATCGTGGCGTTGCTCGAAGCGGCAGGAGCGAAACCGTGAAGCGCGTGATCCTGCTGGCCGCGGTTTTTCTGATTGCAGGATCGGTTTCTGCCGGCACCGCGATCGGCAGATTCATCGTCGGCGACAAGACGAAGTCGCTGACGCACTCGTACGTGATCGAGAAAAACAGTCTGCTGCGAGTCGTGCTCGCCACTGCTGCGATCGACGAAGCAGCGTTGTACGACACCGATGTCCTGCAGGAAAAAGTCGGCAAGGACGGCATCAGTGCGCTCGTCATCCAGCTCGACGAAGATCGCGAAGCCGATGCGACGTTTTTCTTCGATCCGAAACTGCCCGCGGGACTGGAAGTGTGGCAGGTCGGCACGTTCAAACCGCGCAGGTCGAGCGAGCGTGAGTTGTCAGGCCGTGTGACGATGAAAGACGATGGCTACTCGTTCTCGTACGACGCGACGTTCGATTCAAAGATCGTCGTCCAGCCGCAGAAGATCGAGGCGCTTGCTGCCGATGCAACGCCGGCCGATCACGCGTTGTGGCGTCTCGAGCAGATGGAGATCGACTACGACGCGCAGCACTTCCGCAGCGTTGTGATGGACGGCAACACCGACGCGGTGAAACTCTTCCTCACCGCGGGCATGCCGGTCGAGACCGCGGACGCGCTGCGTCTCGCCGTCGACATGGACAAGACCGCGGTCACGAAACTGCTGCTCGAACATGGCGCGAACGCGAACAGCAAAGACAACTACGGCCAGTCGATCGTGATGACCGCCGCGTCGAATCACCGCACGGACGCGCTGGCGCTGCTCATCGCGGCGAAGGCCGACATCAATACAGCGAATGAATATCGGATCACGCCGCTCGCTGTTGCGGCGGAGCAGGGACATCTCGACATCGTGAACATGCTCGTTGCCGCGGGCGCGAACGTGAACGCGCGCGACACGTCCGGCGGCACTGCGCTGTCGGTCGCGATTCTTCGCGGCTACAAAGAGATCGTCGCGGCCTTGCTCGCCGCGGGCACCGACGTGCAGCGCGACAAAGACGATCTCCTGGCGCTGGCCGCGGAGAAACCGGAAATCCTGGCGATGCTCGAAGCGGCGATCGCGAAGAAAAAATAATGCAGGTCGACGTCTCCGAGCTCGAAGTCCATCGTTCCGCGCTCACCGGTCACTGCTATCGCATGCTCGGCTCGTCTGCTGATGCGGACGACGCCGTGCAGGAGACGATGGTTCGCGCATGGCGGAGTCTCGATCGCTACGAAGGCCGCTCGTCGCTGCGCACGTGGTTGTATCGCATCGCCACGAATGTCTGTCTCGACACGCTGTCCGACGGCGCGCGCCGCATGCGTCCGTTCGAAGAAGGACCCGCGACGCGCTTCGAAGATGCGAAGCTCGACACGCGCGAGCGCAAGCACTGGCTCGAGCCGATCCCCGACGCGCGTGCATTGCCCGCCGACGCCGATCCATTCGAGCTCACCTCGCTGAAACAGAGCATTCGACTGGCGTTCGTTGCGGCGTTGCAGCATCTCCCTCCGCGCCAGCGCGCGGCATTGCTACTGACGGATGTTCTCGGCTCGTCCGCGGCCGAAGTCGCGGAGACGCTCGACATGACCGTCGCGGCGGTCAACAGCAGCTTGCAGCGAGCGCGCGCAACGATGGCTTCCCGCAAGATCGTCTCCGCGGATGCATTGGAGGAAGACGAGACGGAGCTGCTCGACCGTTACGTCGACGCCTTCACGCGTTACGACGTCGACGAGCTCGTCTCGCTCCTGCGCGACGACGCCACGTTCTCGATGCCGCCGTTTGCGCTCTGGCTGCAGGGGCCTGACCCCGTACGCCAGTGGCTCAACGGTCCGGGCCAGCCATGTCGCGGCTCACGTCTCGTGCGGGTCGCCGCGTCCGGCTCACCGGCATTCGCACAGTACCGGCGTGATGTGGAGCCGGGAACGTTCAAGGCCTGGGGACTGATCGTTCTCGAGCTCGACCGCGGACGCATCGCAGGCTGGAACTCGTTTCTCGATACGGAAACACTGTTCCCGATGTTCGGCCTGCCTCTGACACTTTCGTAGCTTCGAAACTTTTTTCGTGGCGGCCGATGAGTTTTCGTTCGACTCGCGGTCTATACCGTCGAATTCAATTTTGAGGAGAGACACCCTATGAACGTATCCATCGAGACCTCCCGCAAAGCCCTCTGGACCGGCCGCATTCTGAGCGGTCTCGCCATTCTCTTCCTGCTGTTCGATGCAATCGGCAAACTCGTGCGGCCCATCGAGGTCGTCAAAGGAACGACGGAGCTCGGCTGGCCCGTCGAAGTGATCCTGCCGCTCGGTATCATCCAGCTCGTCTGCCTCATCCTTTACGTCATCCCGCGCACATCCGTCCTCGGCGCCATCCTCTGGACCGGCTACCTCGGCGGCGCCATCGCCACGCACGTCCGCCTCGGCAACCCGCTCTTCAGCCACATCCTCTTTCCCGTCTACATCGCGCTTCTGATCTGGGGAGGTCTCTGGCTTCGCGACCGTCGCCTCCGCGCTCTCATTCCCATCGCTCAGTAACAAGGAGAAATCCATGTCACGCGAAATCTTCGTCAACCTGTCTGTCCGCGATCTCGACAAATCGAAAGAGTTCTTCGCCGCTCTCGGCTTCACCTTCAATCCGCAGTTCACCGATGAGAACGCGGCGTGCATGATCATCAGCGACAAGGCCTACGTGATGTTGCTGGTCGAGCCCTACTTCCGCGGCTTCATGGACAACCAGATCTGCGACACGAGCACGCACACCGAAGCGCTGTTCGCGCTGTCGTGCGCGAGCAAGGCGGAGGTCGATCACATCGTGCGCAAAGCGATCGAAGCCGGCGGCCGACACGCCAAAAACGCGAACGACCTCGGCTTCATGTACAGCTGGAGCTTCTACGACCTCGACGGCCATCACTGGGAAGTGCTCTTCATGGATCCGGCGGCGGTGCAGTGATGGGACTCGCGGAACAGTTCATTGCCGAGCTGACACACGAAGCGGCCACTACGCGACGCGTGCTCGAGCGCGTGCCCGATGATCGACGCACGTGGAAGCCGCACGCGAAGTCGATGTCGCTCGGGGAGCTCGCGTATCACATCGCGGCGCTGCCGCGCGGCATCGCGGGCCTCCTCGAAAACCTCGTTGCCGAGGCGCCGACGGTGCCTTTGCGGGACGACGTTCCGGTTGCGGAGATCCTGGCCACGCTCGAAGAGAGCGTGGCTTTCGCGACCGAACGCCTTCGCGCGTGGGGAGACGAAGGACTGGCCGAGCGCTGGCGCATGACGCTCCGCGGACAGACGCTGCTCGAGATGCGACGCAGCGACATGGTGCGATCGGTGATGTTGAATCACGCGTATCACCATCGCGGCCAGCTCTCGGTGTATCTGCGGTTGCTCGATGTGCCGCTGCCATCGATTTACGGGCCGACGGCGGACGAGAAAGTCTTCGGCTGAAGTTCTCCTGACGGCGAGTCTCAGAGTCTCAAAAGTCTCAGAGTCTCAAAGGGTATTCACGAGGCGCAGTGTGCCCAACGATACCCTCTGAGACTCTGAGACTCTACGACTCTGAGACTCGTCGCTACCCAACGCGTCCCAGGAGCGAGACTCGTCCCACACGAAGTAGACTTGCCGTCCATCCCGCCGAGTTCGGTTACCATCCATCCCGAACTCCATGCGCAAATCTTTCGCGGCAGCCCTGTTCATCTGCGCGAGTCTCTCCGCGCAGACGACCACCTCTCTCAGCGGAACCGTCACATCCGGCGGGCAAGCGCTGGCGGGTGTCACCGTCACGATCGCGTCGCCACGATTGCAGGGCATCCGAACTACGGAAACCGGTCCGAGCGGCGGATATCTCTTTCCGGCGCTTCCACCGGGCGAGTATCAGGTCGTGTTCCGGCGCGAGGGATTCCTGCCGCCAAGCGCCGACGTCTCACTGCGGTTGTCGCAGCCGGCGCACGTCGATGTCGAGATGTACACGTACAGCCCTGACACGATCACGGTCATGGCCCCGAATCCATCGGTCCTCGAATCGCCGCAGGTCTCGACGAGTCTTCCGCTGGCGATGATCGAGCGATTGCCGATCCAGCGCAATCAACTCGCCACCGCGCAGCTCGCGCCGGGCGTCACGGCCAACGCCGTCTCGAATGGACAGCTGCAGATCTCCGGTGGTCCGGGCTACGACAACCTCGTGCTCGTGAACGGCGTCGTCGTCACGGAGAACACGCGCGGCCAGATGCGGCCGATGTACGTCGAGGACGCGATTCAGGAAACGACCGTGCTCACCGGCGCGATCTCCGCGGAGTTCGGACGCTTCAGCGGCGGCGTGGTCAGCACGATCACGAAATCGGGCGGCAATGAGCTGGACGCGTCGCTCCGCGATTCGCTGAGCAGCCCGCGCTGGTCGGCGCAGACACCGGCAGGGGAGGCGCGCGAAAGCTCGCTCAGCCATGTATGGGAAGGCACCCTCGGCGGCTTCATGCTCCGCGATCGCCTCTGGTTCTTCACCGCCGGCCGCTGGGCGAAGAACGACACCGCGCGACAGACGATCGCCGTCCCCGCCTTCGCGAATCCCGCATCGACCGCTGGTCCTGCGATCAGTTACGTCGAAGGCAACGATCAGAAACGCTACGAAGGCAAGCTCACCGCGCAGCTCGCGAGCTCGCACAACGTCACCGGCTCGTACTTCGCGATCGACACGCAAGGCGGGAATGTCCGCTTCAACAACAACGTGTACGACGAGGCCAGCCTCACGACGCGCGACGATCCGGAATCGCTCGTCGGCATCCGCTACGACGGCATGCTCGCGGCGAACGCGATGCCCGAAGGGCAGTACTCATCGCGGAAGTTCGCGGATCGCACGGGCGGCTTCGCGACCGATCTGATCGGCGGCACGGTTCTTCTGGATCGCTCGAACAACAACACGCGCTTCCACTCGCCGACGCTCTGCGGCGCCTGCGACGTCGAAGAACGCGACAACGATGACTGGCAGCTGCGCGGACGCGCGTTCTTCGACAGCGGCGCCGGCGCGCACGATCTCGTCGCCGGACTCGATCGATTCACCGAAAGCCGTTACGCGAACAATCATCAGTCGGGGAGTGACTTCTCGCTGTTCGTCACGCGCGTGCAATGGAGCAACGGCGCGCTCTACCCGGTCATCACGCCGACGAACGCGAACGGCGGCGGCTCGTTCATCCGCTGGAATCCGATCCTCGTCGCCGCGCGCGAGAACGAGCTGCGCACCGACTCCGCATTCGTGAACGATGTCTGGTCGCCGGGACGGCGCTGGCAGATCTCGACCGGGATCCGATGGGATCGCAATCACGCCGTCGATGCTGATGGCGTCGTCAGCTCGAACGATCGCAAATTCTCGCCGCGTCTCTCCGCGCAATTCGACATTCGCGGTGATGGCCACCAGCGCATCAGCGCTTCGTACGCCGAGTACGCGTCGCACATCGCCGACAGCATCGCCTCTTCGAATCAGGCCGCGGGCAATGCAGCGTCGATCGACTTCGCATACCGCGGTCCGGCCATCAACGATCGCAACCTCACGACATCGACCGCGGATGTTCTCCGCGCCGTCTTCGACTACTTCAACAGCACGCAGGGCGGTACCGACAATCGCGCCGCGAACAACCTTCGCGCGAACGGCACTCGCACAATTCCCGGCTTCGCGACGTACTTCGATGGCACGCTCGCATCGCCGTATGTCCGCGAGGTCACGCTCGGCTACGGCACACAGCTCGGCCACAGCGGCGGTTACGTGCGCGCCGATCTGATTCATCGCGACTGGCGCGATTTCTACGCGGCCAGTGTCACGACCGCCACGCAACGCGCGAACACACCGCTCGGCATTCCGGTCGACCTCACGCTCCTGCGCAACAGCGACAACGTGAAGCGCGAATATCGCGCGCTCCAGCTGCAAGCGCACTGGGCGATGAACAAGCGCATCGACATCGGTGCGCACTACACGCTCGCAACGCTGCGCGGCAACGACGACGGCGAGAGCCCGACGAGCGGGGCCGTCGCGAACATCGATCCCGCGCTCTACTATCCGGAGTTTTTCGCGTACGAGCAGGGGACAAGCGTCGGCTCCCTGCCGGGCGATCAGCGCCATCGTCTGCGCGCATGGGCAGGATCATCGTTCGAAGTCTGGCGCGCGAGGCTCTCCGCAACGCTGCTGCACAACTTCGACTCCGCGTTGCCGTACTCGATCGCCGGTCCGATCAACCTCACGCGCTACACGGGCGCGCCTGCGAATCCCGGTTACGCCGTCATCCCGAATGGTCTCTATTACTTCAGCGGCCGCGGTGCGCTACGCGCGGACGATATTCATTCGACCGATCTCGCGCTGCGCACATCGATTCGCACCGGCGCGCTCGAATGGTTCGCGCAAGGCGATCTGCTCAACGCCTTCAATCGCGACGGCATCGCCGACCCGCAACGCCTCGGCACCACCGTCAGCACCGCAGCGACTTCCGCTGCATTTCTCCCGTTCGATCCCGCGCGTGAAACGCCCGTGGAATGTCCGCGCGGTACCGCGGCCGCGGCGTGTACCGCGATGGGAGCCCACTACCAGCTCGCTACGAATTTCGGCGAACCGCTCAACGACCTCGCCTATCAGAGGCCGCGCACGGTTCGCCTGTCCCTCGGAATCCGATTCTAGAAGGAGAGAGAGCTATGGCCGGACAAACATGGTCCATCAAGATCGTGGCAGCAGATCCCTGTGCGCAGTTCGAACCGGACGTTTACGCGCCACCCGACACGCCCGCGGTGAGGCCGCTGCAGGCGCAGCTCGGCGACCTGGTTTCATGGAACAACCAGACCACCGAAGTCCACAAGATCTGGCTCACCAACGAAACGTACGAGCCGGTTGCCGTCATCACCGAAGAGATTCCGCCGAACGATTCCTCCTATCCCGGCTACGTGCCGCAACAGGCGGACGTGAGTCCGACGGTGCCCGCCGGAGAGACGCCGACGTTTCCGCAGACTATTTATTACTTCTGCTCGATCCACACGGACGAGCACGGACAGATCGTGGTGGTCGCATGAACGCGCGCAGATTCTCGTTCGTCTTCGCGATGTTGTTGTCGACGTCGCTCATCGCGCAGGCGCCAGCGAACACGATTCCGTGTCCTGCGAACATCACCGGTGCCGATCTGCAGAACGTGCCCGAGATCACTTCGACGGACGGCAAGCTGCGCGGCACGCTCTACACCGTGTCCGAGCAGGTGAGGATGACCGCGACCTCCGCGGGACCGGGCAGTACGCCGAACTGCTATCCCCAGTGGGTGCGCGC
>DASYLL010000151.1:0-4950 GCA_036009605.1 Thermoanaerobaculia bacterium | reverse complement strand
CCTCGCTCCGCTCGGGATGACATCACTTCATCGAGAGTGCGATTCTGCGCCGCTCCAGGTCCACTGTCACCACCCGAACGTTCACACGATCCCCCACTCGCACCACTGCATGCGGATCGCGCACATACTTCGCGGCCAGCTGCGACACGTGGACGAGGCCGTCCTGATGCACGCCGATATCGACGAACGCGCCGAACGCGGTCACGTTTGTGACGACGCCTTCGAGCTGCATCCCTTCGCGCAGGTCTTCGAGCTTCTGCACGTCGTCGCGGAACTTCGGCGGCTCGAATGAACCGCGCGGATCGCGGCCCGGTTTCTTCAGCTCCGCGATGATGTCGCGCAGCGTCGGCTCGCCCACATCGCCGGACCCGTATTGTTTCCAGTCGATGCGATCCGCGGCCTGCGCGTTGCCTACGAGATCGCGCAGTCCGAGTCCGTGATCCTTCGCCATCGACTCGACGAGTTTGTACCGCTCGGGATGCACGGCACTGTCGTCGAGCGGATGTCCGCCGCGGATGCGCAGAAATCCTGCGCACTGCTCGAACGCGCGTGCGCCGAGGCCGCGGACTTCGAGCAGCGATTTGCGTGATGCAAACGCGCCGTGCTCATTGCGATGTTCGACGATGCGTTTCGCCAGCACGGGACCGATGCCCGAGACATGTTCGAGCAGTTGCGGCGAGGCCATGTTCGCGTCGACGCCGACGAGGTTCACGCACCAGTCGACGACTTCACCCAGCTTCTTGCGCAGCAGCGTTTGATTGACGTCGTGCTGGTACTGGCCGACGCCGATCGATTTCGGATCGAGCTTCACGAGCTCGCCGAGCGGATCCTGCAAACGACGCCCAATCGAGACCGCGCTGCGCAGCGAGAGATCGAGATCGGGGAACTCTTCGCGTGCGACTTCCGAGGCCGAGTAGATCGACGCGCCCTGTTCCGAGACCGACACGATCGGCACCGAGGTGGCGGTCGCGCGCACGAACGTCTCTGCTTCGCGCGAGCCGGTGCCGTTGCCGACGGCGATGAGATCGGGACGATGCGCCGCGATCATCCGCTGCAGCGTCTTCTCGGCGTTCGCGCGCTCGTTCGCCGATTTCTCGGTGTAGAGCGTCGTGGTCTCGAGCAGCTTGCCGGTCTCGTCGAGCATCGCCACTTTGATTCCGGTGCGCAGGCCGGGATCGAGCGCGAGCACGCGACGATTTCCGGCGGGCGGCGCGAGCAGCAGATTGCGCAGGTTCTGCGCGAAGACTTCGACGGCCTGCACGTCCGCGCGCTGTTTGAGGTCGGTGCGCAACTCGCCTTCGAGCGAGATCGAGAGCAATCGTTTCCACCCGTCCTCGATCGCCTTCTCGCGCTCCAGCGGCAACGGCGTCGGACGATTCACGCGCGATTTCAATCCCGCAACGATCTGTTCATCGGGAAAGCGCAGGCGGACGTTTAGCACGTCCTCGCTCTCGCCGCGAAGAATCGCCAGCGCGCGATGCGATGGCGCGACCGCGAGCGGCTCGCGATGGTCGTAGTACATCTCGAACTTCGTCTTCGTTTCTTTCTTGTCCGCGAGTACCGCCGAGGAGAGAACGCCTTCGCGCGTGGCTTTCTCGCGTGCGAATTTGCGCAACGCCGCATCTTCCGCGAGACGCTCCGCGCAGATGTCGCGCGCACCGGCCAGCGCTTCCGCGGTCGCGTCGACGCGCGTCGAAGGATTGCCTTCCCACATAAGATTCGCGAGCGGCTCGTACCCCTGTTCGCGAGCGATCGTCGCGCGCGTGCGGCGCTTCGGCCGGTACGGCAGATAGAGGTCTTCGAGCTCGGTACGCGTCTTCACGCGCGCGATCGCCGCGGACAACGCCGGCGTCAGCTTCCCCTGCTCTTCGATCGATTTGAGAATCGCCGCGCGTCGCTCATCGAGCTCCTGCAGTTCTTCCGCGCGATCGAGAATCGCCTGAATCTGCACCTCGTCGAGATTGTCCGTGGCCTCTTTGCGATACCGAGCGATGAACGGAACGGTGGAGCCTTCGGCGTGCAAGGCGAGCGTGCGCTCGACCTGCGCAGGACGGAGGGAGAGCTCGGCGGAGATCTGGGGAACGTGCGACATCGGTCGCGGAGTGTAGCGAAGCGAATTCTCAATTCCCAATTCTCAATTCCGGTTCAGCTCGAGGCACGCGGAGAAAGCACGGAATTGAGAATTGGGAATTGAGAATTGAGAATTTGCGAACCGCACGGTCACTCCAGCGTGCGCCGCAGCCCCCCACTCTCGTCGCCCTTCTCCCCGCTTGCGGGGAGAAAGTGCGCGAAGCGCGGATGAGGGGCTCGGGACGCTGTTCGTATTCTGAAAGCCCCTCACCCGGCCTTCGGCCACCCTCTCCCCGCAAGCGGGGCGAGGGCCGAGGTTGGTTCTCAGTTGAGAATTGGGCTACGCCAGCATGCGACGCAGAAATCCCGGCAGCTCGTCGAGTTTCCCTTTGTCGATCACGCGCAGTTTCGTGAACACCGGCGCGATGCTGGCGTAGCCGGTCACGACCACCGCCCGCGACGCCAGCCCCGCATTGTTCTCCACCTCGGCGATCAGCGGCAGCCCCTCCTGCCCCGGCATCTGCAGGTCGAAGAGCATCAGATCGAACGTTTCCTTTCGGAGGGCGGCGCGGGCTTCATCCGCGGTTTCGGCAGTGACGACATCGGCGCCGCAGGAGCGGCAGAGCCGGTCGAGGATCATGAGATAGCAGGGATCGTCGTCAACGACCAGAACACGGGGCATCTTACGAAGCGTTCGCCTGCAACGAGCCCGCCCAGGGCTGCGCCACCCGCAAGTGCAGGTGACGCAGGCACTTCGGTGGTTTCACACGGTCAGGGTTGCCGTATCGTTTCCTGACAGGTGATCGGAATCCGGACACTTCAGGCGCGCGATTCGTCTCTCGTATCCGCGCGCGATTCGTCGCGCGCGCTGCGGCGATCGTTGACGGCGGAGACGATCGCCTTGTTGAACGCGGGCAGGTCGTCGGGCTTGCGGCTGCTCACCCAGTTGCGGTCGCGGATGACTTCACTGTCCTTCCAGTTGCCGCCGGCGTTGCGGATGTCGTCTTCGAGCGTTGGCCAGCTGGTCATCGTGCGACCTTTAACGAGTCCGGCAGAAACGAGAATCCAGCCTCCGTGGCAGATCACCATGACCGGCTTGCCGGCGCGGTCGATCTCCTGGACGAATCTCTGTCCGTCCTTGTCGATGCGCAGCGCGTCTCCATTGATGACGCCGCCCGGCAGCAGCACGCCGTCATAGTCGCTCGCGATCGCGCGCGACAACTCGAGGTCGACGTCGATCCTGTCCGCTTTGTCGTGATGTTTGAAGCCCTGCACTTTGCCGCGTTTCGGGGCGATGACGGCGGTTTGAATTCCTGCCTTTTCGAGAGCTTCCCGCGGACTGGTGAGCTCGATCTGTTCGAAACCGTCTGTGACGAGAATGGCAACTTTCATCGGTATGGTCTCCTGTGCGCAGTCATTGCAAGAAACGTCCACATGAAACGTTTGTTGTTGATCCCACTGCTCACGTTCACCTTCGCCTGCCGCGAGAGTCCGACACCGGAATCGCAAGCCGTCACCACGGCAGAAACGACGACGACCCAGGTCACCACGTCGTCCCCCGCAGAGACGGCGCTTCCCGCGCCCGCCGTGCAAGGTCCGAAGCTCGCTCCTGTCGATGAGGCCGGCAAAGATCCGTCGCTCGTCGCGTTCCGCGAAGAGCTGCTCGCCGCTGTGCGTAGCCGCAATGCCGACGCCGTCATCGAACTCTCCGATCCGAAAATCCGTACGTCGTTCGGCGATGGCGGAGGCTCGGCAGCGCTTCGAACTGCGCTGAAGCCCGGTGTATGGGAGAACTTCGAGCTGCTGCTCTCGCAGGGCGGCTCGTTCCAGGGCGAGTCGTTCTGGGCGCCGTACGTCTACAGCGCCTGGCCCGACGCGCATGACGCGTTCACCTCGCTCGCGATCACCGGCGAGAACATCCCCTTGCGCGAATCGCGCGATGCGGGCTCGCGCGTGATCGCGACGCTTTCGCGCGACATCGTGCAACGCGCCGGCGAGCCGGGCGACCAGGGTGAGTGGCAACAGGTGAAAACCGCCGACGGCCACACCGGTTGGGTGGAGGCGCGGTATGTCAGCAGTCCCGTCGGTTATCGCGCAGGATTCCTCAAAAACAAGGAAGGAAAGTGGCAGATGAACGCTCTGGTCGCCGGGGACTGAAAGCGGCGCACGCTTTGAACTATGACTCGTCGAATGGCAAGAACTGCAACGGCCGAAATGGCCACGACGATTGAGCATGGCTCGGTGACGATTCTCTATCGCCCGAGAGTGGAAGAACGAAATCCGCACGATCTCGGCGATGTACAGCGGCTGCTGATCCAGCTCTGGCCGGACGGCAGCTCGTTCCAGCGTGTCATCGCCGTAGGACGCAAGCGTCTCCCACGGTCGGCACAGCGCGACCGTTTCTGGGGCTTCGTCGACCTCGTCCTGACGCCTTACGACATGCGCGCCGCCCTCGACGCGCAGATGTACGGAACGAAAACGCGCGGCCTGCGCCATCTGCCGGCCGCGCGTGCTTTCGCGTCGGGCTCGTACGAGATCACGACGCATCGCGATCACGCACACCTGCGCTGGCACGTGCAGAGGGTCGCGGACAAAGACCCGATCGCGTTCGAAGTGGACATCGAAAGCGATGCGGACTACATCGTCACGGTCGCCAATCCAGATCCGATCGCATGGGGACTGCTCGAGCCGCCCGATCTGCAGACCGTGCTCTTCGATGATCTGGAGCTGCACGTGACGATTCCGTCGCCGTTTCCGCCCGCGCTGCAGGAACGGTTTGGCGATCGGAAGTTCACGCATCTCGATACGGCGGAGTGGCTCGATCATCCCGGTGCGGAGATCGTCTTCGTGGGCTCCGGCGATTAAGTATGGAGTGCGGCA
>DASYLL010000150.1:0-10836 GCA_036009605.1 Thermoanaerobaculia bacterium | reverse complement strand
CACGGACTGCGCTTTCTGCGGCTCGCCATGGAGCGCCAGGATGATGTGGCCTGGATCGATGAGTCGTGCGTTTCGACTCATCGAAAACGCATGAGCGAGATCGATCGCATCATCGACTGCATAGCGGACCGTGGTCAGCGTCTGATCGTTCTCGAACTCCCGGATTCCCACAAACAGCGCTGCCGAGTCGCCTGGCACGACCGGGCCCGGCTCCGGCTGCCGATCGGTCCAGGGAATCACACCCGCCATTGCATCGGTGCCGGCCACGAGTTGCAGCGCCACAAAAATGCAGAAGAGCTGTCTCACAAAGTGATCTCCTCTGTGGGAAGACACAATCCTGAACGAAACGTGTCCCACGGAGGCGGAGGTATCCGTGAACATTCGAGTTGCGAGTATCGTCGCCGTGGCATGCGTGTCGTTCCTTGCGTGCAACCATGCCGACGCTCGCCCTGCCAATAAACGAGCGCTCCTCGTCGGCATCAACGACTATTCCGTAACACGAGGGATGCGGCCGAAGGTCAGCACGTCCGCGCGCGACTGGCCCAATCTCAAAGGCGCCGTCAATGACGTTCGGGCGATGGAGGAAATGCTCGTCCTCGTCTACGGCTTCGATCGCCGCAACATCGTGACGCTTACCGATCACGCCGCCACGCGCGAAGCGATCCTCGGCGCGCTCGAACGTCATCTCGTGAAGCCAGCCGCTGAAGGCGACGTGGTTTTCTTCTACTTCGCCGGTCACGGTTCACAAGTGCCGAACTCGCTCTCCGACGAGAAGGACCGGCACGACGAATCGCTCGTCCCCGCCGACTCACGTGCCGGCGCGCGCGACATCCGCGACAAGGAATTGCGGTCGTTCTTCAATCGGATCCTCGATCGCGGCGCGCGCCTGACGGTCATGCTCGACAACTGCCACAGCGGCTCCGGCGCCCGTGGCCTGACAACGGGCGCTGTCGCCCGCGGCATCGATCCGGAGCCCCGCGACATCGCCGATCGCACCGACTATGGTGCGCGCCCGGAGAATCGTGGCGCCTTGATTCTCTCGGCAACGGAGGATTTCGACAAAGCGTGGGAAACGCGCGATGACGAAGGAAAATGGCACGGCACGTTCTCGTGGGCGTGGATGCGCGCAATGCGCGATGCGTCCACCAATGAGTCAGCCGGCGACACGTTTCTGCGCGCGCATGCACGCATGACCGCCGAGACTCCATTCCAGGAGCCGGTCCTCGGCGGAAACGAATCCGCGCAGCGCGCACCGTTTCTCGGCACACGCATCGATCGCGACGACGATCGCATTCGTGTCGCGGTCGAACGAGTCCAGAGCGACGGAATCGTTCGGTTGCAGGGCGGATGGGCGAACGGGCTCGCGGTCGGCACTGAGTTGAGCCTCGCAAACGATCCGCAAAGCTCCGCGCGACTGATCGTCATCGCGATCCACGGACTCGGCGAGAGCAGCGCGCGAGTGCATTCCGGACGCGCAGAGGGAATCCGATCCGGGGCGCTGCTCGAAGTCGTGAGCTGGGTCGCACCTCCGGGCAAAGCGCTTCGCGTCGTGATCCCGCGTGTTGCCGGAGATCTCGGCGCCGTCACTGCGCTCGCACGCTCGATTCACGATGCCGCTCGTCAACGCAACGTACTCTGGGTTTCCGATCCGATCGAAGACACACCGACACACGTACTTCGACGCGGGGTTCGCGAATGGGAACTTCTCGGCGGACGCGGCGTCGAACGGCTGGCGAGCGATGCAGATGCAGTCGCAGCCGTCACGAAGCTCGGCGCGGGGTCATCCCTTTTCGTACAACTGCCTGCGTCTGCGGATATCGCGACCGGAGTGGGGATTACACAGGCGGACGGAATCGAGCTCACCGATCGCACTGACGACGCCGACTACATCCTCGTCGGTCGCTATTCGGGACGCCGCGTTTCTTACGCATGGATGCGGCCCGGCGTGAAAGCCGCAGACCGGCGCAAAACCGGCCTGCCACTGCAAACAGCATGGGTCATCGACGACGCGCCGCTCGAGCTTCGCGATGCGATCCTGCGGCTCCGCAAAGTGCACGCGTGGCAACGCCTGGAATCGCCGCCCGAAGCGCGCTCCCCCTACCGTCTCGGCATGCTCCGCGACCGCAACAAAGAGTGGGCGATCGAGTCGATCGTCGGCGATGAAAAATACGATCTCTTCCTGCGCGTTGCTTCACCAGTGCCCGCGCGCGTTCCGCAACGACACGTGTACGTATTCGTCATCGATAGTCACGGCAAGAGCGTGCTGCTGCTGCCGAAACATGGCTCGGTCGAAAACCGTTTTCCGCTCAGCACCTCATCGCCGCCGACCGAGATCGCGCTCGGCGAGACCGCTGCGTTCTTCGGCGCGCCTCCCTATGGCATCGATACGTATGTCCTGCTCACCACCGATGAGCCGCTGGCGAATCCGTGGGTTTTGCAATGGGACGGTGTGCGCAGCGGCGGCACGCAGCCTCTCGGGCCGCTCGACGAGATCTTGCAACTCACTGTCGACCCGAATCGCGGAAAACCCATCGTCACACCGAGAAACTGGTCGATCGAACGAGTGATGCTCGAGTCTGTGCCGCCACGAGTTCCCGCGAAGGGACCGCGATGAAAAAATCGAAGTGGCTCTGGGCGGCGGCTGTGTTGC
This sequence comes from Thermoanaerobaculia bacterium, assembly GCA_036009605.1. Taxonomy (GTDB): domain Bacteria; phylum Acidobacteriota; class Thermoanaerobaculia; order Gp7-AA8; family Gp7-AA8; genus QHVT01. The sequence continues at coordinate 8,186 of DASYLL010000150.1, read as the reverse complement.
TGCCGCTCATGCCGATTGCGGTCGTACGCAATTCACGTTCAGTCCGTCAGTTCCCTCAAAGAGCCGGTCATGCGATCCACGGGTTCGATCGCGAGCAATCGGTGGCGTTGTTCGTCGGTGTGCCCAGGTTTACGCACGACAAGTCGCTCGCGCCGGTACGCGATGCCGCGGATGACGGAGTCGATCTCGCGTCGGCGGTCGCGCTTGATCCGAACGCGGTTAACCTCGTACCGCCGAAACGCGTCACCATCGCACTCTCCGGCTTGCCTCACAAACAATCATCGAAAGATCGCCTCAATGCGCTCAAGGCCGCAGGTGCAAGAGTCGTCATGGAGGCCAGCCAGTCGGATCTCCTGATGCTGTTGCGCGATCAGGCAGTTCTCGCCGGCAGGATGGACTCTTCATCGCTTCCCTGAACGCCCCGCCCCTACTGCCGCTTGAAATACTGCACCGCCCGTTCATGCGCCTCCGCGGCCGCGCGCGTCGAAAACGTCCCGAGATTCCGCCGTTTCCCCGTCTTCGGATTCTTCTTGCGCGAGTACAGCCGGTACTCGCCGGATTTCAGTTTCCGAATCAATGGGCCGCCCTCGTTCTTGCCGCTTTGACCGCGGCGTCGTGGCGGGACTTCGGGCTGCGTTTGCGGGCGGCGGTTTTCGCCTGACGTGACAACGCGGTCGATGATGCCGCAGCGCGGCCTTCATCTTTCAGCGCACTCCGCGCGGCTTTCGAGCGTTTCGCGGATGGCTTGCGGTGTGATTTTGCTTTCTCGAGATCGTGTGAGGCTTGCTTGCGTGTGCTGGCGGATGCGCGGGCTGGGGGTGGCAACCTCACTCCGGCGCGTCGCGCCTTCGAGAGCCCGATGGCGATGGCCTGTTTCGTCGAGCGTGCGCCGTGTTTGCCTTCACGGATGTGCTCGATTTCCTCGTGGACGAACTCGCCGGCCTGCGTCGACGGCGACTTGCCCTGTCGTTTGTCCTGTCGGGCCTTGCGGATCGTTTCTTTTTCCGGCATCGGAGACTCCTTTCTTTCGGAAGAATGTGCATACACTTCGCCACAAATGCGCGACTGCCGTGTCTTACAAAGCGACCTCCTCCGCGCGTGGCCCCGTCGGTCACACAACTCCTGCACACTACTCACACCGGGATCACGTTGCGGGGGAGGTCACGGACGATGACCGACTCATCCTCTTCGGGCCGGCGCGCCTATCAGCTCTTCATGCTCGCGCTCTGCGTGCTGGCGCTGGCAACGATCGTCGTACAGCACGCGTTCCGGCTCGATCCTCAAATCCAGATCGTGCTCGACTACGCCGATTTCCTGATCTGCATCGGTTTCGCGATCGACTTCTTCGTCTCGCTCTGGCAGGCGCCGAACCGCTGGAAGTATCTGATCACGTGGGGATGGCTCGACCTTTTGTCGGCCATTCCGACGCTCGACATCGCACGATGGGGACGCCTGGCGCGAATTGCACGGATCGCCCGCGTTCTGCGCGGCATTCGTGCCACTCGCCTGCTCACGACCTCGATGCGGAAGCAGCGCAGTCAGTCGACGTTCGCCATCGCGGCACTGCTCGCGCTGATTCTCGTCATCACCAGCAGCACCCTGATTCTTCATTTCGAGACCCTGCCGAAATCGAATATCCACAGTGCGGACGACGCGATGTGGTGGGCGTTCTCGACGATCACGACCGTCGGCTATGGCGACCACTATCCCGTCAGCACCGAGGGACGGCTCGTGGCGGTCTTCCTGATGACTGCAGGCGTCGGATTGTTCGGCGCCTTCTCCGCCGCGCTGGCCGCATGGTTCCTCATTCCCGAGGGTCAGGCGACTGAACACGAGATCGCACTGCTGCGGGAAGAGATTGCGTCACTGCGTCGCGCGCTGGAGAAGAACGTCACGTGACCGGCGTGATCGGCCCTCAGAGCCGCGACTTCAACGCCGATGCAATCCCGCGCGCCCGCCTGCGCATGCGATCCATCCAAAGCAGCAGCCAGTAGCGAATGCCGAACGAGCGACGAACGAGGCCCGGCAGGTCGGACTGAAACTGTGCGTCGTGTCCCGTGTCGCTGATGCCGCCGCCTTCGTAGTCCGCAATGACAATGTCGATGTACTGCGTCTGCACGCGCGGATCGCAGAAAGCGCGGATGTTGAAATGCCAGTCCGAGGAGATCGGATAGCGCAGGTCGTACATCCCGTGCAGTGCGAACAGCGAGCGGTCGAGAAACATCGACTGATGACAAACGCAGCGCACCGTGAGATCGCGCTTCGAAAAGCGCGGGTCATAGACCCGATCGAGACCGACCCAGTAGACGTTTCCGTAGACGATGCTGTTCGGCGGCGCCGCCGCGAGACGCTCCGCGATCGACGCCAGGACGCCGGGCCGAAGCACATCGCCGGCGCCCAGGATGTAGAGGAAGCGGCCGGTGCTGCGGGCGATGCCTTTGTTGATGGCGTCGTAGACCCCGGCATCGCGCTCCGAGAGCAAATCGACGTCCGGAGCAGTGCGGCGGATGACCTCGAGCGTGGCGTCGGTCGAGCCTCCGTCCACGATGCGATAGTCGAAGAACGTTCGATCCTGACTCGCGACCGATGAGATCGTCGCAGCGATTTTCCCGCCCGCATTAAACGTCGGTGTAATGATGGAAACGAGTTTGGAGATGGCGATCCCTCGACGCGATCGTAGAGTGTGAGGCCGAACGCGTCTAGACTCTCGCTTCGTTCATGATTGACCGGGCCATCCTTCTCGTCGTCGGAGCCGGACTGGTGATCCTTCCGATGACCGTCGTCCCCGGCGGCGCCGATCGGTTTCGCCTGCCGAAAGAGTTGCTGTTTCGCGGCGAAGCAATCGTGCTGTTCGCGCTGATGCTCCTGCGTGCGCGAAACCTGCGACTGCCCGTGCGACTGTCAGAGTGGCGTCGCGAGCACCTCCTCGCCGCGGCGATCGTGGTCTGGTCGATCATCGTCACCGCGACGTCGACCCATCGCGCGCTGAGCATCGACAGCCTGATCACGATTCTCGCGGCGGCCGTGATCTTCCTCGCCACCTGCATCGCCGCGGAATCGCTCTCGCACAGAGCGGTCGACCTGCTGATGCCCGCCTGTTGCGTAAATGCGGTCATCACGATCCTGCAGGAGAACGGCATCTGGAGCCCCATTCCGGTCACCGAAGGCCACTATGGCGCCGTCGGACTGATGGGCAACGCGAACGACGTCGGTACCTTCCTCGCCGCGCCGGCGGTCGCCGCGGTGGTCATGGCCGTCACGTTCACAGGCAAGCGGCGCTGGCTCTATCTCGCGATCGCGAACCTGCTCGTGGCGGGGATGATTGCCAGCGCCACGCGCACCGCACTGATCGCGTTCGTTGCGGCGATGATCGTGCTCGCGATCGTGCAGGCACGACGTGCCGCGGTCGTGATCGCCGTAGTGCTCGTGGTCGTCGGACTGGCGGTGATGTCCCCCGCAACGACCCTCGGACGCAGCGCACGTGAGCTCGGACGAGCCGCGGTGGATCGCAACTATCAGCTGCTTTTCTCCGAGCGCCTCCTCCCGTTCCTTGCCGCCGTCGAAATGACGCGCGATCATCCAGTCGCCGGCGTCGGGCCGGGATGCTTCCGATTTCACTACATGTCCTACCGCGTCGCGCTGGAGGAGAAATATCCTCCGGAGTGGACGCGCGGCTATCCGATGAACTGGGGTGCGGTACACAACGACTATCTGCAGGTCGCGGCCGAAACGGGCGTGATTGGCTTACTGTTGTTTCTTGCGGCGATCGCGATCCTGGTCGCACGACGCGGACCGCCGCAGGAAGCGACGTTTGCCGGCACGCTGCGCTGGCCACTCGCGACGGTGATTTTTGTGGTGTGTCTTGCGCAATTTCCGCTCGAGCTCGCGGCCCCGCGCCTGATGTTCATCACGCTTGGGGCGGTGTGTCTTACGGTTCCGAACATACAAAAGCGGCAGCTGCGGCTGCCGCACTCCAAACTGGTCATCGTCGGAATCATTCTGATCGTCGCGAGTGCTTTTGCCATTTATCACCTGTGCGTGATTCCGTTCCGCGACAACATCACGTTACGCGAGATCGAAGAACGTCTGAGCGTTGCGCAGAGCCTCGATCCGGGACGCGCGGCATCGCTCGCGCGCAAGAATCTCGATGAGTTGCGCGGCATCGAACAGAGCCAGAAGCTGAGTCCCGTCTGGTACACGCTCTACGGCGCGAACTGCGAGATGCTCGAGCTCTGGCAGGAAGCGGCGGATATCTACACGCGCGCACTCGTGATCGACCAACGCCCCGAGCTCTACCTCTACCGCGGCCTGGCAATGCTCCACCTCGGCGACATTGAACATGCACGCGCCGACATGATCACGGCCGTGCGCTTCAATCCGATCATCCTCGATCAGATCACCGGCGAATTGCGCACGAGCGTCGCGGCCGCGGCGGGGGTGCAATGACGGGCGCGCCGATGCGGGTGATGCGTCTCATTGCGCGGCTCAACGTCGGCGGCCCGGCGCGGCACGTCGTGTGGCTCAACGAGGCGCTGGCACGCGACGGCTTCGAGCCGCTGCTCGTCACCGGCACCGTGCCGCCCGGCGAAGAGGACATGATCGCGTTCGCCGCGGAGCGCCACGTCACGCCGGTGATCGTGCCGTCGATGAGCCGCGAGATGTCTGCGCGCGATTTCATCGCCGTGTGGGACGTGTGGCGCCTGATGGTCCGCTTCCGCCCCGACGTACTGCACACGCACACGGCGAAAGCAGGCGCAGTCGGCCGACTCGCGGGGCTGCTCTATCGCTTCCTGACTCCGTCGATCCTGCTGCTGCGGCCGCGACGCTGCCGTTTCGTACACACGTACCACGGCCACATCTTTCGCCATTATTACGGCGCCGCGAAAACGCGGGTCGTTCTGTCCATCGAGCGCCTCCTCGCCCGCATCAACACCGACCGTCTCATCGTCCTCGGCGACCAGCAGCTCCACGAGATCCGCGACACCTTCGCGATCGGCAAACCGGAGCAATACTCGGTCGTGCCGCTCGGCATCGATGTATCGGTGCTGATTGGTCATCCTGAGGCAGGCGCTGCGCTCCGCGCATCGACCGGCGTCGCGCCGACGGAGACGATCATCGGAATCGTGGGGCGCCTCGCCGCGATCAAGAATCACGACCTCTTCCTCCGCGTCGCCGCACGTGCTCACGATGCCGCGCGATTCGTCGTGTATGGCGACGGCGGCGAACGCGAGCATCTGGTGCAACGCGTGGCGGAGCTCGGACTCGGCGATCGCGTCGTCTTCGCCGGCACGCGCGACGCGACGGAGATCTACTCGTCCCTCGACGTCGTCGCACTCACGTCGCGCAACGAAGGAACGCCACTCGCGATCATCGAAGCGATGGCCACCGGCAAGCCGGTCATCAGCACCGCGGTCGGCGGCGTCGTCGACCTGCTCGGATCCGTCGAGCAACGCATCAACGAGAACGGCGCGACCTTCGAGATCCGCGAGCGCGGCATCACCGCGGCCTCCGATGACGCGGACGGTTTCGCCGCCGGCCTCACGCATCTCCTTCGCGACGAGCCGCTGCGCCGCCGATTCATCGAGCGCGGCAAGGAGTACGTCACGCGGACGCACACGAAGGAACGGCTGGTCGCCGACATCGTCGGCATTTACCGCGAGCTCGATGCGTGAGGTCGTCTTCGTGCTGCTCGCGTACGCGGCGCTCGCGCTCGCGTTTCGCGGATGGGGCGTGCTGGCCGCACGCGCGCTACAGATCACACCATCCGATGAAGCCACGCGGATCTGGCTCGGCTGGGCATTCGCGCTGCTGATTTTCCAGGTTCTGCACCTCGCCGTTCCGCTGAACGTGCTCGCGACGGTGCCGGTGTTCCTGATCGGAATCACGTTCTCGATTCCGCGCCGCCGCTACACGCGTCGGGGAATGATCATGCTCCTCGTCATCGCCGCGGTCGCGGTCTGGATCGCGATGCGCTCGATGCTGACGCCGCTCGTCTACGACGCCGGCCTCTATCACTTCCAGACCATCCGCTGGCTGGAATCGTTCCCGATCGTTCCCGGACTCGGCAATCTGCACGGACGCCTCGGCTTCAATCAATCGTTCTTCACCTACGCGGCATCGTTGGGCGTTTTCGAGCACGGCAGCAGGATCGCGAACGGGTTTCTCTTTCTGCTCACGACGGCGACGTTTCTTGCGCGACTGCGTCCGCTCGCCGATCGGCCGTTCGCCAACGTGCCGTCGATCTTCGCGCTCCCGGTCCTCGGCTTTCTCGCATTCAGCTCGCCCGGTTTCGCCTCCCCCACTCCCGACCTCGCCTCGGAGCTCCTGCAGCTCGTGATCTTCGTGCTGCTCGCCGGCGTGTTGTTCGATCGCAAACTCGACGACGACGCTTCGATCGTTGCGATCCTTGCCGCCACCGCGATCACGATCAAGTTGAGCAATCTCGTCTTCGCCGCGGTCGTGCTCGCGATCGCGTTCGGACTGGCACGCCGCTGGCGCGTGATCGCGTTCGTGATGGCCGTGCTCGCGATCTGGATGACTCGCGGCTACCTCACGACCGGCGCGCCGATGTATCCGTCGACGATCGGGCACATCGCATTCGACTGGGCGGTGCCGCGCGACGAGGCTGCGCAGATGACAGCGCTCATTCGCGAGTGGGCGCGAAAACCGAACACGGGCTGGGTCAACCCGCTCGAATGGCGCATGAGTGCGGGGCTCCTCGGCGTAGCCTGCGCGGTCATCACACTGACGAAGCAGCGGCGTCTTCGCGAGTTGCTGATCCTCGCGCCCGTTTTTGCCGGACTCGCGTTCTGGTTTTTCACCGCACCCGATCCGCGATTCGCGCACGCGCTTTTCTTCTGCTTCGCGATGGCCGCTGCGATGCTGTTTCTCGTATCGGTGCGGCCGTGGGCACCGCGCATCCTCTTCTCGCTGATCGTGACCGCAATCCTCGGGCTCACCTATCGCGGCGTCATGCTTCACGCAATCCGCGAGCGTGCGACGATCGCGAACATCTCGATGCACTGGCAACCGCTCCCGATCGTGCCGACGATCAGGACCACGACAGCGAGCGGCCTGGTCGTCCTTCTCCCCACGAAGGACGATCGCTGCTGGGACTCGCCACTGCCCTGTACGCCGTACTTTCGCTACATGCTGCGCGAGCGCGTTCCGGGGCGCGTCGCGTCCGGCTTCTCCGTCACTCCCGCGTACTAGGCAACACGCCGTCGCGCTGCAGCATCCGCAGAAACACTTCGCTGCCGTCGGCGTTCATGTGTACGCCATCCGCGAAGTACTGCGATTCCTGAATCGCATTTGCGTAGTTCGAGACAGGCCCGTCGATGCCGGGCAGGATCTGGCCCATGTCGACCCCCACGGAGGGGTGATACGGCGCGATCACGAGCTTCACATCAATGCCACGCGCGCGCAGCATCGGCACGAGCCGTCGCAGCACGACGAGATTCTCCGGATACGGACGCGGGCTCCAGCCGCCACGCGCATTCGCCGCGAGCTCCGGCGGGATGACACCGCGATTGATCCAGTCCTGATCGGAGCGCCGCAGATACGCCAGCGCGCGCAGGAAGAATTCGCTGTCGTACGGGAGCAGATGAAAGACGCGTCCGGCCGCCGCGGCTTGCGGATGTTCGCGTGCATAGACCGCATGGAGCCGATGCGACAAGCCCGCGTACGTGCGCAGCTCGGACACGAGTCCTCGGTCGACGACGACACACGTGACCTCGATGATCACCAGCCGAGGCGCGCGATTCCGCTCGAGATAGTCGGTCAGCAACGCTTCCACGATCGGCATCGACATCGCGTTGAACGAGAGATTCAGGGCCGGCCGCCCGGTGAGCGTCTCGATCGATGGTGCATAGAACGAATGCACGCCGCGCGAATCGCCGATGACGAGGATGTCCGCGTTCGATCCGCCGCGATAGACACGCGAGAAACGGAACTGGCTCGCAGTGAGAACCCGACTGCAAAGAAACGCGCCGATGCGATCGCCGGCGAACACGAGGATCACCAGCGCCACCAGCCATACCGCGATTCGTTTGCCGTCTCGCATCGTCAGAACTGAAAGTAGATGAAGGTGTTGCCGCTGAACGATCCGAACAGCAGCAGGATCCAGATGCAGGACGCCGCGAAGAGAAGGCGCCACATTGCCAACCGCCTGTCATCCCGAGCGTCGA